>NZ_NXLR01000010.1 GCF_003364255.1 Helicobacter marmotae
AATTAATGAAACCTAACCAAAAGAAGAAACCAGAAGCCCAATCAAATGGGAATGAAATATTACATATTTGAAGCTTAAATGGGGCTTAAGGGGTGTAAATGTCTCTGTAGGCTGACTTCCAACGTTTATGAAACCAAAACCAATCTTTGGGCTTGTTTCTTATCACATTTTCTATCACATTCGCTTGGGCTTGTGTCGCCTCAAGTATATCAGCTATACTATCTTTGCTTTTTGTGCAATAAATAGGTGGATAATAGCGCACTTCAAAGCTTTTATAGTCTTCATTAATGCTAATTATCAATGGCACAATGCCTACGCCAAAACGTCTTGAAAGCACAGAGGCAATAGTAGTATGTGTAGCCCTCTTGCCAAAAAATTCAATCCACACACCCTCATTTTCTGAAATATTCTGATCAACCAAAATACCAGCAACTGCATTATCCTTGCTATAAAGCTTGAGTAAATGCTTGAAAGCTCCCCGCTTATCAATAAATTTTACATTTTGTGCCTCTCTACGTGCAATAATCATCTGATTAATCGCATCAAATGGCGTTAATCGCCCTAAAGAAGCCATATTGCAAAACGCATAGCGCGGGGGTAGGACATTTGCAATCGCCTCCCAATACCCATAATGTGCGGAAATAACAACCGCGCCATTATCGTGCTTCAAAGTATCTAAAAAGTAATGCTCATCAACAAAAGAAAATCTCTGCGTATGCTTCTCTAAAGGGATAAATACCGCCCTTATTGTCTCTAATAGCACAAAGGCAAAATTCTCATAGCAAGTTTTAATAATATGCTTTTTTTCTTCTTCGCTCATTTGCGCTCCATAGACAAAGTCTAAATTTGCCTTTGCGTCCCTAAATCGCCTCCTATCACAAACCCTCATTATAAAAGCCAAAGCCTTGATATGCCCCACAAAAAGCCGATGAGGCATTTTAGCAAGGCAAAAGCCCATACTATTAGCTATAACCCAAACAAGCTTTGCCCATATATTCATTGCCTATCCTCTTATAGAATCTAATAATGTATTTGCACTCATACAAATAGCCTCTGGCGTAATGTTGCTAATAGAAAAATCGCTCTTTTGATAACTTGGCTTTTCACTCCCGCATAAAAACTGATTGTATGGGCTATTAAGCGCGAAACGTTCAGGGGCGGTATTGCCATAAAGCGTAAGGGAAGCTCTTTGCATAGCCCATGCTAAGTGCGTAACACCCGTATCTCCGCCAATCACCAAATGCACCCTTTGCATAAGAGCTTTTAGGCAATCCATTGAAAGAATTGGCAGCACAAATACCCTATCTTGCGTGCTAAAATGCTCTTTGATACGCCATGCTTTATTACTACTATGCTGCAGAAGCAAAATCTGCGCATTGGAGCGAGAATCTAAGAGCTGCGTAATGACTTGAACAAATAAATCTACAGGATAACTTTTTGATTCTAAACTCGCTTCAAGCACTAATAGCAGCGTCTCTTTATTATCTTGCGCCGAGCCAAAAGCTTGCTTCAACACTCCCTCTACTTGTATTTGCGACTTTGCACTTACTCCAAAAGCCTTAGCACGATTGGCATAAAAGCCTTTTTCATCATATTCTCCTATCTCAAATGCAGTGTTTATGAGTGCAAAATTACGTTTTAAAATATGCTCCTTGTAGGGGATATGCACCTTATGCGTGTAGCACACACTCCCGAGGGGTTCTTTTATAGAATCTCTAGCAAATCCCCAAAATTCATCTTTGCAAATCATCGCCCCACATAGGGCTGACTTCACTAAACCCTGCATATCAATAAGCTTATGATAGCACCCTAAAGAACGCAATAGAGCCATTATGCGAGGGACTGCTCTAAGCCCGCCTTTTTTGAGATCTATATAAATAAGCTTATCAATGCATGGGCTATCTTCCAGCACTGCGCCAAAAGCACTATCTACAATCCAGCTTAAATGCACACCTTGCGGATACTTCTGCTCCAAATGCGCCCTTAAAGCAGGCAATACGCATGCCCCAACAATCACATCACCAAGACTTGAAAGTCGTAAAAGCGCGATCTTTATCGGTGCTGACATATACTTCTTACTCTTAAAAAGCCTTGATAAACTCAATATTTAGAGGCTCTGGCTTATGAAGCTTTATGATATTCTCTCTAGCCAAATACAAATCTGCTGTGGTATAAATCTTTAGTGTCTTTGATTTGAGATATTCATAACGTATCTGCACATTCCCCTCACTTCGGCAAAGCGTCTCGCTCAAAGCTAGCATAAAGCTTAACCACTGCAAACTTAAGAGTTTTGGCATCATATCGCTTATGCCCCTGATGCTTTCATCTTGGGGAATCTTCTTGCCGCTATATTCTACAAGTAAGCAAATACTCATACGTTCTGCATGTGAAAAGCCATATTCCAAAGCATTTAATAAGAAGTATGAGCCATGATAGGAGGCATTATAAAAATTTAGAATCCTTCCAATACTTGAGAGATACGAAGCGGTATGAAGCAACTTTTTACATTGCTCATCAAGCTTGTGCATAGGAAAAAGTGCATCAAAAATTTTTAAAGATTCTTTGCGGGTCATTTCTGCATATCGTTTATCAAGCATAAAGCGATCTTCTATCGCGCTAATGGAGGGATTAAATGCTTTAGGGAAAGTATTCTTATGCCCACGTAATAAATCACTCAAATACACGCCCTCTCGCACACCCACGCCACTTGTAACAATCTCTTTTGTACCAAAATGCATAAGAAACATTTGCAAAATAAGCGCCCCGCTGCGAATGTTATCGATTCTATCTTGCGGTACGCCCATTTCTTGGAGTTTATCAAGCGAAGAATGCGAAATCTTTTCAAAAAACTTGAGATTCTGCATAACATCTACCTCATAGCCATGCACCTCTTCAATGGGATACCTTTTATACTTCATAATCATTTTTGAAAGTGCCCGTATCGTGCCTCCCACGCCAAATACACGATGATGTTTAAAATGCTGCGGAATATCTTTTAGCTGCTCTTGGATAAAGCCAATAGCCCCCTCTATATTATCTTCCTTATCAAAAAAAAGCTCTTTTAGCCGAATGGTGCCAATATTAAGAGAAATGAGATCAATTATCTTGCCATCTTCAATCAAAGCACATTCCGTACTTCCTCCGCCTATATCCATAGTAATGCCATCTTTATAGTGCAAGAGATTAGCACATGCTATCCCTCCATAAAGTGCCTCTTTTTTTCCATCAATCACTTTCACAGAGAGGGCACATTCTCTCCGTGCTCTCTCTAAAAATACTTTTGCATTAGGCGCATCACGTAATGCAGATGTAGCTACGCAGAAAATCTTACGACTCTTATGGGCTTTAGCAATTTGCACAAATTCTTTAAGCGCACAAATGGCTCGCTCCATAGGCACCTCACCAAGAACCCCTCCAGATTCATAACACCCCTCCGAGATACGCACTTTTGACTTTACTTCATAAATAAGATGAAATGCAAAACGCGAAGTTTTGCGAAAAATCGCCATACGTACAGAGTTTGAACCAATA
This sequence comes from Helicobacter marmotae, assembly GCF_003364255.1. Taxonomy (GTDB): domain Bacteria; phylum Campylobacterota; class Campylobacteria; order Campylobacterales; family Helicobacteraceae; genus Helicobacter_C; species Helicobacter_C marmotae. The sequence goes on from NZ_NXLR01000010.1 coordinate 3,532, forward strand.
TCAATAACTGATGTAATTTTCGCCATTATTCCCCTCTTTGAAGGGTTTCAAACTTATATTTTAATTCTTCAATACTCTCAATATTATCAGGATCTGGCACAATAGCATCTACGGGGCATACCGAGAGGCAACTTGGCTCATCATAGCTCCCCACACATTCTGTACAAATATCCGGATCAATGCTATATATAGGGTCTCCCTCCTCAATCGCACTATTAGGGCATTCTTCAGCACATGCATCACATGCAATACATTCATTATTTATCATTAAAGCCATTTTGTACTCCAACATTGATTTAAATAAAATCTTATCTTTTAGCTAAAGATTCTTTAAGTTTAGCTTAACCTTATTAACCTTATCGCTCTCATCTCTTACCCATACATCGACGCCATATTCATCGCTGGCATTCGTGGCAATTACCTGAGTATTTGGCACAAGGCTTAAAAGTTCGCTAAAGTTTTCTTGCAGGATAAAAAGCATATCTGCGCCATTAAAAATTGCTCTTTTAAGCTCATCTTTATCCCTTATAAACACAAATACATCAAGCTCTAATCGCCTTGCAAAATCTAAAAGCTGCTTAAAGTCCTTGCCATCAAGTGGAGCAATGGGCATAAAAAGCATATCTGCGCCAAAAAGGGCAGATTCTAAAACCTGATATACATCAAGGAAAATATCTGCATGTATGATAGGCAATGTGCTATGGCGACGTAAAAGAGAGATGGGCTCTAAATGACTCATACACTCCTCATCTTGATTTTGTGCATATTGCGCAGACAAATCAAGCATATACGCATGAGGCTCTTTATTGGGATTCTCTTTAGCACAAGCATAAAGCAAGGGGGTGTGCTGCGATGAATTTGCAATGGAATATGTATGAATCACCTTAGGCATATTCCGCAGTTCTGTGCGAATGAAAAATTCCCTTTTAATGCGAGGCATATAAGGACTATAGCTCAATGTACGCCCTAGGGTATCAAAATCAATCATACCTTTACGCGCTTTAAGCTTAGCACTAGCTTGCAAGATACATTCCCTATTTATTTCTATCATCACTCACTCCATTATTTCACGCTAGATTCTACCATAATCGATAAACCGCTAAGACACTTCTATTCCTTTATCCTGCAAGATATGGCTAAGATTCTCTACAAAGCTTAAAAATGCCAACTCGAATTCTTATGACCAAATTGCCATATTGAGCCTTTTGCAAAATATCTCTATTTGAATCACTAACGACTCTGCCCTTTTTGTTATGTCTTAGGGCTTGTAAAGCCCTAAGAATCTCTATTGGAGCCATCTAGTGCTTCGGGTAGAAATTCTCCTCCTTAGGGGACTAAATATGAAAAGCCATCTCCCCTCTTCCTTGTCTGCTAAGATTTGCAAATCTACCAAACTATCGCATTTGAGTGCTATATTTACTCTCAATGTAAATGCTTTTTTAAGCCTCTATATTCTAAGATAGCAAAAATTTTGCAAGAAATTTTATAGGACATAAAATGGCAAAGCTACTCAAGTGTGCTCTCATTGGCTATGGATATTGGGGTCGTAATGTCGCCAAAGCTCTGCATAATAGCACTGATTTTAAGCTTATGACTATTTATGATAATGACAAACAAGCACAACTTGAAGCTACCCAAACTTATGCCCTTAAAAGCTATGAGAGCTATGAGGCGATTTTATTAGACAAAAGTATCCAAGCAGTTTTTATTATCACTCCCCCGCATACGCACTATCACCTTGCCAAAGCCGCTTTAGAATCTAGCAAGCATACGTTTGTAGAAAAGCCCCTTACGACACAAAGCGCGCAGGCAAGATACCTCTATGACCTAGCAGATTCACAAAATGTAAAACTTTATTGCGATCATATATTTTTACACTCACCTGCCATAGCTTATCTTAAAGCACATATACAAAGCTTTGGGGAAATTGTCTATATCAATGCAAGGCGCATTAATTTAGGCTTATTTCAAAGCAATGTTGATGTGATTTGGGATTTAGCCATCCATGATCTAAGCATTATTGACTATCTTGTGGGGCTTGAGATTGAGGAGGTCTCTACCTTTGGGGCTAAGTACCTTGACTATCCTAATGACGCCCTAGCAAACATCAACCTATCCCTTAAAAATGGCATTATCATCACGCTTAATCTCTCATGGCTTAGCCCCATTAAGGTGCGCGAAATGATTATTGGAGGGAGTAAAAAAACAGCCATTTATGATGAAACAAAAAGAGACAAAATCACCATTTTTGATACAGGCGTAGTGATAAAAAATACATTTGATAAAACAAATCTCTATAAAAAAATGGTTGAATACAAGCTTGGGGTGCAATTCTGCCCTACTTTACCCCATAACCTAGCACTCGATAACTCTATAGCTTACTTTGGGCACTACATTCTAGGGCATACAAAAGAAGTCAAAAATGACAAGGCACATGTATTAAGGGTAATTGAAGCCTTAGAGCAAATCAGTTTGGCGAAGTCGCCTCCACTATAGCAAAGCTCATCTGCAAGACTTCTTTATGTGATTTAATGTATGCATTTAATGCCTCCAAACTTAAATCCTTAATGAGTGCTAACTCTCTTTTACGATTATCTAAAGGCAAGCCTTGAAAATAATTGACAAATTTCGCGCTCAAGCGGGAAGCAAGTGTTTCTTCCAGCAATGGCTCACTCCCTAACAAAAAGGCTTTAGCCGCTTGAAGCTCCTCATCTTTTGCGCCATTGGTGATAAAATCATTCACCACCTCTTTAACAACTTTTATTGCCTCATCTTTACTTTCAAGCTTTGTTTGCAAATATCCGCTCGCATAGTTTGCACTGCCTGAAACATTAATACGCATTGAAGCAGAATATGCCAAACCTCTCTTTACACGCACTTCTTCCAATATGCGCGAGCCAAAGCCCGAGGCGCCAAGTATAAAGCCCATCACCTTAGCCATATAATTTTTCTCTTTATCTCCCACATCAAAGGGTGCGCCAAAATATATAAAAGCCTGTTCTGTTGGTTTTTGTATCACAATAGAATCTGCATCTCTTGAGGCTTCAAAATGCAAGCGTGCTTTTGCCTCTCCTTTGGGCAAATGTTCTAAAAGGGTTGTAAGTTCCTTTTTAAGTTTCTCCTCTTGCATATCACCGCCTGCTACGATAATCAAACGATTTAGCACAAGATTACGTTTTAAAAATGCCTCTATATCTTCAAGTCTGATAGATTCTATACTTTGTTTATCCCCAATAAGTGGAATAGCTAAAGGTGTGCCTTTAAAAAGGATTTTATTTAGATTTTTCTGTGCTACATCATCAAAATCGCTCTGGGCACGAGCTAACTTACTTAGGCTAAGCATTTTGATTTTCTCTAAGGATTCCATTGTGAGGTTTGGATCATCTAAAAGCATACCTAAAAACTCAAAAGCATTATGCTCAAATTCCTTAAGATAAGAGAGGCTAAGACTTAGCGTTTGTAGCCCCACACTTGCTTGCAAGCTAATAGCCTTACTCTCTAGCTTTTGGGCAAATCCTACATTGCCTAGCCCCTTAGTGCCCTCATTAAGCATATTAGCACTCATCGCTCCTAGCCCTGCTATCTCACCATCAGCGCTTCCGCCTACAAAGACTAGCTGTAGATTCCCTATTGGAAGATTCTTACTCTCTTCAAAGATAAGCGGCACAGCCACATCATTGATTGTTATAAAATCCGCCTCTACTTTGTCTTTATCTTGTGCATTCATACTGCCTCCTAATATCGCCATTATCATTAAGCTCAAAAAAACTCTCATTCATATCGCTCCAAAATTTCATAAGCTGTATTGCGCTTTGCAGGATAACTGCCAATATCCTTAATAAGGGCTATCATTTCTTGGGCATTCATTGAGTTACACACTCCCGCACTTGATACGACATTTTCTTCCATCATCGTGCTTCCTAAATCATTTGCCCCAAAAAGCAATGCCAACTGCCCTATATGCGAGCCTTGTGTAACCCAACTACTTTGTATATTCTTAAAATTATCAAGATAGATTCTACTACATGCCAAAAGCCGTAAATAGCGATTTGATGAGGCTTTATGGATATGAGGCATTTCTTTTTGTAAAGGTGTGTTATCAGGCTGAAAGCTCCACAAAATAAATGCTCTAAATCCACCAAATTCATCTTGCAAATCACGCAAAACCCTCCAATGAGCGAGAATATCTTCATCACTCTCCACACTGCCAAACATCATCGTAGCTGTGCTTTTCATACCTATGCGATGGGCTTCTCTATGCACTTCTAGCCATTCTTTTGTATCAAGTTTTTTAGGGGCGATAATATCCCTTACCCTATCACTTAAAATTTCTGCCCCTGCACCCGGGATAGAAGATAGTCCCGCTGCTTGAAGACGCTTTAAAACCTCAGGGATAGAGATCTTAGAAACCTTAGCAATATAATTTACCTCAATGGCAGAAAATCCATGAATGGTAATCATAGGATACTTTTGTGCGATATGTGAGACAAGCTCCTCATACCATTCAATCTTTAATTTAGGATGTACCCCTCCTTGAAAGAGAATTTGCGTCCCACCAATCTCTAAAAGCTCATCAATTTTTTTATCAATTTCTTCAAAGCTTAAAATATATATGCCCTCTTCACCTATTCTACGTTTAAATGCACAAAATTTGCAATCTACCCAACAAATATTGGTATAGTTAATATTCCTATCAATAATAAAAGTAGTGATATTTTCAGGGTGAAGTTTGGCTTTTATGGCATTTGCCATACGTCCAAGCTCACGCAAATCCCCATAACGCATTAAATCTAAAATTTCTTTATCACTCACGCGTTGTATATTTTGATACTGCTCTGAAGATGTGCTTAATGCGCCCTGTAAATCACTCATATATACTCCTTGTCTAAAATCTCGTCCCCATTGTAAATTCAAAACGTGATGTCCTATCACCGGGCTGGGGATCAATAGGTTGAGGGAAGACTAGCACAATAGGACCCATAGGGCTTATCCACTCAATAGCAAAGCCCCATGATGAGCGAGTGGTCTCACTCAAGCTATCTGTGCCAATCATACCATAATCCACAAAGAGGGCTAAACGCATTTGAGCTTTCTCTAAGATTCCATAACTTAGCTCTGCAGAATGTGTCATCATATAATTCCCACCAATACGAATAATCCCTGTGGGGTCTCTAGGTGTAAGTGAGCTTACTTGATAGCCTCTCACACTTGAAATCCCCCCCATGTAGAATTTTGAAGTAATGGGCACATAGCCATTTGATAAAATAGCCCCGCCTTGCGTCTTATAACGCGCGATTAAATCAATGCCCAAAAATGACTTAAGATGATAATAAAGTGCCATTTTTCCATAAAATTTCGTATATTTCTCATCTCCACCAAGCCCCGCATACTCGACATATGCAGAGATAATAGCCCCATTTTTAGGAAAATAGTAGTCATCAGTGTTGTCAAAATAAAGACTCGGGCTAATGGCAGATTTAAGCGGTCTATCGATCGTCAAATAATCTCTATAAAGAAATTGCAAAGTGCTATCATAAAAGTCCAATACACGCGTAGTAGAGAGGGTATAGCCAAGTGAGGCACGCAAGGTATTGGTAAGTAATCGCCCCGCTGTTATCGTGCCACCGGTAGTTTGCTCCCTATAATCCCAGTTCCAATAAAGCGAGTGAAACACGCTTAAAGACGCACTATATTTAGAATCTAGCACGCGAGGATTGCTAAGGGTGAGATTCACTAATTGTCGGCGATAACTCCAATCTGCATAAATTTGCCCACTTTGCCCTGTACCAAAGAGATTGCGCTCGCGTATGGAAGCATTGACCATGAGTTTATCATAACTCCCATATCCTAGCCCAAACATCAATTCGCCCGTGCGAGATTCCTCGACACTCACAAGCAAATCCATAGCATTCTCACTCACGCGCCTCTCATCAATCTGCACTTTGCCAAAATACCCCAATCTCTTCAAGGCATTTTCAGATTCTCTTAAATATGAAAGTTTATAGGTATCTCCCGGGGCTAAAAGCAGCTCGCGCCGTATGATTCTATCTGCTGTGCGGGAATTCCCCGAAATAATCACGTCATGAATTTTAACTTTCTGCCCGACTTGTATTAAATAAATGACTTTTACTTCTGACGTTGAAACATCTTTATCTAAATCCGGACTCACACGCGTAAAGGCATAGCCCAAATCGGCTATCTTTTGCCGTATGGTTTCTATATCAGCGCGCACATCTTCGATATTAAAATATTCGCCCTTTTTGACCTTGAGAGCCTTACGCAACTCACTTTCTTCAATCACAGGCACATGCAAAACAATCTGAATTCCAGATACCTTATAGCGTTCCCCTTCTGTAATTTTATAATATAGATTTGCACTATAGTCATTAAAATCCGCATCTAAAAGGGCTTGAGAGACACTAGCATCTAAAAATCCTTTACGCATATAGACATCTTGAATTCTTGCATTATCATATTCTAAATCTGCGAGTTTAAGCTTACCATCATTGCGCCCCCATAGCCACCCCATAAATTGCCTCTGCTTATTGGCACTTAATTGCTCTAAATCCTTCACTTTGACTTTCTGCCTGCCATCATACATCGCATTTTTGATAATGATATTTTCGCCTTGATTGACATTAAAAGTAATCGCGTATGCACTATCGCTGCCCACTTTGACTATATCTGATTCTACAACCGTGCCATAATAGCCCTGATATTCTAAGATGGTGCGTATGATAGTCTTTGCACGCACAAGCTTTGTCTCATCATAGCTATCACCCTTTTTAATACCAATTTGAGAATAAAGCGTTTCTTTCTCTTGCTCACTTCCATAGCCCTTAATCTCCACACTAGCAACCTTAGGCTTTTGCACCACATGAAAAGTCAGCACACCTTGCTCAAAGCTTGCATACACATCTTCAAAATACCCCTGTGAGTAAAGAGCTCGCACTGCCTTATCAACTTTACTCACTACAAGCTCATCGCCTGCTTTAATCTGCACAATCTCATCGGCAAGCACATTTGAAATCGCACTCAAGCCCTCATATCTCACCGCACTAATCTCTCTAGCCCATAGAATATGAGAGCATAAAATAATGTAGAAACAGATTTGCCTTATTTTCATAAATCCCTTAGTCCCCTACGCAGCATAAAGCACGATTATATTAAAAGTTTCTAACAATCCAAATAACTAGATTCTGAAATATGAATGTGCATTGCTAGAAAGATTCTCAAAATGTTATAAGAACTTCTGCAAGGTATTTGCACGTGCCATAAACTCCTCTAAACCATCCCAATCATCATGCTCTAGCAAAGATCTCGCCAAATCAAACTTCTCTTGAAAATAGCTCATCGCTTCAAGGACATTTTGCTTATTTTGCTTAAATATATCTTTCCACATCTGCGGAGAACTTTTAGAGAGCCTACTCATAGAGCGAAACCCTCCTCCCACAAGGGCAAGGATCGTTTGAGGATCTTCTTGGGAGAGTGTGGCATTGGCTAGGGCATAGCTCATAATATGAGGCATATGCGAAATAAGTGCGATATGCTTATCGTGTTCATTTGAGCTCATTTTAAGAATCTTCATACCAATGCCTATAAAAATATCCTTTGCTACCTCAACCTGATAGCTCCCACTTTGCTCCACATCAGCAAGAATAACGATATTGTTCCTATAAAGCTCACCAAAGGCAGCACTTGGACCAAAAAATTCTGTCCCGCACATAGGGTGTGCCCCCACAAAAGACTGCCTAAGCCATGAGGGGATACTTTTAAGAATCTCCACCTTAGCCCCGCCTAAATCAATAAGTGTGATATTTGATTGCAGCATATCAGGGCTAAGGCTATGTATGAGCTCTACAATGCCACTCACAGGCACGCTTAAAAACACCACATCACATTGCCAAATCTCACTTAACTCCACACATTCATCAACTAAGCCTAAATTTAAAGCTTGCTGGGCATGCAGAGGATTATTGTCATACCCTAAGATTCTATGAATGGGCTCATTATGCACTTGAGATAAATCCTTTAAAGCCAAGCCCATAGAGCCTCCCATAAGTCCTAAACCTATAATGCCTATTTTCATACCAATCCTTTCTGGCTACCATGCCATACCCTAAATATACTCGCAAGCAACACACATGCACTCTCACTGCGTAAAATTAAATCATCCCCTAAACTAATACTTTGCTTAAATTTAGCCCTCTCACTCGCACTAAAACCCCCCTCAGGACCTACCATAATCCTCACATCTGTTTGCACACACACAGGGGATAGAATCTCCCTTATATCCTCCCCACCAAAATCAAAGGCATAAAAGGGCATGTATTGGCTACATATAGCATCAAAGTCTTTATACACCTCAAGCCTCATCAACGAGCTACGTCCACACTGCTGGCATGATTGGATAAGAATCTTATACATTCGCTCTAAAGAGAGTTTAAAATGCCCTTGTGAAAACTGCGCATAAAAAAAGCTAATAGCAGCAATTCCTAGCTCATTTAGCATAGGGAGAGCTTTTTCAACTACCTTTGGCTCAACCACTGCCCATAACAAATGCAGATTATTATAAACTTGGCATGGAGTTTGGACTTTATGCAATAAAGTTAAGGCAGCACCTTTTTTTTGCATTTGCGTTATTTCATAACTATATAAGTACATATCATTTAAATTACGCAAGGCTAGCCTATCTCCCTCCTTAAGGCGTCGGGCTTTACATATATAAGTAAAATCCTCTTTTTCTATATATAAAAGCCTATCTCCTGCGTGTTGATGATATAAAAACTGCATTATGCTAACCAAAGCAAGCAGACGAAAAACACCAAATCCGCTATATATAAAGCCTTGCAAAATCGAATGTAGCTCTGCATAGCTGCAAAATTTGTGCGTCTAGCAACTTTAAGAATCTTTATGCGGAAAATCTCGCCCACCAATACAAAAATGCAAAATGTTATCATCATAATAAGCCCAAAATGCAAGGCAATATGCCCAAAAACCCATAAATTTACCCCACTTAACACACTTACAGAGAGGAGAAAAAATGTAATAGGGGCTATAAAGTATATTTTTTTATTCATCGATACAAGATTGGCAGAAGCAAAAAAGAGCACTAAGAGATTAAGGATAAAAGGAATGGCAAAAAAATAGGCAAAAATCTTGTGATATTGAAGTAAGCTTATAAAGGTTTCCTGCAAAATCGCTGAATCAAATGCCTGCATATTTTCTCCTTAGTTACTTTAGAATGATGATTAACTTTAGTATTTTATTATCACTTAAAATTTTTAACCTAAAAAGGATTTCCCATCAAATCACAGGCGGTTGTTTTACTTAATATGGGTGCTCCAAATAGCATATTTGAGGTGGAAAGCTTTTTAAAAAATATGTTCAACGACCCCCTCATTTTAGGAATCAAAAATAACTTCATACGCAAAATGCTAGCAAGCTTTATTACACATAAACGACTTGAAGATACAAAAAAAAATTACCAAGCTATCGGGGGTAAATCCCCACTCACTGCCCATACTTTTAACCTCATCAATAAACTAAACGTCCAAGATAACAAACGTCTTTATACATATGCTATGCGCTATACGCCGCCATTTGCTTATGATGTGCTAAAAGCATTACAAAGCCAAAATATCAATTCTCTTATCCTTTTTAGCCTATACCCGCAATTTTCCTACTCTACTATCTACTCTTCCCTGCTTGATGCGAAGGCGGCATTAAGCAAACTCTCCTTTACTCCCAAACTACAAGAAATCTCTCATTTCCATACCCATGCTGGCTATATCGAGTGCATTGTGCGCAGCATAAAAGAGACGTTGGGAGATGATAAGGCAGGGGATTTTATACTTCTCCTTTCAGCCCATAGCCTGCCTCAATCTCGCATAGATGAGGGCGACCCATATGAGCAACAATGCAAAGAAAACAAGCTCGCCTTAGAATCTGCCCTCCACAAAAATGGTATGGTATTTAAAAAAGTCGCCCTTGCGTATCAATCTAAAGTAGGCAATATGAAATGGCTTGAACCAAGCACAAAAGAGAGTATTACATATTATAGAAGAGATAAAATCATTGTATTTCCACTCTCTTTTAGTCTTGATAATTCTGAAACGGACTATGAGCTTAAAATCCTCTATGCAAATCTCGCACGCACGCTCAATGTGCCAGAGTATCGCGTATGCAAATGCTTTAATGATGATATACACTTTGTTGAAACCATTATCTCTATCATAGAGCAAAAGGAGGAAAAATGAAGATAATCTTAATGCTTGGGGCTATAGGTTTGCTCCTTTGTGGTTGCTCACAAGAAGAAGAGGTGAAGCTATCTAGCGATTCAAAAGATAAAACACATCTTATCACACAGGCTGAAAATATCGACAAATCAAGTTATGCGGGGCTAGAAGATGTATTTTTAGACACAAAACATCTCTACACGCAAAAAGACAATAAGCTCACACTCTTTATCTTTGGCAAAAATAACTGCCCCTATTGCGATAAACTCAAAGATGACATTAAGGCAAATAGCACTCTCAAATCTATGCTGCAAGAGCATTTTTTGCCCTATTACATTAATGTAAGCTATAACAAAAAACATATTCTCTCTATAGGTGAGGACACGCAAGAAGCCAATACCCCCGAACTTATGGAATTATATGTCAAATCCCCTATGCGCCCCACACCTAGCCTTATTTTCATTAATGCACAAGGTAAAAGTATTTATGAATTACCCGGCTATCTCCCACCAGAGACTATGCAAAAACTCTTAGCATATATGGCAAGTGGGGAATGGAAGGGTAAAAGTGAAGAAGAAATCGCTACTCACATCAATGGAGCGCTCTTATGAAGATTCTAAAAGCACTCTTTTGTGAGGTGAAAACCGCCCTTGTATTAGTCGCCATATACGCATCTGCTTGTGCTGTGGCGACATTTATTGAGAAATTCCATGGCACTATATCAGCGCGCTATTGGGTATATGATAGCTTGTGGTTTGAAGTGTTGCATATATGGCTAGCAGCCTGCTTGGTGGGCTGCTTTATCACCTCTAAGGCATGGCAAAGGAAGAAGTATGCCTCCTTGCTACTGCATGCCTCATTTATTATTATCATTTTAGGGGCGGGCATTACGCGCCATTATGGATTTGAGGGCATTATGAATTTGCGCGAGGGAGAGAGCTCAAACCTCATTAGCACCAATGAGCATTATATTTTTATCCAAGTAAAAGACCCACAAGGCAATGTCCAATATAAGCAAATCCCCACTTATATTGATGAAAATATCAACAAAGGCATTCATAGCACATTCTACTTTTTTAACGATAAGGCTTTAAACATTTACACTAAAGAGCTTGAAATAGAGGGTATGAGCAAAGATCGATTTATACTCCATACTGATATTGCATTTTTAGACCAAAGCTTTGAAACACAGATTATAAGAAATGGTGATGAAGCCCCTACAAAAGAGAGTATCACTATACTTGAGAGCAATGGCTATAAAATCTTTCTCGCATGGGGTGTGGATAAAATCAGCCTGCCCTTTAATATTAAGCTTGATAAATTTGAGCTTGAACGTTATCCCGGCTCACATTCTCCGGCTTCTTATGCCTCAGAGGTAGAAGTGCTAGATCCAAGCAATAATGTTCAAATGCCTTTTAGAATCTATATGAATCATGTCCTTGATTATGGCGGTTATCGCTTTTTCCAATCTTCATATCACCCCGATGAGCAAGGAAGTATCCTCTCTGTTAATAATGACCCGGGCAAAAACCCCACATATTTAGGCTATGCTATGCTTATTTTAGGCGTGATATGGCTACTTTTTGATAAAAATGGACGTTTTCAGACATTGGGGAGATTCTTAAAAACCCAACAATTCTTCGCCCTCACTCTTTTTATCGCTTTAAGCCTAAACGTGCCCCTGTATGCCACACAAGAGCTACAAGACCTCCCAGAAGAGCAAGAAACACTCCAAAACACACCATCTATTGATATGCCATCCATGGACATACCCTCCATGGTAAAAGCCCTAAAAAGTGCTACCTCTCTCTCACTTGCATTTGATAAACTCCTTGTGCAAGACTTTGGCGGGCGCACCAAGCCTATTCATACACTAGCAAGTGAATATATCCATAAAATCACGCAAAAAAATACATTTTTAAACCTCACACCCACACAAATGTTTTTAGGTATGATTTTTTATCCACAAGAGTGGCAGAATATCCAAATGATAGCGACTAAAAGTCCCAAACTTAGGGAGATTCTAGGTATAGACCCAAGTCAAAAATATATCGCCTATAGTGATGTATTTGTCAATGGGCAATATCTTTTGCACAATTATGTCGAAGAAGCGAATCTTAAAAACCCCGCCTCACGCAATACTTTTGAAAAAGATATTATTAGTGTAGATGAACGTATTAATTATGCCTTTCTCATTTACACAGGGCAGGTGCTAAGAATCTTCCCTGATAGCAAGCTAGAGAGTGGCAAATGGCTCTACCCGCTTGAGGCAGTAAGCTCTGCAGTAGCACAAGCTGATATGAATAAAGCTATGCAACTTCTCACTATTTATAAACATTTCGCAGAGGGTATGCAGCAAGGGCTAGAAGCAGAGCAATGGGAAGAAGCCATCCAAGCGGTGCAAGAAATACACGACTACCAGCAAGCAAATGCCGGCTCCACGAATATATCAAAAACAAAGATATATTGGGAGATTATGCTAAATACCTATAATCCATTTAGCCAACTTATCTACCCCTATATTCTTATAAGCCTTGTGCTTTTTATCATTGTCTTAAGTAGCATTATCAAAAACAAACCCCTTAAGCCATTCTTGCACAAGGTATTTTATGTCCTCTTACTCGGGCTCTTTATCCTCCATAGTGCTGCCTTGGGATTACGTTGGTATGTAGGCGGGCATGCCCCTTGGAGCAATGCCTATGAATCTATGCTTTATATCGCATGGGCGGCGATTCTCTCTGGTGTGGTGTTCTTTAGGCATTCTAATCTCGCCTTATGTGCAGCAAGCTTTTTATCAGGTATTACGCTTTTTGTGGCTCATCTTGGCTCTATGGACCCACAAATTGGGAATCTTGTGCCCGTGCTTAAATCATATTGGCTTAATATCCATGTATCAGTCATTACAGCAAGTTATGGATTCTTAGGATTATGCTTTATGCTAGGGCTTATTACACTTTTAATGTTTATCCTTAAATATCCCAAAATACCGCTTAAAGAGAGCGCAAGAGAGAATATCGCACACTCTATTATCTCCCTTAACGTGTTAAATGAAATGAGTATGATTTTGGGCTTATTTTTACTCACTATTGGGAATTTCTTAGGTGGTGTATGGGCAAATGAATCATGGGGGCGCTATTGGGGCTGGGATTCTAAAGAGACTTGGGCTCTTATTAGCATAGGTGTATATGCCATTATCTTGCATTTGCGCTTTGTATGCAAGAAAAACTTTCCTTTTATCTTTGCCTCTGCTTCTGTGCTAGGCTTTTTCTCAATTCTTATGACATATTTTGGTGTGAATTTTTACCTCTCTGGAATGCATAGCTACGCTGCTGGAGAGGCTGTGCCTATCCCATTATGGGTTAAACTCATGGTGGTAAGTATTCTTGTGCTTATCATCGCTGCAGGTAAAAATAGACAACTAGATATGCCCAAAATATCATAAATCTAAAAATTGGAGGATAAAATGAAAAAGTTTCTTATATGGCTTATTGGCATTATTTTTGCGCTATTAGTGCTTATTGTGGTGGTGCTTTTTACCCCTCCGGGAAATGCCCTTGTAAAAAGTATCATTCAATCACAGATTGATAAATACGCTCCCATTAAGCTTGATGTCAATACCTTTTCACTAGGTTTTTCTCGCATAGATGTAGCCATTGCCCATAGTGATAAAATTTTTATCACCCTTAATGGCGATTTTTCACTTTTTTCACAAACGCTTGATTTAGCCCTAAAGGTTGATGCCAAAGATATATCTGTATTAGGAGAGCTTGCAGATACCCCACTGCAAGGAAGCTTTATTATCAACACCACTGCTAAGGGTGCGATTAATAATATAGAAATCAACACAACAAGTGATATTGCAAAATCTTTTACAGATATTAGAGTACTTTTGCAAGAATATAGCCCAACTTCCATTATCGCTCATATTAAAGACGCTCAAATTAAGGAAATCCTAGCAATGGCTGGGGTAAAGCCATATGCAAATGGCTTGCTTAATCTTGAGGCTGACATTAAAGGCGATAAGGATATGAATTTTAATGGCAATGCCCTTTTAAGTATCGCTCAAGGCTTAGTTGATAGCACACTGATTAAAAATGACTTTGGCGTTGATGTGCCTAAAACAACTTTTGTTACCACCCTCAATGCGCTTTTTGATATGGATAAGCTCAACCACGACCTAAGCTTCAATGCTAATATTGGTAATATCCACTCAAGCGGGCAAACACTCATTAAAGACCTAAGCACAAAAACAACTTATGATGTCAAACTTAGTGACCTTTCGGCTTTCACGCCATTAGTAGGTATGCCTATAAGAGGGGCTTTTGAAACACAAGGTGAAATCAATGGCAATATGGAAAGCCTTCATATCAAAGGCAGCTCCAATATAGCAAGCTCTCATACCACCTATGAAGCCACCTTGCAAGATTTCTCACCTAAAAGCGCACAAGCAAATATCAAGAATCTCCGCCTTGATACGCTCTTATGGATGATATATATGCCACGTTATGCCACTATGAATCTTGACCTTGATACAGAAGTGAGTGATTTTGATGCGGGCATTTCTACTGAGAGTAAGCTTACCCTTACTGGCACAACAACCAATGCGGTAATGAAAAAAGAGCTCGACTTAGATATGCCTAATACCAATTTCACAATTCATTCAGATATTAGCCTTAATAAAGGCGTAGGAGTAGCAAATTCAACCCTTAATGCTGATATAGCACAAACTTCAACTCAAGCAAATATCAACTTAAATGATATGCTATTTAATGCTAATTATGAAGTGAAGATTCCCAATCTTAAAAAGCTTAAATTCCTAACCGGCATAGAGCTTGCAGGGGATTTTGTAGCAAATGGTGTGGCAAAGCTAGATGAAGCACTTTATGCGGACTTCCATACGCAATCTCTAGGAGGAGCGATAGATGCCATCCTTAATAATAACAAGCTAAATGCCACGCTTAAAGATGTAAATACCCTAAAATTATTCCAACTCACACAACTCCCTGAAGTCTTTAGCTCCGATATGAATGGTGCCTTAGAGTATGACACACTCACAGAAAAGGGCGAGCTTAAAGCCATTATTAGCAATGGCAAGCTTATGCCTAATCAAATCACCGAGCTTGCAAGCAAATACCTTAAGACAGACATTACCAAAGAGGCGTATGAAGATGCAGCACTCAATGCCACCATTGATAAACAAATCATCAAAGCAGATATTGCATTAAAAAGTAATAACACCACTATCTCTGCGCAGGGAGCAAGCATTGATACAGATAAGGGTACCATTAATGCAGATATGAAGTTTCAAATCAAAGACCAATATATTTATCTCAAAGCCCGCAATCAACTCTCCTCCCCTAACATTAGCATTGATGCTGGAGATTTAATTAAAGCAGAGGCAGGTAAAGCTATCAGCAAGGGAGCCCAGCAGGCTATTGATAAATATATCAAAGATGATTCGGTAAAAGAAAACGCACAAAAGCTCCTTAATAATCTCTTTAAATAATCAACCTAAGGGAATGCCTTTTGCTTCCCTTATGGTATATATTGGCACAAAGGGGCTTTATGCAAAGTGGATATTATAACACCGCAGGCGGTATGGTAACGCAATTTAATCGCCTTGATTTAATCTCAAATAATCTTGCTAATCTCAACACTTCAGGCTTCAAACGAGATGATGTAGTCATTGGCGATTATTTACGACTTTATGAAACACACAAAGAGCAACTCCCCATAGAAGACCATACACGTAAGGCTGCAAAATTCTTAAACCGCACCCTTAACCGCGTGCCTATTATTAGTGAAGAATACACCGATAGAAGTGTGGGGAATCTCGCCCAAACAGACAATGCCCTTGATTTTGCCCTGCAAAGAGAAAATGCCTTTTTTGTTATTAAAACCCCCGATGGCATTCGCTACACACGTGATGGGAGCTTTAAGCTTGATAGCGATGGATGGATTGTAAATAAAGATGGGCATTTAGTTTTAAGCCGCGATGAGCTTGAATCTCAAGGCGGTATTCAAGTCTCTACAGGGCTTAATATCGAAGCTGACCAACATGGAAATATCTCATTGCGTAATCTCAATAATGACGCGATCGCTGAGCAAATCAATATGGGCGCGCTTGCCATAGTGGGCTTTGAAAATCCACGATATTTAAAAAAGGTAGGCAATAACCTCTATGAATATCCACAAGAGCGCGAAAATGAACGTAAGATTGTGCAAGATAATGTCCTAGCACAAGGCTTTATAGAAAAAAGTAATGTCAATGCTGTGCGGGAGATGAGCTCACTCATTGAAACCAATCGTCTTGTGGATATGTACTCTAAAGTGATGAAAAGCCATATGGATGAGCTCAATACAGAGGCTATTACCAAACTCGCCCTAAGAGCTTAAGCGCAAAGGAGAGCCATGCAAGAAGATACTCAAAGCATGAAGGCACTTTTAAACTGCTTTGAATATATCAAACGTTACCACACAGATATGCTTGATTCTATAGCGATCATTTTGGAAATGTTTTGGCTAAAAAGGCATTCCCCTATGCTTATAGAATCGCTCATTATGCTTGCCTCAAAGAGAAAGCCTATTTATGAATCATGTATAAATGCTATCAAAAAGGGTTTAGGAGAAGAGCTCTACACGCCTCTTAATCCCCATGCCAATTTGCTTAAAATCCTTAAAGTAATCTCCGCTCATGATGCCTCAAACCACGCCATTGAGGAGTTCCTCCATATCGTTACACAAAAGAAAACCACCCATAAACTCTTCTCATACTCTACTCCGCTTGAAATTAATGAACTCTTAGTGGGGCTACTTGATATTAAGCCCACTCAAAGTGTATATAACCCATGCTATGGTATGGGGAGTTTGTTTTTTGCTATAGCTAATACCACTCATAATTTTGAGCTCTATGGTGAGGAGCTAGAAGAAACGCTTGCACGTATAGCAAAGATTATTTGCAAGATTTTAAGCCTGCATTCAAATCATCTCCTTGTGAATAATATCCTTAAAAATGAGCAATTTGAGGGCAAGAAATTTGATAAAATCATTTGCAATCCCCCGCTTGATAGCCATATAGGCACACAATTTTTAAAAGAAGACAAACGTTTTTGCAATTATGAGACGTTAATTAAAACCTATCCCGAGCTACTTTTTTTGATACATTCCCTCTCTCATCTTAAAGATAAAGGCGTGTTTATCCTCCGCACACAAACACTTCTTAAATCCTCCCTTGAGGGCAAACTCCGTGAAAGACTTTGTGAGGAGGGATTGATAGAATCTATAATCGAGCTCCCCAAAAATATATTCCCACATCAAACCCATGATTTTTCCATTGTCGTGCTTTCCCAACACAATCAAAGCATTTTACATATCAATGCAAATACGCCATATTTCTACCACAAAGACGGCAAGTATAATCGAATCATTCACCTTGATACCTTGCTTGATATTTATCATCATAAGCGCGTAGGGGAGCATTCCTCCCTCACTCCCCTAAGTCAAATCAATCCCCATGATCTCAGTGTGGCTGCCTATGTGCATAAACACACTTCCCATCAAAGCGACCATGCCCCTCTATGCACACTTGGGGTGAGTGTATTTCGTGGGCAGCGCGTATATGGCGGGAATAAAGATGAGCAAATATCGTATTTTGATTTGGGTATCGCTGATTTTAAGGATTTTGGCTTTTGCTCTGAATTTTCTACCGAGCGCTTAAGGGGCGATGTGCATAAGATTGATAAATACCACTTAAAACCCTATGACATAGCCCTATCCATTCGCGGCACAACGGCTAAATTCACTATCCTAAGCCCAAGTATTGCAGCATATAAAGTCGTAGCAAATGCGGGCATTATTATTATCCGCTCGCCTAAGCCAGAAGTCGCCATAGGCATTTACTGCTATCTCTTTTCTAAAGAGGGGCAAAGCACGCTTGCTAAACTCTATGAGCGCAATCTTGGGAATCTTAACCCACTTGATTTAGAGCAACTCCCTATTCCGCATAACTTTATGGCACATTCACAAACAATGTTTGCTCAAATTGAGCACTATGCCTTAGAACTTAAAGCCTTGCAAGATAAACTTGAAAGCCTAAGGGGATAAATGCAAATTAAACATGCCCAAGTAGTCAATGTCCAATATGGCACCAATGTAGTGCTCATTCACCCAAGCAATCTCTATGGCTGCACATTAGAAGATGATGTATTTATAGGTCCATTTTGTGAAGTGCAATCTGATGTGTTTATAGGCAAACGCACACGTGTGCAGTCTCATAGCTTTATTTGCTCATCTGTGCATATTGGGGAAGATTGCTTTATCGGACATGGAGTAATGTTTATTAATGATAAATTCTCACTTGGTATGCCCTCCCCTAGCCAAGATTTATGGGAGCGCACAAAAGTGGGGAATCGCGTATGTATCGGCTCAAATGCAACCATTCTCCCTGTGTCAATTTGTGATGATGTAGTGATTGGAGCAGGTGCGGTAGTAACAAAAGACATCACGCAAAGCGGATTCTATATAGGCAATCCAGCGTATTTTCTCCGCCCATTACCTAAGCACTCAAAAGGGCAAGTATGAAAAGCCCCTTGCCACAACATATTGCTATGATTATGGATGGCAATGGACGCTGGGCAAAGAATCAAGGCAAAAAGCGCACATCTGGGCATAAAGAGGGGGCGAAAATCGTGCGTGACGTAACGCAATGGTGTGCTTCAAAGTCTATCCCTTATCTTAGCCTCTATGCGTTCTCCACAGAGAATTGGAAGCGACCTAAAGTCGAGGTAGATTTCCTTATGGGACTTTTAGAAAAATATCTCCATAATGAGCGCGCTATGTATATTAAAAATGGCATTAGATTCCGTGCTATTGGCGATATTAGCATTTTTAGCAGCACGCTTAAAAATGCTATTTTAGAGCTAGAGCATATCACGCAAAATCACACCAAGCTCACGCAGATTCTTGCACTCAATTATGGCGCACATGATGAGCTAGCACGAGCTTTTATCAAAATCACTCACACACTAGAGGCTAAAGAGCTCTCAAATCTCAAACCTGAGCAAGTAATCAAACTCATTAATGCAAACCTCGATACCGCCTTTTTGCCAGATGTGGATATGCTTATCCGCACAGGCGGAGAAATGCGTATATCAAACTTTTTGTTATGGCAAGCAAGCTATGCAGAATTATTCTTTACCCCCACTTTGTGGCCAGATTTACGCACAGATGAGCTAGATTCTATGCTTGAGCAGTTTTGCCAAAGGCAGCGGCGCTTTGGGGCTTTGGGCTAGTGAGTTATGAGCAATAAACACTTGTTAAAACCAACAAGCTTACTTCCTTTGTTAAAATAGCCTTACCCTTATTGTTACACTAGGCTTTCGCAAGAGGGCGAAGAAACTCTGCGGGCTTTACTAGAGACTCTACCACTTTTGTCATGTCTTAGGGAGTGGTAATGACCGAAGAATTGCTGTTGGAGTATCTAGTGATTCGAGTAGAGATTCTAAAAATGGGGCAAGGGGAGGAAAGGTTATTCTTCAAGTATGATAAATGTATTCTTTGGTTTTACATTCTTTTTGATATTTCTCTCTTGCATGATCTTATTTTGCAAAGTTTTATTTTTAAGAAATTCTAAGGCGTGGTCCTCTTTTGCAAGTCTTGCAGTGCTTGGGCTGACTTTAGGAATATAATCTTGCAAAGCCTTTATGCGCTTGATAATATCTTCCACATACTCTAGTGCCATTTTATCGCGCTCTTTATCTTTCTCCCAACTAAAGCCCTTATTATAAGACTTTATCACCTCATACCAATTCCCCTTACGCACCCTATGCCAATAGCTAAGCTCTTCAAGTGCGCTTTGAGAGGCAAATTCATCATCTCTCATCAAAAGCTCGCCTACCATATTGCGCATAAAATTACTATCTTTTTGTTTATGCTTTTTAAGAATGCCGGGTATATGCGCATGGTAAATCCCCGCACTTGGGTCGGCAAAATTCACACGATATTCCCCCGCACAAGATTCTTTATAAGCAATAGCTGCCATAGTATAGCCAAAGCCGCTTTTTGCCCCATATTTAAAGGCTTTGAGAATCACTTGCTTTTGGTTTTTATTAAAATCTTTAGGCATAACGCATTTACCCTCAATTTTATAAAGTGGCAAAGCATAAAGTGTATTTATGCCACATAGCATAAACATACATAATATACAAACTCTACAGCCCAACTCCTACCCCTTCATCTCTCTCTAAATAACTTTTTAACAACTCTGCGTTACAATCACATAATCATATCTAAAATTTAAAGGAATATCCTTGAAAGCGCCACACTTACCATTGCTTGTTGAAATCTTTACCGAAGAGCTACCTGCTCTTGCCTTACTTAAAGAACTTCCCTTTATGGTAGAAAAATGGCAGAAAATTGCCAAATCCCATGAAATCATCTCCGCCCCCACACTTTACTTCACGCCCCGCCGCATTGTGCTATATGAAGAGCATTTCATCAGTGCCACACAAGATAGCTTTATAGAACTCTATGGTCCTCCTGTGCATATTGCTTTTATTGATGGGCAAAAGGAGAAAGGCTTAAGCAAGGCAGGGGAGAGCTTTTATGCTAAAAATGGCTTAAGCCTTGATACACCAGCACAAACAAAGCATAAAGACAATAAAGAAGTGCTTTATTATGCCTATACCAAAAAAGGCGTGCCAAGCAGTGAAATATTAAAGCAAATCATTCCACAATGGCTAGAATCGTTGCATTTTGGCAAAAGTATGCTTTGGGGCTGGCAAAAGCAGGGCTTTATCCGCCCTATACGTAATATCTGCGCCCTGCTTGGGGAGGAGTGCATAGATGTGCAAGCCTTTGGGCTTCAAAGCAAAGCCCAAACTTACATTCATAGAGATATAAGCTTTGAGCCAATACCTATTAGCTCGCCTGAAATGTATTTTGAAACGCTTCAAAATGGTAAGGTAATCTTAGAGCAAGATAAAAGAGCGGCGATGATACAAGAGCAAATCGCCCTTATAGAATCTACGCATAATGTCAAAGTGGAGCTTGATAAGCATTTACTTGATGAAATTGTGGCTATCACAGAATACCCACGTGCCGCTTATGGGAGCTTTGACAAAGCATTTTTACGCCTCCCACCTGAAGTGATTATCACCTCTATGAAAGAGCATCAACGATATTTTGCTACCTATGTGGAGGATGGGCTAAATAATGGCTTTGTGCTGGTAGCAAATAGCACTACACAAGATCTCTCTCCCATTGTGCAAGGCAATCAAAAGGTGCTTAAAGCGCGCTTAAGCGATGCGATGTTTTTCTATGAAAATGACTTAAAAAATGGCTTTAAACCCCAAGAATTATCACAAATTATATTTGTCGAGGGTTTAGGCTCTTTGCTTGATAAATCCCAACGCGAACGCACTATCGCCAATATGCTTTTAGAGCTTTATGCACATAAAATCCCTATGCCATTTGATAAGGCTAAAGATATTATAAATAATGCCCTCCAATATGCAAAAGCAGACTTACTCACACAAATGGTATATGAATTTAC
Organism: Helicobacter marmotae; assembly: GCF_003364255.1. Lineage (GTDB taxonomy): Bacteria > Campylobacterota > Campylobacteria > Campylobacterales > Helicobacteraceae > Helicobacter_C > Helicobacter_C marmotae. Next base: position 25,321 of record NZ_NXLR01000010.1, read on the forward strand.
CGAATTGCAGGGGATTATGGGCTATTACTATGCACGTAGTTTTGGGTTTGATGATTTAGTCGCCCTAAGTATCAAAGAGCAATACCTCCCTATAGGGGAAGATTCTCCCCTGCCTAGTCATATCTTAAGCGCGATTGTCGCCCTAAGTATTAAGCTTGATAATATCTTTGCCCTCTTTAGTATTAATAAGATTCCCACAGGCTCAAAAGACCCCTTTGCCTTAAGGAGGGCTGCTAATGGTGTGCTTAAAATCATTAGCCACTATGCCTTAGATTTTGATTTAAAAAGCGATATGCCTAGAATCTATCAAGCTACACAATATAAACCAAGCGATATGCAAGCTATAGAAACTTTCTTTTTAGAGAGATTAGATGGATTCTTAAAAATCAATCCATCTCTTGTACGTTGCGTGCTTAATGGACGTAATGAAAATGGAGCTATACGCAACCTTTATAGCATTATCTCATATGCCCAAAGCCTAAGTGAATTTTTTGAAAAAAGTGATAAAGAAGCTCTTGTGGGGCTTTTTAAAAGAGTGGCTAATATCTTGGAAGATGATTTGCAAGGGGAGGTAGATGAGGCTTTACTCCAGCTTGATGAAGAAAAAGCCCTCTATCACGCATTGCAAAGCCTAAGGGCACAAACATTTAATAACGCTAACGAGCATATCGCCGCACTTTTTGCCCTTAAAACCCCTTTAGAGCAATTTTTTGAATCTGTGCTTGTTAATGTCGAGGACAAAGCACTTAAGGCAAATCGCCAAGCATTGATTTTGAATGTATATAATGAATTTTTACGCATTGGAGACATTAAGGATATTACATTGTGAGAGAATTCTATTCTACCTTTATCCTAGAGGCAAAAAGCATATTCACCTCCGTATCAGCTATGCTCATCATCTTTGGGGGCTCGCTGTTTTATTTATTTTTATACCCCACACCCTATTATGCTGATGTAGTAAGCCCGCAGAGAGTGGCGATTGTAGATTATGATATGAGCAGTTCTTCAAGGGAGCTTATATCATTTTTAAGGGCTAGCCCACATTTAGAAATTGTGCAAATCCTAAGCCACCAAGAACAAGGGCAAAAACTTATAGAATCTCAAGCAATCTATGGGCTTATCATTATCCCCCATGATTTTCAAAAACATCTCTATGAACGTATCCCTCCAGTGGTGGCGATTATGGCTAATGCCTCATATCTCCTTATTTATGGAGCTATAGTCAATGCAAGCACAGAAGCACTTGAGGCTTTTAACACACATCTTAAAAACAAGGCGCAAATACACGAGCATGAGATTCTCTCCCCTAAGCTAATTCCTCTCTTCAACCCCTCTATGGGCTATATTAACTACACGCTTGCGCCTATACTTATCTTTATCCTTCATCAAACACTTGTAGCAGGCGCAGGCATTATAGGAGGCACGCAAAATCAGCAGTTCGCGCAAGGCGTGCGGAACTACTACTCCAAAGCTAATCCCTTTGTGCTTGTGCTATCTAAAATTATGGTGTTTTTTTGCATTTATGTGCTGCTCTTTGCCTTTTATTTTGGCTTTGCCTATGAGTTTTATGGTGTATCTGTGCATGCGCATGTGCTTGATTTTTGGCTTTTTAGCATTGCTTTTATTCTATCAACTGCGGCATTTGGCGTGTTTTTTGGCACACTTTTACCCAAACGCGCCCTCTCCACGCAAATCATTATGCTTGCTTCTATGCCCATTGTGTTTTTACTGGGGTTTATATGGCAAGAGGCACAAATTGCCCCATGGGCTAGTAGTCTTATCAGCTTTTTACCCGCATATCATGGCATTAATGGACTTTTAGAGCTTAATCAAATGGGTGCTAGCTTTGGCAGTATATGGGGGTATTTTGTAAGTTTGTGCATATTGGGGATTCTCTATAGTATTGCAAGTGCGCTTATCATTTACAAGAAAACATTGAGACTATGATTTATAAACAAGCAGCATATAAATAGGGTGATAAGTAAGGGTGTTGTGAAAGCGCGCTTGATAGCACTCTAACATCTTTTTAGACAGAAAGGCTTTATGTGATAGGGCATTCACGCCTGTTTGCTTTAAATGCCTAAATACTTCAAGTGGCGAGGAAAACTGCAGGCAAAGCTTTTCTTCCTCTAACACAATAATCTCAAAATACCGCTCTAAAATCTCACGTATTGCTTCAAGGCTCAAATACTCTAAGCCATAATGTGTGATTTCCCTCACTTCTTGGCAGTTTGCCTGCCCAAATGTAGAGAGAAGACATAAGCCGTTGGGGGCAAGGATTTGCCTAAGCTGCCCTATAGTTTGCCTAAAATCAAGCCATTGCAAACACGCATTTGAGGTAATTAAATCAAAGCGCATTTTCCATAAAGGAGTGCTGTGTATCTCTGCTATATCAAAGACAAAATATCGCATATGGGGTATAAGCGAGGGGTTTAGCCCATAGTCATTTATATCGTTACATATATAGCTTTGATACCTAATATGCCCACAAAGCAGCTGGGTAAATTCCCCATTACCCGCACCAAATTCAAAGATAGATTCAAACTCTAGCTTGCCATATAAACGCAGCATATCAAGCAGCTTATAGCGCATACGTCGCTGTATGGAGGCATTTTGCTCATAAGTATGCTTAGAGCGAACAAAGCGCTTTATATCAAACACAACTCTTCCCAACTACTAAAACTAAAAAACACAAAATGCTCTTCTTCAAGCAAATTTATATTTGAAAAACACGCACACAAAGCCTTTGGAGGGAAAATTTTATCCTCACAACTTGCATAAATTTTATCCCAAACAAAGTCCCTCTCATCTTGCTTTTTGACAAACTCAAACAGGCTTTCAAGCTCTTTTTTGAGACTTTCTTCTTCCTTAAAAACAAAATCCTTTGCTTTGATCAAATGCCTACCAAATAGAGCCTTTTTAAAATCGCTCAAATTAAAGCTTTTCATTGTTTGCATAAAAAGAACAGGGTGAATGCCTTTTTGCTTATCAATGCCAAAATTTGTGCCATTAATGGCGATTTTTTGCTTGATTTTTGTGTTGATATTTGTATTTTTTAAAAGCTTGGAAGCCACGCAAACCCCCATAGAAAAGGCTATTAAAGTAATATTTTCAAAATCTTTTAATACATTCTCATCAAAGCTAAATTGAGTATAATCATACACCATTAGCACACTGCATTGTGAGCTTAAATGTGCAAAATGGCTAGGGTGGGAGGCAAAGCCTGCAAAAAACAAAATCAAATCTTTATTTTGCGAAGCGTGATGTAAAAAATGCGTTTTCATAAGATGTCTAATACCTTTTCTAAATCTTCTATCTCAAGCCCTGCATGGAGTGAAAAGCGGATTCTAGCAGCATTTTTAGGCACGCTTGGAGTTTTAATAGCGGGAGCAAAAATGCCATTTTTAAGTAAAATGCTAGAAATTTCCCCTACTTTTTCATTAGAGCCACAAAGCAAGGAGACAATATAGCTTTGCCCTAGCATTTCACAACCCTTTTTTTGCAAATTTTGCCTAAAATAATTGCTTAAATCATATAGATGCTCCCTTTGGGCTTGAAAATTTGCAAGATTGCTAAACACAAAATGACTCCAAGCCACATTTAAAGGTGGCAGGGCTGTGGAGTAGATAAAGCCTCTTGCTTTGTTGATAAAAAATGCTTTAAAATCCTTGCTTGTAATCATACAAGCCCCCACTGAAGCAATAGCCTTACCAAAAGTAAAGACCAAAAAGTCAATCTCCCCCTCAAGTCCCAAGCTTTTCACTAACCCCAAACCGCTTGTATCAAAGCAGCCCACAGAATGTGCCTCATCAACATAAAGCAAAATATTTTTATAAGCCTTTTTAAGCCTTACAAGCTCCATAAGTGGGGCAAAATCCCCATCCATACTAAAAAGTGCCTCACTCATAACAATGATATGTTCATAATTTTTATGATGTGCTTCAAGTAAAGATTCTAAATGCGTTAAGTCATTATGCCTAAAACGCAAGAATTTTGCCCCCCTCAAGCCGTCAATAATGCTTGCATGAATGAATTTATCCGCGATAAAAAGTGTGTTTTTTAGCGTGCCCAAAGCCGCGATACAAGAGAAATTTAAATGATAGCCGCTATTAAAATGCAAGATTTCTTTATTTTTAAAATGCTTTGCAAGGCTAGATTCAAACTCCTCATAAATGCTAAAATTCCCGCTTAAACTCCTAGAGCTTGAGCTTGAGAGATAAAAATCCTCTGCCCTTAAGCTTTCAAAAAATGCTTGTTTTAAGCCTTCATTTTTGGCGAGATTTAAATAATCATTACTTGCAAGATTTAAAAGCTTTTTTTTATCTTTATAGACAAATTTCCCCTGATGAGTGAGAGTGCTTAGAGTGCGGTAATTATCCTCTGCTTTGAGTTTGGCTAAAATGTTTTTAGTGGGCATGGGTCGATCTTATTGAATTAAAATTATATTATTGGCTTTAATTTTTTCTATAAGTTTTCTTGTATTCATACTAAAGATCTTTAAATAATGATTGTTGCCCCATAAATTGAGTATCAACCATCTGAGTAACATTATAATTCTTAACAAGCGATTCTTTTATCGAATTTCTATTATTTTCACTCGCTCCTAAATGATAAAAATGTTCAACAATATCGATATTAAATTGCCCCCATAGGGTTGTCATGTAAACATTTTGCCTATATTGATTACTATGCCAAGTTGAGAGCATAAACTTTGCTTGTGTTTTAGATAAAACATCATAAAGTTCTCGTTCTTTGCTTTCGCTCCATGCATTAAAATAATCTGAATGCCTATCAATATAAGGAGGGTCGCAATAAATAAAATCTCCTTCTTTGGCAGATTCTAAACTTTCTGTAAAATCACAGTTTCTAAATTCATAATCATTAATTTTTAGCAATTTGCTAACCCAATCAATCTGATTGGTTATTTTGGTAATATAACTCTGTGAAAATCGATTGTCTTTCTTACAAAAAGGCACATTAAAACCTCCTTTGGAATTAAATCGCATTAACCCATTAAAGCAACTACGATTTAAAAATAAAAAATCAAAAGAATTGTGCGTTTCGTTGAATCTTTCTCGTACTGCAAGATAATGTTTTTGCCCATATTTTTGCAAAAAAGAACCCTCTTTGTTAAGATATATTTTCATAGAATTTTTAGTGATAATTTCATTTTGAATATTTTTATAAAAGCGGATAATATGCGGATTATTATCACTAAAAATAGCTTTTTTGGGGGCAATATTAAAACCCACAACACCGCTACCCATAAATGGCTCAAAATAAGTACCGCTATTTTTATCCCATTGCAAAAGCCTTTGAATATCTACAACCAACTTACTCTTAATGCCTTGAATCTTAAGCGGTGGAATTAGCACATTATTCATTGTTTCCCCCTAGTTTTCCCCTATATGCAAGATATTCTTTAAGCTTGGTAATTTTCTTAATATTACCTTTGGAATCTGCAATATTGATCTGTCCATAATTAATCCAATAATCATCAAAAATCTCTTCGCCTAATTCCGAAAAAGTACCTTTTTCACTAAGAATGTCATTGATATTTTTAATACTTCCTATGTTTGCAGTATTTCCACTACCACTAGAATCGCTTGCAATTTTATATTTTTCAACAAAAAAGAAATCGAGATTTTTAATGGCAGATTGAATGCTTCTTAAGTCTTGTAACGTATATTTTTGTAATTCATTAACAATAACTCTATCATAAATGACACCCAAACAAAAATGCCCTAGGTATTCTTTATAGGGGAATTGAATATTTTTATGCGATTCTCTATTTCTAAAATATTCTCCATGAGAACCTAATGTAAAGCCATTGCAAAGTGCTGGGTTATTTTCAATACGATATGTTGTTTTTAAATCTACAGCAAATTTAATGTGAGAATCTATCTTTGAAACGAAAGATAAGTCGGGATAATAATTTTGATGATTAGGCAAAATGACATTGAAATTGTATTGCATAGCAAAGTCTTGCACAAATTGAAAGATATGAATTTCTAAAATTTTGGAGATAATTTTAGTGTCATTAGAAATGCTAAAAATTGTCTTGTTTATATCAATAAATCCTTTAATTTTCCATTCATTGTTCTCGCAAATTTGTTCCTTGAGGTTCTGTAAGAATTTCCTAAAATAATTTTTAAAAATTTGCTTATCCATTCTTGACCCTTCATTTTTTATCATTATAGCAACTTAGTTTTATGAAATGCTTATCGCATTGGCTTATTCTGGTGGTAATTAAACTTTAATATTTTAGAATTTCTAAAACAGAATCTTGCCTCTCTTTTTCCTCCCAAATACTCCTCCTTAAGAGCTATAGCATAAAAATACACAAAGCATTAAAAAATCGTTTTTTTTTTTTTTTAATATACTGGGTAGAAATGATTAAAAATCGCAAGGGGTGTAAAATGGATTTTTTTAAACCAGACAAGGAGTGTGTGGCGGAGTTGCTTGGGGAAGATAAAAGAAAGTTTATTATCCCTGAGTACCAAAGACCTTATCGTTGGGAGAAAGATCAATGTGAAACACTATGGAATGACATTATGCGAGTGTTTGGTGATAGCGAAGATGATGAAGGCAAAGATATTGAAGAATATTTTTTGGGCTCTATTGTTGCCTATGAAAACGAAAACAAAGAGCTAGAAATTATCGATGGACAACAGCGCATTAGTACTTTTATTTTGCTTTTTAGAGCATTTTATGAATGTTTTAAGACCGAAGATAAAGCAGATGATTATTTTAAAGATTTTGGCAAATGTATTTGGGATTATGAAAGAAACGTAGGTTTTTCTTATGATGCAATGCGCTTAGAAAGTAGAGTAGCAATAAAATCTGATGTGGAGAGTTTAAGAGCAATTTTAAGCAAAGACATAGATATTGATAACCTCAATAGGGAGTCTTTGTATGTGAATAATTATCTTTTCTTTTATGAAAAGCTTCGAGAGTTTAAGCAAAATAAATCAGGGAGCTGGATAAAACTTTGTGATTTTGTTTTAGGAGAAAGGCTTTTTATTTTACGTGTGGTTTGTGATAGCCAAGAATCAGCAATGACTATTTTTAATACTCTTAATTCGCGCGGTATGCCTCTTAGCAGTGCAGATATTCTCAAAGGACATATATATAAAGAGAAGAAAAATAAGCAACAAAACACTGAAGAATTTGTAAAAGATTGGCAAGAGTTAGAAAGTATTGTCGAAGATGATAAAGAAATTAAAGACGTTGATTTTTTCTTTTTGCAATATATGCACATCATAAGGGCATTGAACGATGATTATGATACAACCACACCGGGTGTATTGGAGTTTTTTACCAAAAAAGATAGTAAGGATAAAAAAGATAAGAAAGCCACAAAATATGGAGCAAATGATGGGTGGCTTTTTAAAGATAAAACTATACCTTTCATTATGGATTTAGCAAAATTTTGGGCAAAACACCAAAACTATTTGAGTGATTTATCTTGTCGCTATATAAGTATTTTGTATCTTTTTGAAAATACAAGTTGGAAAAGTTTTGTGAGTTGTTTAGTTTGGAAAAATAAAGATTACTTTAATAAAAGCGATGAGTTTGATAAAGAGGGATTTAGCAAGGATTTTGATAGGCATTTGCTAGAGCTCATTAAACATATAACCTTACCACTTTTGAACAATAATGCAGGCACAAGTGTAATGAATGATATTGCTTTTAGACTGAATGCAAATGTATTGCAAGAGAGGGACTTGTATTCTAGTTTTGAAAATTTTGAGCACAAGTACAGCTTTCCAACTTTTGAAAATTTCAAGGAGTTTTGTTTTTGTCTTAAAAATCCAAGAAAAATGAAATATCTTTTATATCTTTACGCCTTTATTTATAGTGATTTTAAGGAGAATATAGAAGTCTCAAAGTTACAAATAGAGCATATCTTGCCGCAAAAATGGCAGGGATATGATTTTGATGGCTGGACAGAAGAACTCCATAAAGCATACTTAGAGCAAATTGGCAATAAAATTTTGCTTGATGGTAAAACAAACAATAAATGTAGAGACAATTTCTTTTCATATAAGAAAAGATTCTATAAAGAAAACGCAGATGAATCCCTAAAAGAAATCAAAAACTTAGCTGAAAGAGTGTCAAACACTTGGACTAAAGAAGATATAGATGAGAGAAGTAAAGAAATGTATCAAAGATTGCAGAGATTTTTTGATAATAAAACAAAAGGTTAAAGCCTGCCTAGGCAACACTTAACACACATCACCCATAAAGGAATGCTATGAATGCGGAGAATTTACAATCTGTGCTTAAAATCTTACCCAAAGACTTTGAATTTCGTGCAGTCTATGAAGAGAAGCTTCCAAGCCTTTCTTCAAAGCAGGTGCTAATATCCGCATAGATTACTTTATTATGAATTTAGGGAAAAATGATTACAGCTTCTCCGACAAGGAGCATGAGGAACTACGCGAGATTCTTTATACTAAAGAGGTTTTAACTCTATTAGAGAATTAATATAGCCCTCTGATATAGCCATCCTGCATTGAGCTTATGCCTTTAATACTAAAATGCAAAGTTCATATTAGAAGAGAAGTTGTGTTCTCAGCTCTAGCAGAGGCAATATTTGAGCAAAGAGTTAATCGCTTAATTTATTCATATTTTTCATACCTTATTTATTCTATTTTTGGCAATTTCAAAATATTTTTGCTCAATTTCATAGCCTATAAATTTTCTTTTATTTTGTAAGGCTGCAAGGGCGTGAGAACCACTCCCCATAAAGGGGTCAAGCACAATTTGCCCCTCTTGTGTAAAAAGTTTAATCAAATGAGAAATCAAACACACAGGTTTTCTTGTAAAATGTGCTATTTTCTCATCACTTTCATTTTTACGACTTTGCTTAGAAACCTCCATTACATTACCCGGAAATTTGCCATCTAAGCTTTCTTTAGTGTTCATAAGCCCTAATTTGTATTGTTGCCAATTTTGCACAAATGTACCCACTTTTGGTTTTTGAGCCATTACCATAGGCTCAATTTGAGGCTTAAGCTGAGGCGTTTTATAACCCTCTAACTCTTTTGTTAATAATTCTTTTTGTTCCTCGCTTAATGTTTTGTCTTTGCGAATAAAATGAGTTTGTGAAAAAGCTTTCGCCTGCCCTTCGTATTTCCAGGCAAGCATATCTCGTATTTCAAATTCTGCTAAATCTAAACTCATAGCCATTCTGTGATAAAGCCTTGCTTGCGAAAATACTATGCAAAATCCACCGGGTCTTAAAACTCTATAAAATTCTTTTGCCAAAAGATTCATAAAATCTTGCAATCTTTGCCCTTGATTTTTATCAAATTTCATACCTACAGGCAAACCCCCTATTACACCACTTTTTGCTGCTTTATTTTGCAAGTTTTTATCATTCCATTCATCGCCCATTCCGTCTATAAAATAGGGTGGGTCAGTTACGATAAAATCTACACATTCATTGGGTAAATCTTTTAAACCAATGCGACAATCTTGCTTATAAATTTGAAAATTTGAAGTTATGAACTTATCATTCTCATAAGAAATATTCTCAAATACCTTTGTCATCACTCTACCCTTTACTTTTTATCATTATAGCAACTTAGTTTTTGTAAAATAGCGCCTTATTTTACAAAAAGGAAAGTGATGAGGCATATAGGTCTGCAAGAGCATTTAACTAAGCTTGATTTAGCTCACATTTGGCACCCTTGCACGCAGATGAAAGACCATGAAAATCTCCCCCTTATTCCTATAAGAAAAGCCAAGGGGTTGTATTTATATGATTTTAATGACAAGGCGTATATGGATTGCGTGAGCTCGTGGTGGGTTAATCTTTTTGGGCATGCAAATGAGTATATTAACCAAAAGATAAAAGCCCAGCTTGAGACTTTAGAACATGTAATTTTAGCGGGCTTTACGCATGAGGGTATTATCACGCTTTCTCAAAGGCTTTGCGCGCTTTTACCCACTCAGTTTCAAAAGTGCTTTTACGCAGATAATGGCTCTAGTGCGGTAGAAGTAGCCTTAAAAATGAGCTTTCATTATCATCTCAATAAAGGGCAAAAAAGGTATAAATTCTTATCTCTTAGCAATGCCTATCACGGCGAGACTTTGGGGGCTTTGAGCGTGGGTGATGTGGCATTATATAAAGAGACTTACAAACCCTTACTTTTAGAGTGCTTAAGCACCCCTGTGCCACAAAGCGAGGACTTTGAAAAAGAGTTAAAAGCCTTAAAAAATACCTTAGAAAAAGAGGGTAAAAATATTTGTGCCTTTATCTTAGAGCCATTGGTACAATGTGCGGGGAATATGCACTGCTATAGTGTGAAATTTATCGATGAAGCCCTAAAACTTTGCCGTGAATTTAATGTGCAAGTGATTTTTGATGAAATCGCAGTAGGTTTTGGACGCACAGGAGAGATGTTCGCGCTTGAATATTGCGAGCAAAAGCCCGATTTTCTTTGCCTCTCAAAGGGCATTACAGGAGGCTACCTGCCCTTATCCGTAGTGATTACAAGTGATGAAATTTATAATGCCTTTTATGCACCATATGAAGCACAAAAAGCATTTTTGCATTCTCATTCTTACACAGGTAATGCCCTTGCTTGTGCGGCTGCAAATGCCGTGCTAGATATATTTGAAAGTCAAAATGTGTTGGAAAATAATATGGTTTTATCAAGCTTTATTTGGGAGAAATGGCAAGGTTTAAAAAGCTTTGATTGTGTGGGCAATCTTCGGCATTGCGGTATGATTTTTGCCTTTGATTTAGTGGGATTTGAGGGAGTGCGTAAGGGCTTAGAGGTTTTTAAAAAAGGCTTAGAATATGGCTTGCTTTTACGCCCATTGGGTAATACTATCTACCTTATGCCTCCTTATATTTTAACCAAAGAGCAGGCAAGCTACATCATAGAATCGCTTGTAAAAATCCTTAAAAGCCTCACACGATGAAATACAATGAGATTGATCTAAAACATTGGCGTCAATGTCAAATTAATGTAGATTCTTTATGGCTTATTGCAAATAGAGATAAAAGCGGTAAGCATAAAAATATCTATCATGGGAATTTTATCCCTCAAGTTGCCCGCGAATTATTTACACGCTATACCAAAAGGAATGAGATTGTGCTTGATGCGTTTTTGGGTAGTGGCACAAGTCTTTATGAAGCCCAAAATTTAGGGCGTAAGTGTATTGGTATGGATATAAATCCTAAGATTTTAGAATATGTCAAATCACAAATGGATGGAGAAAGTTGCTCTAGCACATATTATTTTGGATTCTGTGATAATACAGATAGTTCTAGCGTAGATTGCTTTATGCAAGAAGGCTTAGAATCTCTAGGAAGCAAAAGTGTGCAATTTATAATTTTACATCCTCCTTATATGGATATTATTCGCTTTAGTAAAAACGCTAATGATTTGAGCCATTTAGATAATCTCACAGATTTTATCTAAGCCTTTTTAAAAAGCACTCAAAATGTGATAAAATTTTTAGATGTTGGACGCTATTTTGCGCTTGTCGTTGGCGATGTATATAAACAAAGCGAAGTAAAGCCTTTGGGATTTTATGTAATGGATAGCATTAAAAAGCATTTTAATGTGAAGCTTAAGGGAATCATAGTAAAAAATATAGAGGGCAATCGCGGAAAATCTCGGACAATTAGTCAAAAAGGAATCGAAAAATGCAAGATTTAACCTACGAAGGAGCTATAGAGCAAGTGATGCGAAACAATGGTGGATTTGCTTCACTAAAACAAATCTATAATGAAGTTTGGCTTTTTAAGGATAAAAGCAAAATTAGCGGTAAAACCCCACACAACACCATTCAAGAAAGAGTGCAAAGAAGCAAAAAGTTTTTTAGAATCGGACTTGGTATTTATGGGTTAAGTGAGCTAAAAAATAAAATCTTGCTTAGCGAACAAATACCCAAAACCAAAGAAGAAAAGGTTGAAAAAACTCACGCAAGGATTCAAGGAATGCTCCTTGAGCTTGGAAATCTGCGCGGATTTGATACTTATACCAACGACAAAAGTTGGACTTTTGATGGCAAGAATCTTGGAATGCTAAGCTCTCTTAAAAGTGTGCCACCTTTTACTTATCAGCAAATCATTGATAGAAATATCGCATTTTGTGATGTTGTGTGGTTTAGTGGGGAAGAGTTTTTATATCCTACAAGGATTTGTGAAGTCGAGCATAGCACGGATTTTAGGGACGCACTGCTTAAGTTTAAAGAACTTGAATTTTTTAATGTTGAATTTTATTGCATTTCTAGTGAAAATCGCAAAACAAAATTTGATAGAGAAATCACAAGGGCGACATTTAAGAGCATAAAATCAAGGGTAAAATTTCTTACTTATGATGAAATTATTTCTGCTTATGAGTTTGAAAGGCAAAAAATAAATTTTTGAAACAATAATTAATTTGACAAAATTAAAAAAAGGAAAATTTATCAGCATTATTGTATGGGGCGGGAGCGGTTTTTGGATTCCCAAAAGGCAGAATCTAGCGTGTGCGATTCTCATAAGAGACAATATTTTAGCGACTATAATGGTGCAAAAATTGATGCGATTCGCACAAAGCTAGAGCAATGGCAAAAAGAGGGTAAAATCTCCTCACAAGCCTATTTTCACCTCCTTGCCTCACTTTTAGAATCTGCTGATAAAGTCGCAAATACCGCTTCTGTTTATGGAGCGTTTCTCAAACATCTCAAAAAAAGTGCGCAAAAGCCACTTGTGCTAAGCCCTGCGGTTTTTGAATACGATACACATTCGCACCCTGTTTTTAACGAAGATTCCAATACACTCATTCATAAAATCAAGGGTGATACTCTTTATCTTGACCCTCCATACAATGCGCGAGAATATGGGGCAAATTATCATTTGCTGAACACCATTGCACGTTATGATGACTTCACTCCAAAGGGCAAAACGGGCTTAAGAGAATATGAAAAGTCTAATTGGTGCAAAAAGGCAAAAGTTGCAAATGAGTTAGAAAGCTTAATCAAAAATGCAAATTTTGAATGGATTTTTTTAAGTTACAATGATGAGGGATTGCTGAGTTTAGAACAAATTGCAGAAATTTTAAAAAAATATGGCGCATATTCACTCAAAAGCCAAAAACACCAACGCTTTAAAGCAGATTCTAAAAGAATGCAAAAACAAGATTTCACAATAGAATATTTGCATATTTTAAGAAAATAAACTTTAGCTTTTTAAAAGCTCGTAGTTTGTCTTCTCTAAAATTTTATCCTCAACCCTTTGTTTTAAATCATTTGGCAATACTTGCTCCTTTCTAAAGTATTCATTTAAGAGCTTCTGTATTTTTTATGATTGCAGCTTAAATGTGCTTTTTCAAAACTTTGAATGATTTTTTAAATTCTTTGCTGCGTGCTCCTATGCTCATTACTCCGCAAAGATTGATATTTTTACACTCTCCTTTGATTTTAAGGCTTTATTAGGAGAGCATTATGGTTTGAAGTTGGAGATTGTGAGACATTGAAAGCTTGAATAATGCGTAAGAATAAGCTTAAGATATAATAAAGATTTTATAAAACAAAGTTGCTATAATGATGAAAGGCAAAGAGGCAAGATGAGTATTCAAACGCATTTAGATACCAAGCAAACTATTAATTTAGGAAGTTTTTACACACCTGATTTTATTGTGCAAATTGCACATTCAATGCTTAAAAAAACAATACGCAACACTAAAGATTATATCTTGCTTGATAGCTCTTGTGGATATGGGAGTTTTTTAAATTTACAAGGCTTTAAGCAAAAAATCGGCATAGATATTGACAAAGAGGCTTTAAAAAGAGCAAAAGATCGCTTTAAAAATCATTCAAGCTCTCCTATTTTTTTGCACCTAAATGCCCTTTATCAAGTAAAAAGAGAAAAATTTCAATTAAAGCAAGATGATAAGCTTATCATTATAGGCAACCCACCCTTTAATGATAAAAGCTCTATAGTGCAAAAGCATTTAAAAGAAAAACAAACATTAAAGATTGACAAAGAGCTTCAAACAAGAGATATTGGCATTGGTTTTTTACGCTCTTTTGATGTACTAAATGCTGATTATATTTGCGTTTTACACCCTCTTTCTTATTTAATTAAAGAGACAAATTTCAAAACCCTCAAAAATTTTTCAAAGCATTATGTTTTAGTTGATAATTGCATTATTAGCTCGCAAATTTTCTGCCCCAAATCTTTAAGCTATTTCCCCATAATCATTGCTTTATATAAAAAAGATAAGCAAGGAATGGATTTTAATTTTATTTCAAATTTTAGTTTTAAAAGCTTGGAGGGCAGAACTTTTAAACTGAGTGATTTTGAGTTTATTTCAAAATATATTGATAAATATCCTAACAAAAATCGCATAAAAGATTCTCAAAAAATAGCGATGTTTTACACAATGCGTGATATTAATGCCCTGCGCCGCTCTAAAACCTTTATTGACAAAGATTGCACAAATGCACTTTATATTACAAAAGAAAAATACAGCCTTTATTGCTATGTTGATGTTTTTAAGATGATGATTTCTTGTGTGCCTTATTATTTGGGTAATTGCGATATTTTAATTGATTTTAAGGCTTTTAAAAATTTAGAATCTCATTTTATCAAAGCAAGTGAAAATAAAGTAATAGATTCAAAAATTGAGGATTATTTTAAGGCTTTGTTAGGAGAACATTATGAGAATTGAAAAATTGGAAAATCAAAAGATTTTTATAGAAATTCCACTCACCGCACAAAGTGGCAAAACTCGAGTAAAGGAAAGAAATAGTTTCTATGAATACGGCTTGCCCGTAGCCACAAAAACAAAAAGTTTTTCTCAAAAACACTATGTAGAATGGCAAATTGGCTACGATGTGGATAAAAAAGATAAAGAAAAACTATCTCTAAGCACCTTGCAGGAAACAAATTTTTTAGGAGCAAATGGCAAAAATAAAGCCTTGTATGAATTAAGTGAATATTTATATTATTTTAAAAAATGGAATTTTATCAGTAAAGAAGAGCTTAAAAACTTATGTGAATTTTTATCTAATGTTAAAAATAATGAATTTTTAGATTCCAACCCTAATTTATCAATTTTAAGAAGCCACCCTATAAATAAAAATATTTTGCAAATGAATTTTTGTTATTGTGAAGTTAAATATCCAGCTTTAATGTATAAATTTAGCTAAAAATGAGGGCTTAAAACAAGCATTTTTGAAGGCTTAAGGCAGAGGATTTTTCTCTCAAACTCTAGGAGTTTAAGCGGGAATTTTAGCATTTATGAGGAGTTTGAATCTAGCCTTGCAAAGCATTTAAAAATAAAGAAATCCTACGTGAAATTGAGGGAGCTTAACTCCTTTAATCTCCTTGCATTAATCCATAGGCTTTAAGATTTAAATCCTAGAGTCTTTAAGGTTTTTTCTCAATTTTTTTCTTAAATTGATCTTGTGTCAAATGCTCCTCCTCACTACTCCATATATCCCAAGAATCGCCCTTCTTAATGGGTATATAAAAGCTATATTTTGTTTTTTGAGCGATTATTTTATAAAGCTTTTTTAGCTCTTGTATTTTGTCGTCATACTCGGTGCTGTTGATGTTTTGTTCGCTTGAGGTATTGAAACTTTTGACTTCAAAAATGTGGATTCTATCTGCCCAGTCTTTTAAAATAAAATCCGGATAAGAAAAATGATACCCCTCTAAATAATATTCAAATTTCAATTGAGAATTAAAAGTAAAATTCTTACCCAAAAGATAAATTCTCTCATTGTTTATTTCAAGATGTTTTATCAGTCTTTGTTTTTTATCCGGAGCGTCCTCATCATAAAGATTAATTAAAAACCCTAGCCATTCTCTCTCCGATTCGCTGTCAAAGTAAAATTCCTTATTATTATTTTCCCATATCCATTTTATATCTTCTCTCTTAAAATCCGTTTTTTGCAAAACACTCTCCAAAGGCAAAACTTGCCCTTCGCCCACAAGCTCTAAGGTTTTTTCATAATCACACACGATTTTTTCAAAGCCCTTTTTAATCTCATCAAAATGGACAGAGAATTTAAACCAATTTTTTACCGCTAGCTCCTCATTTTCTGCCTCTAAAACATAATTTTTGCAAAGTCCATAAAGAGGCTCATTGCCTTTATACTGCGCATAAAGTCCAAAAATATTATTTTTCCTTGCCTCTTTTTGCCCTAACTTTTGCAAAAAACTTTTTACATCAAAGGCATTTTGACTGCTTGTATCTTCTATTTTTTGAAGCCTTGAAGTGCGGATTGTAAATTCCTTTTGCACTTCATTTTCAAACAAGCCTCCCCTATTCTCGCCCCTTAGCCTCACACCCACGCTACTCTCACTCTTAGGCTTTATCCCATACACATACGCCACGCTTATAAGCTCTTGCAAACTCTCACTTAAGTTCTCAAACTCAAGCAAATAAGGATTTCGCCTTACCCTGCCTATAACTTGCTCATCAAGTTGCTTTGACTGGCTATCTCGCATTTGATAAAGCATACAAGCCCTCGGTATATCCCAACCCTCGCTAATCACCATTTTAAAGATAATTATATCAATCGTGCTTTGATTGCTTTTTGCATAACTTTTCCATTTTTTCACGCTTAAATTTTGCGTTTTTATCCTATCATTGGTATCGCTTTTATCTTTATTGCTCGCTTTGTCATCAACGATAAACATCCATTTTAAATGCGAAAACCGCTCTTTATTTAAGTTTTCTTTGATTACTTTTAACTCCTCATCTGCCTTGTTTTTATTAGAAATTTGTATGATAAGGCAAGGGTTTATCCCTAAATGTTCCACATAATCCTTTTTAAGTGCTAAAAACTTCTCTAAAGCCACTTCAAGCCCTGCCTCCTCATCATACTCCACTCTTTTTATAAGCCTTGCACTCATAGCTTCTTCCTCGCTTATACACACATCAGGGAATTGCCCTTTTGTAAGCTTTGGCGTAGCAGAGACATTCAGCACTTTCTCAAAATACCTCCCCTCTGTGTTTTTTGGTTTTATAATCAAATCATCTAAATTGCTTGTGGCGATATGGCACTCATCTTTTATCAAATAAATTTGTTTTTCCTTATACTCCTCCCCGCTTAGCTTCTCTTTAAAACCCTTTAAGCCTCGTAAAAACCGCACAAGCACACCTTGGTCTTTAAGCTTCTTTTTATCCGCATACAAATCCCTAGGTAGCACATAGACATTATAATCTAAAGGGATATACAGGCTTTCTTCCTTTGTGCCTTCACTCTCTATTAAAAATGGCTTTAAATGCCTAAATTGCTCCTTAAAAGTGCAAAAAGCCTTGTAATTTTGCTCGCCTAAATCCCCCTTTGACAAGCTGGATACGACAAAAACGGCTTTTTCATTGCTACTTAGAATCTCATTCATAAATGAAGCCATCATAAAAGTCTTTCCACTTCCTGTAGGGGCTTTGAAGGTCGTTTCTCTTTTATTTTTAAACACTTCTACAAGCTTAGCTACCGCCTGCTTTTGTAAATCTCTTGCTTCATTTGTCATTTTTTAGCCTTTTTAACTCTTCTTTTAAAGCCTTTTCATAAACTGCTTCATCTTTATCTTGCATAGTAAGCTTTTTCATCGTGCTTTGGAAGTTCTCACACACCCACTTAATCTTTTCATGCATATTTTCAAATTTAGGCAGTCCATAAAGTCGCTCATCAATTTCTTGAAAAATTTCTTCATTAAAAGCGCTTAAAACCTTCACCCGAGAAACTTCTAAATTACCCCCATAAGGTGCATTTTTCTCAAGCCATTTAAAATTTTTCTCTCCGTTGTAGCACTCTCCGCTCATTATTCTTTTAAGCCTTTTTGCCGTTACATCTTCAGCTATGCCATTAGGATTAAGTTCTGTTATCTCATCATTCGTTACTAAAATAAATTTTCTTTTGCCTCCGTCTTCTTTATTAAGCTCTAGCACAGCGTGAGCGGTGGTGCCAGAGCCGGCAAAGAAATCCAAAACAATATCTCCTTCTTCAGTGCTTGTCTTTTGGAGATAAAATGGCGATTGCTGCGTCTTGGCTTCGGTCATTACCCTTTGAGGTAACTCCCTTGCCTCGCCTTGCAAAGCCCCATTTTTATCTCCAAAATCCTGCTCACTTTTTGAAAACTCCTTTTTTAAGCCCTCGCCTTGTAAATTTCCAGAAACTCCACTTTTTGAAAAGTCTTGCGAACTTACTTCCGCATTGCTTCCATTTTCACAAGCTAAAACGCTATCTTTTTGCAAATTCTCACTTTGCAAACCCTGCCCGTTTTTGTCATTCTGAGGCGAAGCCGAAGAATCTCTCTCAACATTGTCATTCTGAGCTTGTGAAACAAGCGAAGAATCTCTGTTAGAAATACCAGACTCATTGTCACCTCTAGCGGGAGTGGAAACAACCAAAGAATTGCTGTTGGCATTTTTGTCATTCTGAACCCCTGCAAGGGGTGAAGAATCTCTCTTGGCGACTAGTGATTCTTTTAGAGATTCTTCGGTCGCACCTTGTGCTCCCTCAGAATGACAAAGTAACTGCCTTTCTAGTGATTCTATTTTTTCTTTTTCTATAAGGGGGAGGGGCTTGAATTGCGAAGTCGCTCCCTCCCCCTTATATATCCCCCACCCCGACGACGCTTTAAGAGGTGGCACTTCGTGCGATTTAATTTTATCGCAGTGAGAATATATCTCACTGCTGAAAGACGTTTGGGACTTGTTGTCATCACGAACCACTGCAAGGGGTGAAGAATTGCTGTTGGCGACTAGTGATTCTTTTAGAGATTCTTCGGTCGCACCTTGTGCTCCCTCAGAATGACAAGCCTCCTCCACACTTTCAGAATCTCCCGCCTTTACATTGGTAGAAATTTTGAGAAGATGCTTTATTAAATTTACGGGTTTGGGATAATCAAAAGCTTTTTTCATATTTAGCATTTCTAAATCATTATCCCCATATCTATTTGAAAATTTATTATCCACAAAAGTAAATTGAGAATAGTTTTTTTCTTTTTCCTCATACTCTATATAATAACCATCTTTTTGGTCTCCTTTGATTGAGGCATACAAATATTTTTTTGGAAAAATTCTATTGTTTTTAAATTCTACAAAATCATTTTTAAGTGCAAATTCATACAAATCTTTTGACCAAGTCCAACGAAAAGCATTTTTTTCTTGTGTTCCACCGGGATAATATGTAGTTCCATTATGTATGATAGGATAGTCTAAGGAAGGGACATAACCTAAGCTACTTGTATCCAAAGCTTGTTTTGTGTGATATTTACCTCTTTTTGCTTCGTGTTTGTCGCTGTATTTAAATGCATTATCTCCAACCATACTTATTTTATTAAATTTTAACGATTGTTTGTTTTTTGCATAACATAAAATATAGTCTAAATTATTTGTTGTTAAATTTGTTTGTGTTTTTCCTCCTTTAATTGTTAGTCTAGGGTATGTGCTCACAAAATTCCTCTCCCCAAACACTTCATCAAAAAGGCATTTTACATAGGCTTGATTTCTATCATCTATGGAGCAAAAGATTACGCCATCATCTTTTAAAAGCATTTTTGCCAAGTATAGGCGAGGGTAAAGCATGGAGAGCAAATTATCCCTTGAAATGTCGTTTTCATAATTTGTGCTAGCGAAGTTTCCTAAATCATCTTTCCCGTATGGGGGATCTATATATACGACCTTTATGCGTTCCCGGTAAGTAATAAGCAGATTTAAAAGTGCCGGATAATTATCTCCGATAATCAGGCTATGAGTGAGCGGCTTTTGGGAATAGATATTTTTATAACCCCCCCCCCCCGGCGTTTGAATCTACCTGTGTATCAGCATTTGAAGTATTTTGAATCTTGCTTTCAAAACTCAAACCTTCATCTTTTTTAAGGTAAAAAACTTCATCTGTAGCTTTCTCTAACCTTTTATCAAAAGCAAAACCCGTGCGTTTCCAAGTCGTGCCAAGTGCGGCTATAGCAAAAGCCTCTTTTTCATTAATATTATCATTTAAAATAAGCTTTTCTAAAAGCTCATAATTTCCCTGCTCTAAAATCTTATCCTCCACCCTTTGGGCTAAATCTTTTAGAAGTGTTTCCTTTATCTCCTGTAGTTTCAAAACCGCTCCTTTGTAAAATAATGCGCATTATACTTACTTTTAACAAAGAGTTGTCAAATGTGGCATTTGCAATACTAAGTTTTGCACTTCTTGCTTGAAATTATGCTGTGTATAAAACCCACAATGGATAATCTCCACCTCCGCATAAGCACGGATAAACTCATCAATTGCCTCATCTTTTTCCCCCATAAGGGCAAGGGCTAAGATAGGTATATCTCTGCTTTTGAGCGCTGCTAAAGAGAGTAAAATATGATTAATGCAGCCTAAATAATACTTCCCCACGACAATGCAAGGGTGCGTAAAAGCACTGATATAATCAATCATCGTATGCCCCTCATCAATAGGCGTAAAAAGCCCGCCCGCAGTTTCTATAAGCATATTTTCACTTTGAGGCAGGGTTATTTGCAAGGCTTTAAAATCTAGCCCCTCAAGCTTTTTACCCACATGTGGCGAAGCAGGAGTGTGTAAAAACACACCCTCTTTAAAAATGTGCGTTTTGGGGCTAAATGTGGCGATAAAATCACTATCCTTAGGAGAGCCCGCTTGAATGAGCTTAAAATAATCATACCCAAATGCCGCACAAAATGCGGCGCTAAAGTGAGTTTTCCCCGTGTCGGTATGAATGCCACAAATATAAATCTTCAATCTCTGCTCCTTCTTGCAAGCTTTTACTTATTAATCAACTCATAGCAAATTAAAGCAAGCGGTATTTTACAGCAGAAATTTAAAGGGAAAGAGTTTAGAGAAGCACTTTTATGCGCAGGGGAGAGAGTTTGTGCTTAGCCCTAACTGCCCAGCCTTACTGCCATTAATAAGCAGCATGGGCTTTAGCCTTTTTTATTATTATTAAAAAATGTCTGCAATCTTTGGTAAATTTCTCCGCTTCTCTTATCTATACCCTTTGTAGTCCATTTTTCATTTGGGTAGCGGCTTAAATCATCGCGGGCTTGCACAAAATGAGATTTTTTATATTCTTCTTTCTTTTTATGAAAGAAACCATTAGAGCAAGCAATATTTATTTTCTTTTCAAGTAGCACTTTATTCCCAATTTTCTCTAAATATTTTTTGTGTAATGCCTCATCCCAGCCATCAAAATTTGCTTTTTGCCACTCTTTTGGCAGGATATGCTCTACCTCACCTTCTTTGGCAAAACCGGTTTTATCATTGCCTTTTTTATCTTTACAGATCCAAGTTCTCTGCTGCTCCTCACTAAACAAATAGCTATCTAAAAGCAAGAGGTATTTTATATTTTTTTGGGCAGTATCCATGCAAAACTCCTCAAAACGACCTTGACTTGGCACTTCTTCTTTAATATTAAAGTCAAATTTCCCACTCTCATAAAGTGTTATATTTGTCTTAACAAAAATATTTTTTAAAGCTGTAGTTCCTCCCTTATTTTGAAACAACTGCAAGCTTATACAAGTAATAAGTTTAGGAAAAAGCTCTTCAAAGACTGCCTCATTAATCTTTAACTCTCCTGTGTGGCTCTCTCTAAATTTATAAATACACACACTCAATGGGATTTTCCAATAGTTATTTTGATATGTATCAAGCACATCATAATACTTCGCACCCTTAGGAGAGAGGTAGTTATAAGGATTGAGATAGAATTGCGCAAGTTGCTTAATAAACTCAAAGCTCTCATCTGAAACTAATATATTTTCTATAGGTTCGCCCGATTTATCTTGCCTTAATTTACTCTTACCTGCAAAAAATTGCAACATACCCGGCGTAGTGGTATCACTATCTCCATTTTTTGCACGCAAGATATGCATATAATGAGTCCAGAGCTCACTCATAAAATTATAGCGATCACTCTCTGATTTGACATATTCGCTCTTTTTAATTTTATCCTCTAATGCTTTCCATTCTTGTGCAAATTGCTTTCTACCCTCTTTTGTTGTTTTAGTCAAAATCCTGCCCTTAATGATGTCAGAATCAGCAAGTGGCTTTCCTCTATTATTTAGGGTATTAAAAATTCTTAGAGCATAATCAAAGCCTTTGTCCTCTCTCCCATCTTCGCTTTCAACAAGAAGCACCTCGCAACGCTCTAAAAGTGTTTCACAAATCCCTTCCCATTTAGCTGCCCGATTATTCAAGTAATCCCTAACCCAAAGGGTAAAATATAAATAATTTTTTTCATAATTTGATTTTGATTTTTTTATCGCTTTTTGCAACTCTATTTTTTCCGCGCTTGGATTATATTGATCCATTAAAATTTGCTTCAACTTAGTTTCATCATCATCACTTACTACATCACTTTTTAAGCGATACTTATCAAACATTACATTGTTTTCTCGCGGAGCATTCTTATCAATCTCCCACAAACACTTGCATATCTCTCCTCCCCTCTCGCTATTTGCCTTTTTATTAACATCATATAAAGCTTTCAAAAGAAGCATTAATGTCGTAGTTCTTTGCTGTCCATCGATGATGTCTAACTTATTATCTTTACTTCTATAGGCAACAATAGAGCCTAAAAAATAAGACTCTATACCTTTCTCACCGCCACTTTGCGCCTCATAAAATTGAATAATATCCTCCCATAATGCCTCACATTCTCCTAGCCCCCATTCGTATGGTCTTTGATATATGGGTATCAAAAATTCATTCCCCGATAAAAACTCAAAAATACTTTTAGCCCTTGCGTCAATTTTTGATCTTCGTTCTGCCATTTTCTACTCCTTGCAAGTTTTATAATCCTTCCGAGTATATTAAAAAAAAAAAAAAACGATTTTTTAATGCAACAACTTTTGATTATTCTTAAACTTCTTTGAATCAAACATCTTCTTAAAATCTCTACTAACGCAAATAAGCAGAGGGAAATTCTTCACCTGCTATGCGGGCTATGGAGATGACAAAATTTCTATCTCTCAAGGGAATATCAGCTTCTCAACTCTTGCAGGTAAGTGTAAGCTTGGTTGTTAGCGCGCAAACATTAAACCCACACAAGCAAATATTCCACCTATAAGACAAGGCTATTTTAGCCTTAAAAGTTCATAATATAACTTATCAGCGATAAGCTTATAGCCATTAGGGAGTAAATGCACATCTGGCTTGGCAAGATTAGCACTCTCCCATTTAGCCTTACCCCCGCTTTGATTGATAAAATCCTCCATACTAAAAAGCAAAGTTTGCTTCTCTTTGGCAAGTTTAGTAATGGCTCGGGCAGTGATATTGGCATTTTTGCTCTTTTTGTACACCACCCTTTTGCCTTTGGTTGTCTTTTGCACCACTGGAGGCGGAGAGAGGAGCAAAATAGTCGTGTTAGGATTAGCCTCCCTGATATTATCAATAAGCTCGCCATAGTGTTTGATAAACACACTTTCATTGAAGTTATCATGCATTGCGTCATTTGACCCATAGCATAAAATATACAAATCCGCAGGCAGAATGCGCATCTGCTGCATAAAAAGCTCTCTATCCCATTTAAGCCAAATATCCGAGCGCGCGCCATTTATGCCAAGACTTTCAACGATATTATTGCCCCCATTGCGTTGTGTAATATACATTCCCCCTAAAAGCACCTTTTCATTCAAGGCATAAATGCTAATAGGATATTGCAACTCCATACTGAGTATTTGCCAGCTTGAAGCCCTTTTAGCATTAATGATAAATTTTGCCTTAGCACTATCTTCAATCCGCAGTGCTGCCTTGGTATCAGGGGCTTTAAAAATAATTTTTGTCGTAGCGTTAGTGGGGTTAATGGGAGAGAGGGTAATATATGCGGGGAGGGCTGTGGGCTTTGCTATCACGCCCCCTAATGGGTAGGCAGTTGGCTCATTTATGCGAGAATTTAAGATTTCAAAATTTTGGCTTTGATATTTGAGTGCGATATGCTGATGATAAAGCGGATAGAGCGGGTAGAGCAGCCCAAAACTATAGTTTTTAAAAAGGAGATTCCTTAATCTATGAGAGAGAAAATCCCCAGCGATATGAGAATCCCCCAAAACCCTTATAACAAGATTCTCTCTCTTATGAATCTTTGCTTTAAGCAAGGGGGAGATTTGGGCTTGGTAACTTTGAATGCCGCTGGTAGATTCTAAAAGTTGCTTGCTTTGTGCGGGGATACTGGGTTTAGAATCCGCCAAAGCTAAACCTATGCTTTTAAGCGGATATTCTATGCCCAAAATCCCCACGCATATACAAAACGATAAACTCATAACCCTTAGCACGCCTGCCCCCTAATCCTCTCGCACTTGAAGTGAGTTAAGAAGGATATTTGCCATAATTTGATACCCCCTTGAAGTGAAATGCACACCATCATCAATGCGCACTTGCACGCTTTTGCCATCTCTGCCTTTGATAAAAGCAGAATACTTCCCGCCTTGAGTAACAATGCCATTACTTTGCAAGAAATACTCGCCATTTGCTTTGGTTACATCTTCATAGAGGCTATTAAGGTAGAGAATCTTATCATTAAGGGCTTTCTCCCTCACAGAGGGGACTTCATACCACGCTACGCGCGCACCATAGCTTTGAGCTATCTCAAGTATCTCCTCTATACGTTGGCTATAAATCTCCTCCCATAATGGGCTTTTAAAGGCGATATTTTTTCTCATAGTCCATGGGTCATTTGCCCCTAAAAGCACGACTACAAGGCTGATATTCTCATACTCATTAAAGCATTCTTGCAAGCTTTGGGCGAAGTTAAAGTAATTTTTATAAGTAAGCCCTGTGCTATGTTTGCTAAGATTAATGCCATGAATATCCATTTTCTTAAAAGCCCGAAGAATATAAGGTGCTACCCCTTGCATCATAGAATCCCCCATAAGCACTACAGAGCTACCACTCTCAATATCAATGGAAGTTTTTTGAATCGGGCGAATAGGTGTATAACTCTCAACAATAGGCGCTGGCTCTTTCACTGGCTCTGTAATGAGATTTGGCTTTGTAGCTTCTTGTGAATCTCCGCCCTCTATTGCCCCGCTCGCTTCGCTGCTCTCTCCACTTTTTTCATCATTATTGGCTTTTGTGTTATTGCTCGCTTCATTGCTAGATTCTATATTTCCCTCTACTTGTAACTCTCTTGCTCCCTCTACTTTTTCTTCTATTGTTGTGCTGATTTTTCCCTCCATCGCCTCATCTAACATTCCCCCTATTGTTGCATCTTGTGCCTCCTTTAGCTCCCCATTGACTGCTTCCTTTACTTGCTTGGCTTTCTCCGCTGCTTTTTGGGTGTGTTGGCTTTTATGCGCAAGCTTGAAATCCTGCCCTTGTGCAAGCTTTTTGGGAGATTCTTTACTATCTAACACTTGCGATAGAAACTCCGCTAAAGAGAGCTCACTCATCAAAGAATCCATAAAGTCAAAAACCGCATTCTCCCCTAGCATAAGCCTTTGATATATATCTGCTAGGACTTTAGATTCTGTAAAGTTATGGTACTTTTGCTCCACATATGTAAGTATAGAGCTATGCAGTATCACCACAAGCTGCAAAAATGTAAAACAAATGATAAAAACAAATTTCGCCTGCTGCATTAAAAACCCTGATAGATAAATTGAGGAATGCCCGATGGCATAATGGCGATAATAAGTGTCAGCGCAAAGGCTAAAACAAAGGGCTTTAAAACCCACGGGATAGCACTTGAGAGGCTTTGAGTGAAGCTTAGGCTTGGGCGCATTAAAGGGTAGCAAATAAAGCCTATACATAAAACCCCAAGAAACCACCATACATACGCAGGGGCTGGAGATTCTAACCCTTGAGCAAAGGCTAGCATAAAATCCCTCACCTCATCGAGTGAATGATAATAAAAGAAAATCCAGCCAAAACTCACAAATATAAATGTAAAAGCCCTCCCCACAAAAGGAATGCCCTCCATATTGATATGAAGCATTTTTAAGATGTTTAGCCAAATTACCCCAAAGCCGTGTAAAAGCCCCCAAATAAGGAAATTCCATGTATTGCCATGCCATAAGCCTGAGAGGGCAAAACTAAGGAGCACAAAAAGCTGCGTGCATAAAAAGCCCTTAGCGCTCCCTCCAAGAGGGATATAAATATAATCGCGTATAAAAGTAGAGAGGCTAATATGCCATCTGCGCCAAAAATCTTTGAGATTGCTTGCCATATAGGGCATATGAAAATTTGGCGGGAGGATAAAGCCTAAAGAGAGCCCAAAGGCACAAACGAGATTCACATAACCGCTAAAATCACAATAAATCTGCACACTATAAGCAAAAAGCGCTGCTAAAAGCTCTAAGGCGTGGTATTCAAAGGGCGCATCTAAGATAGGAGAAGCATACATACCTAGATAATTAGCAATAATAGTCTTTTTCACTAAGCCAAAAAGCAATAAGGCAAAAATAAGATTCATAGAGCCAAATTTGCGCTTTGCGTGGTATTGTCGAAAGAAATCTTCACTTCTCATAATAGGACCTGCAATAAATGTAGCAAAAAATGAAAGATAAGTCGCTAATGCTAAAAAGCCCTCTAGCTTTGGATTCTCACCATTATTATAAGGAGTGGGGAATTGCGCACCTTCATATACAGAGCGCAAATATGTAATAGAAGCAAAGGTATAAAAGCTAATGCCTAAGGGAAAAATAATATCTATGTCAAAAAAATCTAGCCCAAAAGTCTTAAGAAATACATCAAAAGCATCTTTAATATACGCATAATATTTAAAAAAGCACAAAAAGCACACGCAAAAACACACAGAAGCAAGGAAGATAAAACGCGCACGAAGCTCATCAATAAAAAATGCAAGGCAATACACACAGCATGTATAAAGCAACACAATGAGCGCAAAATACGGGCTAAAAAGCGAAATTACTACATAATTAAAGCACAAAAGCGCGAAATTACGATAAGCAAAAGTGGGGATAAGCCAATAGAGCACAAAAAACAAAAGGAGAATTACACTAAATTCGATAGAGAAAAAACTCATCACCTGCTTCTTTAGAGAAAATAAGCAGGGATTATAGCATACTTCATTGGGCTTGCTCTAGGCTCTCCTTAAAGCTTTTAATATGCCCTACTATGCTCGGAGAGACGCGCAAGAGGGAATATGTATAAGGATAGGCAATTATATGCTTATTTTGGGCGGCTTTGAGATTCTTAAAAGCTGGATTTTGCTGGAGCAATACTGCTGGGTCCTGGGCTTGTATGCCCAAGATAATCATATCTGGATTGGCTTTTAAGATAAACTCGCTTGAAATGATAGGACGTTGTGCCTCGCTTGCGGGGGTTAGGTTTTCTACCCCTATAATGCGGAAAATATCTGCTATAACAGAATTATCCGCAAAGCCCATGAGGGGATTGGTAGAGAAAAGAAAGATAGCACTTTTTTTAATCGGGTCTTTTTGAAGCCCAAGCAATGCCTCCCGGATAGAATCTTTTAGCTTCTCACCTGCTTTTTGCTTATGAAGCAAATCCGCCAAAGTAGTGATATTTGTAAATAAATCATCTAACCTCTGGGCTTGAAGATATAAAGTAGCAATGCCTAGTTTCTCCAAACGTTCCTTTAGCCCTAAAGAATAAGAGCTAAGAATCACCAATGTAGGCTTAAAACTTAGAATCTTCTCAATAGAAGGGTTTGAGAAGCTCCCTACACTGGGGAGTTTCTCTGTCTTCTCCTTAGGGGCTATAGCACTCTGCTGCAAATGTGCAATAGCGACTATGTCATCTCCACTGCCTAATTCATAAATAATCTCAATGCTCGCTGGGTCAAGCACAACTAAGCGATTGCTCGCCAATAACATACAGGTAAAACTCATAATGCACAACAATATTCTCATACACTCTCCTTTGAAATAATAATATGCGCCCTGCCTTTATGGGGCATCACTTCGCACTCCAAGCCATAAATTTCCTTCAACACAGCAGGTACAAGCAAGTCGTTACTTTTGCCATCATAACGCAGAGCTCCATTTTTTAGAAAAATCAGGCGATGACAAAAAAGCGAGGCAAGATTCACATCATGCAAAATCGCAATGACCATAATATTATGCGTGCGGATATAGTGCTCGCATAAACTCAAAAGCTCAATAGCAAAATGCAAATCAAGCGCACTTGTGGGCTCATCTAAGCAGAGGATTTTAGGCTTTTTAAGCAAGGCACGTGCGAGTAAAACTCGCTGAAACTCACCCCCGCTTAAAGAGAGCACATTACGGAATAAAAATGCCTCTATTTTTAAAGCACAAGCCATTTCCTCTACTTGCTCTACATCATCTTTACTATAATGGGTAAAGGCATTTTGCAACGTGCCATATTTACCCATAAGCAGCACATCTCTTACAAGCAATGGCATAGTAATGCCTGATTTTTGCGGCACAAAGCCAATGAGTTTGGAGAGCTCTTTAATACTATAGTCGCCTATAGGCTTATCAAAAAGTGTGATTTCACCCTTTTGTAGGGGCAAAATGCCTAGTATGTGCTTCAATAAAGTGCTTTTACCCGCGCCATTAGCGCCCAAAATCCCCAAAAACTCGCCTTGTGTAACACGAAATGATATATCATCTAAAAGCACCTTATGCCCTAAAGTATAGCTTAAAGCAGATACAGATAGGCTCATAAGCTTCTCCTTGTGCAGAGTGCGAGATACAAAAAGAGCGGCGCACCAAAAAATGCAGTAATAATCCCTATGGGAATTTCCACATTAACAATACTACGTGCTATATCATCACAACAAAGTAAAAACACACCGCCTAAAGCAGTAGATAATGGCAAAACAAGTGCGTTGTTATAATCTTTAATCCATAATCTCACAATATGAGGTATCACTAAGCCCACAAAGCCTATTAACCCACTAAATGCCACGCTGAAAGCCACGCTAAATGAAGAGACAATGAGGAGATTGCGCTTAAGCTTAGGGCTATCAACGCCGAGATTCCTTGCCTCATCATCACCACTAAGAATGATATTTAGCTCGTGGCGATGTATATAAAAATACGACATACATAGCACAAGCGGGATAAAGAGCAGCACGACTTTATCCCATGAGCTTAAGCCCAAATACCCCATAAGCCAAGCTACGATTTTAAAGGAATCCTCTCCAATATAATAAATTAAAAGCGAAGTAAATGCCCCTAAAAATGATGAAATAGCAATGCCCACAATGAGTAAGGTAGTGATATTGGCATAGCTATTAAGTTTAAAGATTACAAATGCAAATGCACAGCAAAAAACAAAGCCAAATATCCCAAAGTAAAAATCAGCCAAACCTAGCACATACGCCACAACCGCGCCAAAAGTCGCCGCAGAAGCAATACCTATAATGTAAGGATCGGCTATAGGATTAGCAAAAACACTTTGAGTAACACAACCTGATGATGAAAGCAACATACCAATTAAAATAGCCATAACAATGCGAGGCAAGCGCACATCAAACAAAATGCTTTTATCAATATCTGCCGCCTCTGCGCCAAAAAGCACTCCAAAAAGCCGAGATATGCTCCATATTTCATCGCCTATAAGCATAGATATACATATAACAAAAATATACATACACACTAAAATAATGCTTATATGCTTATACTTTCCAATCACAACCTGCTCTCCAATAACTCCAAATAAAATAAGTCTAATAAATTGGGGAATAAACAAACATAATCATACAAAAATAAAAATAATAAATAATCTTATTTTATATATTTTCACTTGTGGCTCATTTCTACCTGCTTGCATTATGGCTTAAATGTGCTGTTATAATGCCTTTTTAGCCTTTGTGGAGACTTTAGAGACAATCACATACAAAAACACGCAGAGCACAAGCAAAACAATAGGCACAAAATATGAATGCGCATCAATTTTTTCAAGTAAGAGTATCACCCCACTACTTGCATAATGCCCAAATAGCCCGACAAAGACTGCCCAAAGCACACAAGCAAGAGCATTAATGATAAAAAACTTCTTTAAAGGAAATCGGCTAAAGCCAATGGCTAAAGGCACAAGCGTTTTCACTCCATAGAGGTATTTGCCAAATATAATAAGCCAAAGTCCGTATTTTTTAAGCCATATTTGAGAGAGAGCGATTTTGCGTTTGTGATTTTGCAAATATGTTATTAAGTCCTTTTTTTGATAACGTCCAAGATATGCGAGGCTTGAGCTACCAACGATATTGCCCGCGCAAGCTACAAGCATCGCATAATACAAATCCATCTTATCCAATGCGCTCATTACCCCGGCGGTGAGTAAGCCTACATATCCCCCACCTAATGAATAAAGAAACAAAAGAATGTAGCCCCACTGCTCAAGTAAAGTAATGACCTCTTGCATACTCTCCCTTTGTATGAATTTCTCTAAAAGTTTAACCTAATTACAATAATAAATCCTACTTTTTATCAAATGCTATACATACACTTTACTATACTTGCACTTGTTGCAATGCCATATTGGAGAGTTGGTATGTTCTATTACAAGCAGAGGCGATGTCATTATCGTGTGTAGCAAGGATAAGCCCCGCTTTATGCGAGGCAATATAGGCAAGCAAAATATCCATAACATGCAATGCGGTTTGTTTATCAAGATTCCCCGTGGGCTCATCAGCAAAGATAAGCTTTGGCTTTTTAGTTAAAACCCGCGCTATGGAGAGCCTTTGCTGCTGCCCGCCGCTTAGCTCGCCTATAGGCTGCCCAAGCACCCCGCTAATGCCAAAAGATTCTAAAAGGGTATGGTCTATGGGCTCTTTAGAGAGAAGAGAGGCGACTTTGAGATTTTCCATAGCGTTAAAACCACGAAATAAATAATGTGATTGAAAGACAATGCCTATATGTAGCCTACGCAACAATAGCTGCTCCTTAGAGCTTAGGGCATAAATATTATCATAATCAAGTATGCCTACATACCCGTTTTTAGGAGGAAGTAAAGTGGAGAGGTTGTTTAAAAGTGTGGATTTACCGCTTCCGCTAACCCCCAAAATCGCTATGCTCTCCCCCTCATTCACTTGAAGATTCACATCCTTATAAAGCGTGGTTTCAAAACTATGAGAGAGATGAGAAGCACGAAGCAGTGGATTCATAACTATCCTTTATAAGACCCCTAGATAAAGCCCCTACCCTGCTATATATCAGAATCTCCAAGCAAAGACTCCTTAAAGCAAGGGTGTGTATGGCAAAAGCTTATTATTGCATTTGTGCGGCAACTTCAGCGGCGAAATCCTCTACCTTTTTCTCAATGCCCTCACCAAGCTCAAAACGAACATACTGCACGATTTCAATCCTATCATCAAGCTCTTTACTTTTAGATTCTAAAACTTGTGCGATGGTCTTTTTATCATCCATTACATAAAACTGCCCTAGAAGTGTCATTCTTTGGTCAAGCAATGTACTATCAGCTATGAAACGTTCCATTTGCCCGGGTAATATCTTATCCCAAATGGCTTCTGGCTTACCCTGTGCTTTCAAATCCTCTCTTAGTTTTTGCTCTTGTGCTGCAAGGACAGATTCTGTAAGTTCGCTACGACTGATGTATTGAGGGATTTTATGGAGCATTTTGCCAAGTCTTTTGAGCTCCTCGTTTTCTTTGGTAAGTTCAGCAATAATAGCAACCTTTTCTTTTTGTATAAAATCACTATCAAGCTCTGCAGGGCTTAACACTTGTGGCTTCATCGCTGCTGCGTGCATACAAATACCCTTAGCAAGCTCCACACACGCATTTTTAGAGCCATCTTTGCCATATTTCATAGCAATAAGCACCCCTACGCGCCCATTTGAATGCACATAACCATTGACAATCCCCTTGCCATCTGCTTGTATGCTTGCTATGCGGCGCACTACGATATTCTCACCGATTTTAGCAATATTTTGCTGGAGATACTCCTCAAATTTCACACCCTCAACACTCATACTATGAAGTTTTTCTGTGCAAGAGAGAGAATGCTCATGGACGATTTTTGCCGTCTTGCTTACAAGCTCTTTAAAGGTATCATTCTTAGCGACAAAGTCTGTTTCAGAATTTATCTCAATAATACTTGCCTTTGTGTAATCACCTGCGACCTCTACACTTACCACACCCTCACTAGCTACTCTATCAGCCTTTTTAGCTGCTTTGCTTAAGCCTTTCTCTCGCAAGTATTCAACGGCTTTGTTAATATCACCTTGAGTTTCTACAAGTGCCTTTTTACAATCCATCATACCCGCATCTGTCATCTCGCGGAGTTGCTTTACAAGCTGTGCTGAAATATCTGCCATATTACTCCTCCTCTTGCATATCTTTAGCAATCTCTTGTGTTACTTCATCAAGTATTTCTTCTTTTTCTGCATCTGTAACAGGAGCCATCTCGCCCTCACCTTCTGCAGCCTCTTGCATATCTTTATTTTCAGCTCTTCCCTCTAAAATCGCTTCACTAATCTCTTTACAAAAAAGCTGAATAGAGCGAATCGCATCATCATTCCCCGGGATAGGATAATCTACCATATCAGGATCGCAATTGGTATCTAATGGTGCAACCACAGGTATGCCTAATCTACGTGCCTCTGCTACGGCGATTTTCTCCTTTGCTGCATCGATTACAAAAATCATATCAGGGGCTTTCTTCATATGGCGTACACCGCCGAGATATTTATCAAGCTTTTCTTTTTTACGTTGGAGCATGAGCTTTTCTTTTTTGGTTAAAAGATCAATTTGCCCGCTATTTTCCATTTCTTCAATGATTTCAAGTTTGCGCACGGACTTCTTAATCGTGCTAAAATTTGTAAGCATACCTCCAAGCCAACGATAATTCACATAAGGGGCATTTACAGATTCTGCATAGGTTTTAAGTGTTTCACTTGCTTGCTTCTTTGTACCCACAAACATAATCACCTTGCCCTCACTCGCGGCTTCTTTAACAATATTATATGTATAGCGAAAGTATCGTAATGTCTTTTGTAAGTCAATAATATGAATATTTTTCCTCACCCCAAAGATAAATCTCTGCATCTTTGGATTCCATCGGCGAGTTTGATGACCAAAATGCACGCCACACTCAAGTAAATCTTTCATTGTTACCATAGTTGTCTCCTTAACAATAATGTAGTTTATCCGCCATACCCCTTAACAAAGATTCTTTAAATCTCTGCAACCTAACATTCAAGGATTGGTATGTGTGAATTGTATTTGCAAATACACCCAAAACCCGCATATCACTATCATTGATGAATGAATACGGAATCATAGATTACATGCAAATAAGAGTGCGATTGTAGCTGTGCTTGTATAAAATTTTGCTTATAAAGTGCCTTCCTCTGCCCATAAGCCCATAATAAATATGCCCTTATTGTCCTAGTTTTAAACTCAATCAAAGAATTGCTTTTTAGGATTTATTGGAGACTCCACACTTGTAAAAGCGTGATAGAAATTAAACTTTTAATTAAGCCCAAAAAGCTACAATAAATATTTTATTTTCAAAAGAGGCAAATATAATGGCAAAAAAACTTCATACCTTTATGGGAGATACCCCAGCCCAAGCTATGCAAAAGGCAAAAGAGACTTTTGGAGATGAATTTCTTATTGTAGAAAACAAAGAAATACGGAAAAAATCGCTCAATCAATCTGGTTTATATGAAATGGTTATCGCCGTAGATGAAGACAATATAGAGCCAAAAGCCACAACCCAAGCCCAATCCCCCACACCGCAAGCAACAGCACAACCTCCACAAAATAGCGTGCAAAAAAAGCTTGATGAAATCGCAGAGAAAAAAATGGCAAAAAAACGTAAAGTTGCCCAAAAGCCAAAAATCTATGATGAAGTTACCCTCCAGCTATCTGATGCAGTTAAACAAATTTCAAAAATTGCCAATGTCCCAAGCAATATGCCAGAAAATCCTAAGATTCAAACTTCTGCGCGCCCCTATCCTACAAGCACTCCCACACCCACCAATACACCTAAAAAACCCAATATTGATGAGCGGGCAAATGAGAAGATTCAAGACTTAGCCCAAAGCCGTTTAGCCCAAAGTATAAGTGAGAAAAATGAGTTAAGAGAGATTAAAAATGAAATGAGCGAACTCAATGACAAAATAAAGATTATTCAAAATATGCTATGGGAAGAAAAATCTCCCAAAAATGAGCATATCAATATCCCACAAGAATTTGCAGAAATTTATAGAATCGCCAAAAATAGCGGTATGAATAAAGAGCATTTAAATACCATTATGCAGCTCTCCTTAGAGCTTATGCCCCTAAAAATGCGCTCTAGCTCCCTCACCATTAAACGTTACTTCCGTGAAGTACTCCGTAAAATGATTTACTGCCGAAGTGAAAATCTCCAAAATGAGAGTAAAAAAATTATGATGTTTGTAGGACCCACAGGCGTGGGTAAAACCACAACTCTAGCCAAACTTGCAGCGCGATATTCTCTTATGAATGCACGTTACCGCGTGGGGGTAATTACCCTTGATACATACCGCTTAGCAGCAGTGGATCAGCTTATGGCGTATGCACGTATGATGAAATTAAGCATCGATACCGTTATAGAGCCTGAAGAATTTGGCAAAGCTATCGATTCGCTCAAATATTGTGATTATATCCTTGTAGATACAGCAGGGCATTCCCAGCATGACAGAAACAAACTCCAGCTACTTAAAAGCTACCTCAATAATGACTATAAAATTGACATACATCTTGTGCTTGCAGCAAATGCTAAATATGAGGATTTACGCGATACATATAATGCCTTTAGTGAGCTAAATATTGATACCCTAATCTTTAGCAAACTTGATGAAAGTCGCTATTTTGGCAATATTTTTTCACTTGTTTATGAAACCAAAAAGCCTATTTCTTATCTCTCTATTGGGCAAAGTGTGCCTAATGATTTAATCTTAGCAGGGAATGACTATTTAGTTGATTGCCTGCTTGATGGATTTAGAAAACCAGAATCTAAATAAAAGAGTAACGATGATACAAAACCAAGCTTATGAGCTCCAATCTCTTGTGCAAAGCCAAGATAAGCGCAATTTTAGCTCCACGCGTTTTATCGCTATCACTTCAGGCAAAGGAGGCGTGGGCAAGTCTAGCATTAGTGCGAACTTAGCATACGCCCTATGGAAACAAAAAAAGCGAATAGCCATTTTTGATGCAGATATTGGCTTAGCAAACCTTGATTTGATGTTTGGGTTAAAAGTGCAGCATAATATCCTCCACGCTTTACGTGGGGAAGTGAGCTTTCAAAGTATTATTTATCCTATAGAAGAGGGCTTATATCTTATCCCCGGAGATAGCGGGGAGGAGATTCTTAAATACGCTAATAGCGGTATGTTTGAACGTTTCTTGCAAGAGAGTGATATTTTAAGCGATATTGACTATATGCTTATTGACACAGGAGCGGGGATTGGCGGGGTTACGCAGGGGTTTTTGAATGCAAGTGATGTGATAGTAGTGGGTACTATACCAGACCCCTCCGCACTTACTGATGCCTATGCGACTATCAAACTTAATAGCAAAACGCGAGAGAATATTTTTATGATTCTTAATATGGTCAAAAGTCAAAAAGAATCACAACTTGTGTTTGAACGTATCTTAAACGTAGCCAAAAAGAATCTGCCATCTTTACATTTGCAATCACTTGGATTTATCGAGCAAAGTCAAGTGATTGCAAAAGCTGTGCGCTCAAGGGAGCTTTTTGTCAAATCTGAGCCTCTAAGTGCTGCTAGCGGACAAATCCAATTTATCGCTAATAATCTCATTTCTTATTTGGAACACAATATGCTTACCTCATCTCAAAAGCAGCATTTTACCGATTTCTTAAGGCGAGTGTTTGGCTACTTTTAGGCATGCAAGAGGAGCAAAATGAAACCAGATAATTATATGAGCTTTAGCATTGTGGCTGGATTCTTTGTGGGGCTTGCTTGTGCCATTAGCAAATTTGATGAGCCAGAATTTATGGTGCTATGGACTATCATTACAACAATGGGCGTGTATTTGATTGTAGCTATCAGTGTGTCATTGTATTTTTGGTTTTTAGATTTTAGCAACTCTAAGCTCAAAAAAAGCAAGCTTGAGAGTAATTTAGAATTCTATCGACTCGAATTTGATAAGCGAGAAAAAGAATCCGCTAGAATCCGCAGCTTTATTAAAAGCATTAAAATTGATGATGAAGATATAACCGAAGCACAAAATGGACAAACCAGAGGAGATTAAAGTGAAAAGCATAAAACAAAACTATGGCTATACCCAAACACTCAAATATGCTCAAGATGAGCTTGCTTTGCAATACTTGCCCGCAGTCAAAGCAATGGCTTTTCGCCTTAAAGAACGTTTGCCTAGCTCTATTGAAATGGCAGATTTAGTCTCTATTGGCACAGAAGAGCTAATCAAGCTTGCACGCCGCTATGATAGCAATATCAACGACTCCTTTTGGGGCTATGCTAAAACTCGTGTAAATGGAGCGATGTTAGACTATTTGCGCAGCCTTGATATTCTCTCTCGTGCTAATCGCAAGCTTGTTAAAAGCATTGATTATGAAGTCTCAAAATACTTTAATGAACACCAAGAAGAGCCTAGCGATGAATACCTAGCAAAGATTCTTAATGAAGATATTGCGAAAGTAAAGGAAGCCCGCATAGCCTCTGATATATACGCGCTTGTGCCCATTGATGAGCAATATAATGTCATTTGTGCTGAAAATATTGTAGAAGATGTGCAAAAAGATGAACTTATGGAACTGATACAAAAGATTCTAAGCAAGCTTAGCAAAAGGGAGCAGACGATCATTCAGCTTTATTATTTTGAAGAGCTTAGCCTCAAGGAAATCAGCGAGATTCTCGAGATTACAGAATCGCGTATCTCACAAATTGCAAAAGAAGTTATCAAAAAGATTCGACAATCATTAGGAGATATAAATGGCTGATATATTAAGTCAAGAAGAAATTGATGCCCTCTTAGAGGTTGTCGATGATGAGGGCGATACCGCCGAGATAGAAAAGCAAGACCTCACACATCAAAAACAAGTTACCCTCTATGACTTCAAACGTCCAAATCGTGTAAGCAAAGAGCAACTCCGTGCCTTTAAATCCATCCATGACAAAATGGCAAGAAGCCTCTCGTCGCAAGTTTCTGCGGTGATGAGAAGTATTGTTGAGATTCAGCTCCATAGCGTGGATCAAATGACTTATGGGGAGTTTTTGATGAGCTTGCCAAGCCCTACAAGCTTTAATATCTTCTCTATGAAGCCCTTAGAGGGCGCTGCCATTTTAGAGATAAACCCCAGCATTGCTTTTCCTATGATTGATAGACTTTTAGGAGGGAAAGGCGACCCGTATGAAAATTCGCGTGAGTTTAGCGATATTGAGCTTAATCTCCTTGATACACTTTTACGTCAAATTATGCAAAATCTCAAAGAAGCGTGGAGCTCGATTACAGAGATATTCCCCTCTGTGGATTCTAAAGAATCTAGCCCAAATGTCGTGCAAATCGTGGCACAAAATGAAATTGTCATTATGGTGGTTATGGAGATTATCATCGGGCATAGCAGCGGTATGATGAGCATTTGCTACCCTGTGATTTCACTTGAAACCGTCCTCTCACGTCTAGCAAGCCGCGATTTGATGCTAAGTGATACAAGCTCTAAAAAGAGCCGTAATAAAGAGCTCCAAGCCCTCATAGCTGGAGCAAATGTCATCATCAATGGCTATTTAGGCAATGCCACGCTTACATTAAAAGAAGTGCTAGATTTGCAAGTAGGAGATATTGTGCGCCTTGATAGGGCTGCTGATGATACGATTCTTGTATCTGTCGATGGACGTGAAAAATACATAGCAAGCATTGGTTTGCAACGTTATCGCAAAACCTTACAAATCAAAGAAGTGATAAAAACAGAAAAAGATCAAGTTAAAGAAGTCCTTGAAATGCTTGAATCACAACGTAAAAACAGAATCGCTGATATTGCAGAGGAGGGAGAATGAAGCCATTTATAGATTTAGTTGTCGCAGAAACCACGGCTACTATTGAGGGCTTAATGGGGAAAACCCCCAGCGTAACGCACACTATGGATGGCGATATTAGCCTTGAGAATATCCCTGTGCCCTATGCTATTAGCTATATCGTTGCTAGTGGCGGAGGCGATGGCGAGCTTGGTATGATTATCCCTGTAGAGATGGGAACTGCCCTAGCAGATATGATGCTTGGCGGGGAGGGCGAAGTCAAAAAAGAAATGAATGATGATGACTTAGATGCCATTAAAGAAATTACCGCCAATATTTTTGGGGCTATCTCCACAGCCCTTAATGCACAAAAAGAGCTCCCAAAGCTGAACTTCACTTGCACGAATATTGAATTTATCACGCAAAGTATGGATTTATCACGTTTTAATAAAGCCTATATATTTAATTTTTCACTTGATTCTATTCAATCAAAATTCACTATCCTAACAAGTGCGAATTTTGTCAAACTCTTTGAGCAAGACAAGCAACCACAAAGTATAAATATAGAATCTCCCGCTCCTCAAGCCGCTGCTGCACTCACAAGCACAGAGTATAAAAATATCAATATGATTTTAGATGTGCGCCTTAATGTCAAAGTGCGTATTGGGCAGAAAAGAATGCTCCTTAAAGATGTGATTGCTATGGATATAGGAAGTGTGATAGAGCTTAATCAGCTTGCCAATGACCCGCTTGAAATACTCGTAGATGATAAGGTTATTGCTAAGGGTGAAGTAGTGATTGTAGATGGGAACTTTGGAATCCAAATCACAGAAATTGGCACAAAACGTGATAGATTAGAGCAGCTAAGAGGGCAAGGCTCTTAACCCCTCATCATTATTTTTGATTATTTTCGTTTGGCGATAACTTGTGCGATTTCATAGCCATGCTTTATCGCAGCAGCAATCGACCCTCCGCTTTTAAGAGCTATATCACCAGCGACAAACATATTTTTTACATTACTTTCCCAACATTCAGAGCAAAGGGGCGTGCCTTTCTCATCAGTTTGTACCCCGCATTTTTGTAGGAAATCCACAGGGCTTGCCCCACCAATGGCATAAATCACGCGCTCATAGCTTGCTTTACTCCCATCGGTAAATTCCACACCTATGTTGCCATTATCATCTACAAGCCCTGTAATATCAACCCCTAATTTTGCGCATAACTTGCCAGATTTAATGGCATCTTCAAGTGCCTTTGCATTCACATCATTAATGCGGCTAAACTCTGTGCGGCGGTAATTAAGCGTTACACTTCCATTTTCTTGTATATTTTGAGCTAAATCGCAAGCATACTCTACAGCAGAATTCCCCCCGCCTACAACAAGAATCTTCTCAAAGCCTTGTGCGTCATTAGCATTAAAATTAATTTTCTTACGCACACTTGAGGGGAAAGGGTAGCTTGGCTTATTTGGCTGCCCCATTTTACCAATGCTAATGACCACAAAACGCACTTGAAAGCTATGGTTATTCGTAGTATGGAGCATAAATCCCTCTCCATTTGAGAGGGGAGTGATTGATTCTACTTCGTGTTGATAGGCTACTTCCACGCCACTAAGCAGAGCGTCAAAAAACGCTAAAGTACTCTCTCTATTGCCGTCTTTAAAATCAATTTTCCCCTTAAGCTCAACCACCTGCCCCTTATAATCTCTATCAACGCGTTTGCCCTCTTTGTAAAATTTGTTGATACTCATATTGTGCGTTTCACCCTTTTCACACACAATCACGCTTAACCCATACCCTAAACATTCTATAGCCGCACTCACTCCAGCAGGACCACAACCCACTACACCTACATCATATATTTTATTCATTCTTTTCTCCTTTGTTGTTTGATGCTTTGGGGCATTTTATATGTTTTTTATCAGCTTTAGCGGCGAGATTTAAATCCTCTACAGAATCAAAGAGCACGCCCTGCATCATTTTATTCGCATCATCAAACTGCCCATTTTTAAGCCCCCACAAAAATGCGAGTAAGCCAAATAAACCAAGCATAAGAGATACGCCCAACATAAGCGCTACCATTCCCATATCCATAGTATGCCCCTTAAGATAAAAGCGCGATTGTAGCACATTAATTTACAATTGCACAAACTGCACAAATCCAAATTACCCGCAGGCAAAACTTTATGGATTATATTTATCAAATACATTGTAATATTCTAAAGATAAATTGATGAGATAAAGGAAAGAAGGAGGAATTATGTCAAACCAATTAGAATCAAAAAAACCCAAAAAAACAAGCACATCTGCCATGTTAGCTTTTGGCTTTGGTGTGCTCTTAATATTTTCATGTGTCATCGTGGCTATTAGTTTGCATAAAGTAAGCAAAATCGATGATGCTTTGAGTGAAATTAATGATGTCAATGCCCTTGCTCAAAGATATGCTATCAACTTTAGAGGAAGCGTGCATGATAGGGCTATAGCCATTAGAGATGTGGTGCTTATTGATGAAAATAACCAACAAGGATTACAAGAGCTTTTAGGGCAAATTAATAAATTAGAGCAATTCTATAAAGAAGCCGAAACCAACATGCAGGAAAAATTCATCAATACAAAAATCCTTGATGAAAAAGAGCTTAGCATACTCCAAGACATCGATGCCACACAGGCAAAAAGTATCCCCTTAATTGTGCAAATTATACAAGCCAAACTCGCTGGAGATACCCAAAAAGCACATGACTTGCTTGATACACTCGCCCCTTATTTCACACAATGGCTAAAAGAAATTAACCAATTTATCGACTATCAAGAAAATGCCAATTCAGACCTCACTACGAAACTAAGAAATGATGTAATAGGCTTTAGAATCGTCCTCTTAGTGCTTTTAGCATGTAGCATTATTTTTGGGCTTGTTATCTCTATGGGGATTATTAGAATCTTACGCAACTTGCTTGGTGGAGAGCCTTATGTAGCTTCAAATATCGTATCAAAGATTGCCAATGGAAACCTCTCAGAATCAATACATTATAAAAGTTCAGATTCTATGCTCTCCTCTATCGCTATGATGCAACAAAAGCTCAAAGAAATTGTAGAGTTTATCACGCATTCATCAAATCAAATCCATGACATTGCCCTTCAAGTTTCCACCACTTCACAAAAAGCTCAAGATGTCGCCAATACGCAAATGCAAAGCTCCACACAAGTAACAAACAAAATAGGGCAAATGGAGCAGTCCTTAACAGAAGTTTCAAATATCGCCAAACAAACAGAAGAAAACTCTCTAAAGAGTGTAGAGGTTTCTACAAAAGGTGTAGAAATTATCAATATCACCGCAGAGGAAATTGGCAAAATCAGTGAAATGATTAGCTCTTCAGCAGATAATATCCGCGGCTTGCAACAACAATCTACAGAAATTGGTAGCAGTGCAAGCTTAATTGCAGAAATCGCAGACCAAACTAACCTCCTAGCCCTTAATGCCGCTATAGAAGCAGCAAGAGCGGGTGAGCATGGCAGGGGCTTTGCGGTGGTAGCTGATGAAGTGAGAAAACTAGCAGAGCGCACCGCCTCTACAACCGCAGAAATTGCCAATATGATTAAGCTTATCCAAGATAGCATAGATACTTCTGTAACTTCTATTGAAGCTATAGTCCCACAAATTGAAAAGGGGCAAAAGCTTATTATGGATTCTGTGCAGACATTAGAGGAGATTCAATCTCAAGCCAAAGATTCATTGCAAAAAGCCCAAATCGCCGCTTCAAGCTCAAGCCAGCAAAAGAGCACAATGGAGAGCATTTCTACTGATATGCAAAATATCTCAACACTCTCGCAAGAGACACATCTCTCCTTAGAGAGTGCCAATAAAACCATTGAAGAATTAAAAGGTATTTCAGATTCACTCAAACATCACTTAGAATACTTCAAACTCTAATACTTAAGCCTTAGCTACTCCTTAAGCCATCCTTATATCAACCTCCGCAAGGAGGTAAAAGACCCCTTAAAAAGCACTCATAGATTTCAGAGAGTTTCTTCATTTCACACTAACAAGCAGCAGAGTCGGTATAAAGAGAGTTTTAGAGATGTTTTGAGTATTTACATCCTCAGCATAACAAGGATTTTGCTATATCTTAGGCAAGCGTATGGGTAAAGTTGCTTTATGTATAAGCGTGAGATGAAGCCCAAAGCTCTCTATTTATATTTGCTAAGACATCTTAGCTTTGAGCTTCTTAACTCTCACATCCGCTAGAGGTGCTAAAAAGGTGCTATCACAATAATGCCAAATTCACCCTTGCAAATTCACCCTTGATTGATAAAGCCAAAACCTCACTCTCACAATACCCACTCCAAGCCCTCCCAAACCACCTTCACATTATGCTTAAAGCACAATCAAGCCTCGCATAAACTTCAATTTTTTATAAAAATCTTACACTATAATAAAAGCTAAAATTTCAAAGGTTTAAAATGCACTCCAAACTTAGTGAAGAAGAGACCAAAACTCGCTTTATCACTCCAGCCTTGCAAAAGGCAAGCCACAATACGGCAGACATCGGCATGGAGCAAAAATGCGATATAAAGTATAACTACACTTTTAGCGATGGGCGCCTGGAGTTTAAAAAGCATGAAATCTTGCGAGGGCAGATTCTACCTGGATGGAGATTTTAGAGTATTTCACAAGCGCGATACAAATCGGGCTTACCGCCACGCCTAAACTCCAAGAAGCCCCAAAACACACAGAGCAACCCCAAAACTCAAAAGAACCAAACAAAGATAAGCAAGATAAGCAAGATAAGCAAAGCTAAATGCCCTAAGCGAGATAGAATCCTATAATGCGTCAATCCTAAAAGACAAAAAAGGCAAAGAAAAAGCATTAAAAACCTTAGAATCTAGCCTCAAAAATGAAAAAGATAAAGAAGCAAAGCAAAATCTTAAAGCCCAAATTACAGCTTTGAAAAAAGAAATCACAAAGCTTAAAATCATCACGCCTTTAACTTGTCATTCTGAGGCTTTAGCCGAAGAATCCCTTAAAGAATCTAGCAGAGATATTTCGGCTTTTTCAAAGCCTCAATATGACAATTCTACCTTCACCCCACCTTTTGCAATTCCCAAATCTTGGGTATGGGTAAAATTGGGAGAAGTGTGCGAGATTTTTACAGGCAATAGCATTAATGCAGACAAAAAAGAAAAGGAATTTACAGGACACAAGGAGGGCTTAAATTACATAGGCACTAAAGATATAAATACAGATAGGCAAATTATGTATGAAAATGGTATAAAAATACCTTATTGTAAGAGCAATGACTTTAAAATCGCTAAAAAATACTCGACCTTGCTTTGTCTTGAGGGAGGAAGTGCGGGGAAAAAGATAGGATTTTTGGAAGAAAATGTATGCTTTGGCAATAAATTGTGTTGTTTTGAATCTTCTTTTTGCAATGCGAAATTTTTATACTTTTATTTGCAAAATCCTAACTTTTTGCAAGAATTTAACCTTAATTTGGTAGGGATTATAGGAGGAGTAGGCAAAGACAAAATAAAGGATTTTCTTATTCCATTGCCACCACTTGTAGAACAGGTATTTATAGTTAAAACACTCGATTCCCTCTTTGCCCTCGCAAAAGGCTTAAGGGTAGAATAATAGTATCTTAGGAATTTTTTGATACAATCTAGCTTAGTTTTAAACCTCATTAGGAAAACACCAAAAGAACAATGCCA
Organism: Helicobacter marmotae; assembly: GCF_003364255.1. Taxonomy (GTDB): domain Bacteria; phylum Campylobacterota; class Campylobacteria; order Campylobacterales; family Helicobacteraceae; genus Helicobacter_C; species Helicobacter_C marmotae. The sequence goes on from NZ_NXLR01000010.1 coordinate 68,879, forward strand.
ATACAAATCAATGTAAGACGATTAGAGTATTTATTGGAGCTTTTTAAACTCTCAAAAGAGGATTTGCAAAGGGAAATTAATGCAAAAATTGACTTTAATAAACCATTGACAAAAACAATCTTAAAAAAGATTGATGATGTTTTTAAAATGGGTTTAGATTTTTATACAAATCCTTTGCAAATTGATACACAAAATTCAAGTATTTTATTCAGAAAAGCTAATTGTAACGATAAACTAGAAATAGGAGATATTCAGTTTATCACTCAATATGAAAAAGATATTAATTATATAAAAAGCTTGGCAAAGCTTGGAGATTTTGCATTTACAAAACGCAAATTAAAGCATTTTTCATTAGCAGATTCTCCGCTTGAAGTTGCTAGAGAAATGCAATTTTTACTTCCTACAAAAAGCCCTACTGACAAAAAATTTTTAGAATCTTTTATTGCAAATCTCGTAGAGCAAAACATTTTGGTTTTAGAAAACATAGAATCTTTTAACAAAAAATATAAAAGTAATTTGTGCGGATTCTTTATCAAGCCTAATTTTATCGTGCTAAAAAAGCAAAATAGCAGAAAAAGAGAGATTTTTACTTTAGCTCATGAATTGGGACATTATCTTTTAAACAATGAAAATATTGATGAAAATACCTTTATCCAAAATCCAAATAATGAAGAATCTTGGTGCAATCAATTCGCCTTTGCCTTATTGCTAGGCGAAAGCTTGGAAGAAATACAAAATATCAATATCAACGAAATAAACCTTACAAATCAAACCATACAAGAATTATCAGAAAAAAGACATATTAGCAGACTTGCGATTTTTTATCATTTCGCCCACACCAACAAAATACGATGGACAAAATACAATCAACTTAAAGAGAGTTTGCAAAACGAATATGAGCAACAAAAACAAAGCAGTAAAGACAATCAAAAGACTAAAGGCTTTAAGCCCCCCATTCCTATCCTCTCACCATTGCAAAAAGATATTTTTATCAATGCTTTTTTAGAAGGTATCGTGAGTGAATACACAATGCGCACACGCTTTAAAAGATATATTAAAAATAATAATTTAGAGGACTTTATCTATGGATAAATACCTTTTTGATACAAACTCTTTGGTTTATTTGGTGCGATATTATTTGCCTTTTGATGCAAGTGGGCAGTTGCGAAACTTCTTACTTGAGGGTTTTGAAAGAAAAGATTTTATCTTGCTCACAGCAGTGAAAGATGAGTGTAAATATGTCGCACAGGGATTGGTATTTAAAGAATTCCTTAAAGACTCGCCCATTAGAGCAACCCCATTTGATGAGGTCATCACAAAGAAATTACACAGAGAGATAGATAATAACTTCATTGTCTCATTTGCCAAGAGAGGGCAGCTAGACGAGCAAGAATATAGCAGTCAAAAACAAGACTTTATCAAAAGTGCAGATTTTAAGCTGATACATTATGTGATACTAAAGGGACAATGTGTCATTATCACAGAAGAAAGTTTAACAAGCAATGACAATAAAATATTTAAAAAGATTCCAAAAATTGCCCAAGAGAAAGGCATCAAATGCCTTAATCTTGCTGGGTTTATTCAAGAAAAACTAGAGATGTCTTTGAAAATTTCAATCAAAGGGGAATTGGCACTAGAATATTAAAGATTATTCTACTTTAGAAATAGCAAAGAGACTATCTCACAAAACCTGAAATTTAAATCTTAAAACCTCCTATAAATACTTCTTCTATCGCCCATTTAGTAAAAATAGCAAACCTTTACGCGAAAAATTCTTGTAAGATTTCTAGCAACCTTGCAGAATCTTTGTGTGAAAGTGTGGTGATTTTCTTGCTAAAGCGCTTTATGGATAAAGTGCGTATTTGGTCGCATAAGATTCTAGCTTTTTTACCTTCTAGGGTAATATTAAGTCGGAAAGGTGCATCAAATCCCTTTGAGGTGATAGGGGCTACAATCCTTGTGCTAAGGTAGTTTAGCTCATCGGGTGAGATGATCACACAGGGACGCGTTTTGGCGATTTCACTACCGATTACAGGCTCTAAATTGACCCAATACACCCCAAAGCGTTCAAATTTATCACTTCTCATTTGATTAGCATTCCCATTCTTTGGTATCTGTATCGCTGGAAATAAATGTTTCACTTAAGCCTTGCAATTCTTTGTCATGCTTTTTGGCTAAATGTTGCAAATCCAAGCTATCCCAATTTGCCCTTACCTTTTTGTTGAGTTTTCTTTTAGGCTCAAGCAACAAGCCATTTTCTACTACACTTAGGGAGATTTCGCAGTCTTGTAGCTTGGCTTGCTCTATAAGGGCTTTGGGTATGCGTATGCCTTGAGAATTGCCTATTTTGATAAGTGTCGTCATTGTGTAAATCCTTAATAATAATTACAAAGTAATTATAGTTTTTTCTCATTATTCTACTCTTAAACCTTTGGCAAGTGCGAAGAGCTTATCAAGGGTTTGAATGATATAGGCTTGCTCCGCTAGAGGCGGCAGGGGGACAGGAAGATTCTCAAAAAGTGTTTTGTTTATAATAGGTGTGGCTGTCCCTGTTGAACTTTCTCGCATTAGTGTTTGAAAGTATTGGCTAATAATAATAAAATAAAGTATTTTAAAATTTGCACAACTACAAGGCATAACAATATTGATTTGCTGATTACAAGTGCATTCCCTATCAATGATACAAGATTTGCCAATCAATCCACCAATACAGGTTACAAGAATAGAATTTGCTTGAATTTTTCTGGCTTTTCGCAACCCTATTTCAGACAATCCCTTGTTGGTATAATTAACATTGCCCACCTCATCAATATCTCCTGGTCCCAAAAATGGTATAAAAGTTCCAAAATTTTCTATTTTATTAGTTGGTGGTGTTGTTCCTGTAAAGACTTCCCCAATATCTCCCAACCTCACCCATACCCAAGATTTGGGAATTTCAAAAGGTGGGGTGAAAGTGTTTTGAAAATTAGCATTTTCAATGCTTTTTGTTGGGATTGGGGATTGTGTATGTTGAGATGGTATAGATTCCCCACTTGGCTTTAAGGCTGATGAGTTTAGAGGCGTGATAGGCTTAAGCTTAGCAATTTCCTTTTTTAGAGTGGTGATTTGGGCTTTAAGGATAAGTTTAGCTTGAGTTTTGTCATATTGAGCCGTAGGTGAAATATCTCTGTTGATTTTAATTTGAGATTCTTCGGCTAAAGCCTCAGAATGACAAAGATTTGCTACTCTTATTTAAAGCCTATCGTTTAAGGGCATTTACGGTTTGGAGCATAGCGTCTGCGGTTTGGATACTCTTAGAATTTGCCTCATACGCTCTCTGCCCGGTGATTAAATCTGTCATTTCTTCTACAAGTTTGACATTACTTAACTCTAAAAATCCCTGCCTTAACTGCCCAAAGCCATCAAGCCCGGGCACGCCTGCTACAGGGTCTCCTGAAGCATTGGTATTAATAAATAAATTATCTCCCAAAGAGTGCAAACCCGCAGGATTTATGAAATTCACAATTTCAATCTGCCCCAATACATTCACCTCTGTTTGATTCCCCTCAATCACACTCACAGTGCCATCAGTGCCGATGTTAATTTGTGTCGCCCCCTCTGGAATGCTAAGCTCAGGGATAAGCCTATAGCCCTCTGCATTCACCACATTCCCATCGCTATCAAGCTTAAAGCTCCCTGCGCGAGTATAGGCGATATTCCCATCAGGGAGTTCAATTTGGAAAAAGCCATTCCCCGTAATAGCAATATCAAGGTTATTTTCTGTCTCTTTGGGATGCCCTTGGGAGAACATTTTTTGAATCGCCACAGGACGCACGCCAAGCCCCACCTCTATGCCTGTGGGAGAGATAGTTGTTTCACTTGTGCTTGTGCCGGCATATTGAAGCACTTGATAAAACAAATCTGCAAATTCCGCCCTCTGCTTCTTATAGCCTGTAGTATTAACATTGGCGATGTTATTTGATGTATTATCAATTTGGAGTTGCTGCCCTAACATACCCGTAGTAGCAGTATAAAGAGACCTCATCATAATATATCCTTTGTATTTGCACTTTTTGTGATTCCATTAAACAAAGCAAAAGTAATTCCATATTTTATGGATTTATTATGATTCTAAGCTGCTTTAGGTTACAATACCCCCTCACTTCCACTCTCAAAGGGACAATATGCTTTTAACCACGCTTTATGTGATTGCTATCACTGCAGAGGGTATGACAGGTGCGCTTGCTGCGGGCAAACATAAAATGGATCTCTTTGGTGTGATTTTCATCGCACTTGTTACAGCCATTGGCGGAGGCTCCATCCGCGATATTCTCTTGGAGCATTATCCGCTTACTTGGGTAGCAAACCCCGAATATGTCGTGCTTATTTGCATTGCAGCCTTGCTTACTACAAAGGTCCCTCGAGTCATCGCTCGCTCTGAAAATGTGTTTTTAACACTCGATGCCATAGGGCTAGTGGTCTTTAGTATTTTAGGTGCGCAAGTGGCGATTGATAAAGAATATGGCTTTATTATCGCTGTGAGTGCGGCGGTGATAACAGGCGTATTTGGCGGGATTTTACGCGATATTTTATGTATGCGCATTCCCCTTGTTTTTCAAAAAGAAATTTATGCAGGCATTGCCATACTTGCGGGAGGTATTTACTATGCCCTCCTTGAATGGGCACATTTAGATAGTCTGCTAGTAAGCATTCTTACCTTAATTATCGGTGTGAGCGCTAGGCTTTTGGCAATTTTTTATAAACTCTCACTCCCTGTGTTTGCCTATGATGAGCAAGATAAGCCAAGATAAGCAATGAGGGACTAATGAGAGTTTTTAGATTCTTTATATACAATGCCAATTTTCAACTTATTTCGGAGATAAAGTGATGAGTTCCATAGCCCTAGCCTTGAAGTATCGCCCCACGCTTTTTAATGACTTAGTGGGACAAAATGCCATATCTCAAACGCTCTCTTTGGCTTTAGATTCTAAACACATCTCACATGCTTATCTCTTTAGCGGATTGCGAGGAAGTGGCAAAACAAGCTCTGCTAGAATCTTCGCGCGTGCCCTGCAGTGTGAGAGTGGTCCTACGAGCACGCCTTGTGGAGAATGCCCAAACTGCACAGCTGCTTTACAGGGCAACCATATGGATATTATTGAAATGGACGCGGCTAGCTCAAGAGGGATTGATGACATCAAGCGCCTTATTGAACAAACAAAATACCACCCAAGCCTTGGAAGATATAAAATATTTATTATCGATGAAGTGCATATGTTAAGCAAAGAAGCCTTTAACGCTTTGCTTAAAACCCTTGAAGAGCCTCCAGAATTTGTTAAATTTATCCTTGCCACGACTGACCCGCTCAAACTCCCCGCGACTATTCTAAGCCGCACACAGCACTTTCGCTTTAAGCAAATCCCCCATAAGCTTGTAGTAGAGCATATGAGCAATATCCTTGATAAGGAGCAAGTGAGCTATGAGCCCCAAGCACTTGATATTATCGCGCGCAGTGGAGCAGGAAGCCTCCGTGATACCCTAACCCTCCTTGATCAGGCAATTATCTTTTGCAAAAACCACATTGAAGTCACTGCAGTAAGCGATATGCTAGGTATAGTTGATCCAGAAGTGTTACAAAAATATTTTTACCATATCTTGCATAAGCAAGACCAAGAAACCCAAGCCATATTAGAAACACTTTTTGAATATGAATGCGAGATGATCCTTGATGAGATGATGCTTTTTCTCAAAGATAAGCTTTTACAAAGAGATAGTGCGTTCCCGCCCCTACTCCTTGATAGATTTGCTTATATCCTTACAGAATCTAAAACTTTGCTTAATCTCAATACCGATGGAAACTTTGTTTTGCTGCTATGCACGCTTAAAATGCAAGAAGCGATGAAAATTAAAGATATTCAATCGATGATAGAAGAGCTTGAAAATGAAGTCTTTAGCGCACAAACCAAGCAACCTCCATTAAGCCAAGCTAGCACTTTAGCCCCCATTCAGGGCACAGCACAAGCCATCTCCCAAACCCCATCCCAGATTCCATCCCAAAGCCCATCCAAAGACAGCACGCAGCCTCCCGCACAAGCCTCATCGCAAAGCCCTGCCCAGATTCCCGCGCAAGAGAGCCAATCCACAGCCTTAAATGCCAAAATACGTTTTAGCCACTTAATTACTAAAATCAAAGACCGCAATGCCCATTTGGGTGCGGTTTTTGAAGCAAATGTGAGCTTTATAGATTTTATAGATTTAAGCCATACATTGCGTTGGCAGAGCGTAGCACAAGGCGCGGATAAAGAGCTTTTAAAAGAGCATGGTAAAATCATCTATACCCTTGTGAAGTCCATATTTGGGCAAGAAGTGCATATTGAGCAAGTAAGTCAAAATCCACAAGCTACTTCCAACCCTCCCATAGCAAAACAAGAAACACAAGAGAGCCCTATGCAAAAGAGTGATGATAAACAGCAATTCCTTGCACAAAATAAAGATCTGATTATGGCAATTGAGCAAAGCATAGGCATTAAAGAAGTGCGTGAAAGGAATAGCCATGAGTAAATATGAGCTAAGAGAAAATGAGCTTTTTAGCTTATGTAACAAACTTCAAGCGATATTGCATAATAGGCATATTGTGCTTTTAATGGGGGACATAGGCAGTGGTAAAACCACACTTGTACGTGCCTTTATGGAATCTCAAGGTGTGCAAAGCCCTGTGCCCTCCCCTACCTTTAACCTCGCCCTTTGCTATGAGTGCCCACAATATAGCAAAATCTATCACTATGATATGTATGCTAAAAGTTTGCAAGATATGCTTGAGTTAGGCTTACTTGATATGCTAGATAATGATGGCTTGCACTTCATAGAATGGGGGGATTGGCAATTACAGCAACTCCTAGCACAAAATGGCTTTAATGTCATCTCTATACATATCACTCCACAAGAGCAGCAGAGAATCTATGAGGTGAGCGATGAACAAACTTAAAGCAGAGCATTTAAGCAAACATATCAAAAAGACAAAAATCGTAGAAGACATCTCGCTTGAAGTCAATAGCGGCGAGGTAGTGGGGCTTTTAGGACCTAATGGAGCGGGGAAAACAACGACATTTTATATGATATGCGGGCTTTTGCACCCAAGTGCGGGGAAAGTTATGCTTAATCATACAGAAATCACCTCCCTGCCATTGCATAAACGCTCAAACCTCGGTATAGGCTATCTCCCCCAAGAATCAAGCATTTTCAAAGACCTCAATGTAGAGGATAATCTCATGCTTGCTGCAGAAATTAGTATCAAAAACGCCAAAGATAGGCAGATTAAAATTGAAAATATGCTTTCAGAATTTAATATCGAGCCCATTCGCAAAAGAAAGGGCATAAGCCTAAGCGGGGGAGAGCGGCGCAGAGTGGAGATCGCTAGAGCTCTTGTCAAAGACCCTAAATTTATTTTGCTTGATGAGCCTTTTGCAGGTGTGGATCCAAGGGCAGTAAGTGATATACAAAACATCATCTTAAAGCTTACCAAGCTTGATATAGGCGTGCTTATCACCGACCATAATGTGCGTGAAACGCTCTCTGTGTGCTCTCGCACTTATGTGATTAAAAGCGGCGCATTGCTTGCAAGCGGGAGTGCGGAGGAGATTTATAAAAATCAATTAGTGCGTAAATACTACTTAGGAGAGCATTTCAAAGCATGAGTATAGGAGGCAAGCTTAAAAGCAATCTTAATGTCAAAACACGGCTATCTAGCACCTTAAAAAGCTGGCTGCCTATTTTGCAAAGTGGCTTAAATGAGCTTGAAGAGACGCTTAATACCATAGCAGAGGAAAATCCCTACACTCATGTGCAAAGCCAAATCACACATACTATCCCCATTAAAACTAAAAGAACCACTCAAGCCACCCCTGATAATTTTGAATCTACCTATATAGCTCAAAAGAGCCTTTATGATGTGCTTGAAGAGCAGCTTAACTCTACACTTTTCCCCACAGACATCTCGCGAAAAATTGCTCTAAAAATTATAGAAAATCTCAATAGTGAGGGGTTTTTAGACACTTCTGTGGGGAGCTTAGCCCATGAATTAGGCATAGAGGAAGATGAGATAGAGCGCATAAGGCAGAGATTTGCATATTTAGAACCTCATGGGGTGGGAGCAAAAGATGTGATAGAATCTTTCCTTTTCCAGCTTGATAATACCGAGCTAGAGGGGCAGAGCTATGAGCTAGCAGCGCGCATTATCCGTGATTTGCACAATCATAGCAAGTACAAAAACCACCCTGATTATCCTAAAGTGATGAAAACCATTAAAACCTTTAGAAATCCCCCTGCGATTGAGTTTAGCCCGAGGGAAAATGAAGTCATACCTGATATTTTTATCTTTGAGCGCACCAAAAGCGATAGCCTTAAAAACACCACTTATGAGCTTGAAGTGTCTATTAATGATAGCTATTATCCTAAGGTACTCATTGAAGAGCGTATAAAAGACATCAAGGACAAGGCAGGCGCAGACTTCCTCAAAACAAAGCTCAAAGAGGCAAAAGACCTAGTCGATGCGCTTGATATGCGTAAAGCCACGATACTTAAAATCGCCATTGCTTTAAGAGAAAATCAATATGATTTTTTTACCGGAGGGGAAATACGACCTATGAAGCTTAAAGACATCGCCCAAGACTTAGGCTACGCCCCAAGCACCATATCTCGCGCGATTGCAAACAAATACTTAGAGTGTGATAGGGGCATATTCCCCATTAAAAGCTTCTTTACCGCAGCCATTGATGGCGATACTTCAAACGCCTCGATAAAAGAATTTATTTTGAATCTTGTGAAAAACGAAGATAGAAAAAAGCCTTTAAGCGATATAAAGATTCTCAAAATGGTAGAAGAGAAATTTGATCTTAAAATGGTGCGCCGCACTATCACCAAATACCGCCAGCAGCTTAGTATAGCTAGCTCCAATGAGCGCAAAAGGCTTTATGAAATAAGTATGTAAGGGCTTGTTTATTAAGGAAAGCCATATTATACAGGAAATGCGCGCGGGGGAAATCTCCTCCCCTTGTGCTTTTGCAAGAAAGTGAAGAATCTCCGTTGGCTTTACTAGTAAATGCTGGATTCATTGTCATTCTGAGGGAGCACGAAGTGCGACCGAAGAATCTCTCTCTGAATCACTAGTCGCTAAGAGAGATTCTTCGCTTCGCGGAGGCTACGCTCAGAATGACAATAGTGGCAGAGTTTCTAGCAATTCTAACAGCAATTCTTCGGTCGTTACCACTCCCGCTAGACATGACAATAAGCCCCAAACGTCTCCCAGCAGTGAGATATATTCTCACTGCGATAAAATTAAATCGCACGAAGTGCCACCTCTTAAGGCGTCGTCGGGGCGGGGGATATATAAGGGGGAGGGAGCGACTTCGCAATTCAAGCCCCTCCC
>NZ_NXLR01000011.1 GCF_003364255.1 Helicobacter marmotae
AGCAAGCACACACCACTTGCTAGACCATTGAATCCATCTATAATGTTTATTGCATTACTCACACCTACAAGTGCAAATGTGGTGAAAAATAGACCGATTTATGTAGCCTTGAGAGTTTTAACACTTCATTTAAGCGATTTGTTGAGTAATTCAAGCGGTAGCTAAGTTTGTCAGCTCTTTTAGTCTTGGAAGAGCTGGGCTGAAGAGTTTCTACTAGAATCACTAAAGAGATGATAAACTAACTACCTTTTGTTGAAGTTCAGCCCCTCTCACTTAAAAAGCCTTAAAAGATGCCTCTATGCCTTATGGGCTTTTAGCAAAATGGGGGCGAGCAAGAGTCTGCGATACCCTCTAAAAAATCTTTAATCTACACAATGAAGTGTTAAAATTTCTTAGGCTCTACAGAAGGCTCTAGAGATAATGAAAATGTAATGAGCACAATATGTCTTCAGCGATTCTCATAGTTTTTTATTTTTTAAATTATTATAGAATAGAGAGATCGCTTAAGGAGTATGTATGAAAATGTTATTTTATGTAGCTATGTTTGCTGCAGTGTTGCTTACAACAAGTTGTGCTTCAAAGAAGCCTGATACCCCGCCTGCTAAACCCACTCAATTTTGCAAAAACCCCGAGTATCAAATCATATTAGGGGAAATACAAACACATAAAGATAATATCCTCTCAAAAGAAGAATTTATGCCTATTTTGGATGTAGCATTAGCACAAAGTGGGTGCTTTGATAAAGTCAAAAAGCCCACAGACAATGTCTATAAACTTGATATTTTCTATAATCTCGCCCTCTTGGAGACAAAAGAAAACACAAGTCTTCTTAGCTCTAAGGATAGTATAACACTTCGTGGTGATATGCAATTTAAGCTTACTCATACCTCTAAAAGCATTGAGCAAAATGCCACAAGCACACTCAAGCTCAGTGAGAAAAAATATCTCGGCATAGGACAAGAGGTAGATATAAGTAAGGAACAAAAGGAAGATGTAATCAAACGTTGTTTAAAAACGATTTTTACCAATCTCTCAAATATGTCTAAAGGAGCGTAAATGCAGGTTAGCATTGTTGGCAGTGGGTATGTGGGGCTTGTAGCGGGAGCGTGCTTTGCTCAAATGGGGAATCATGTCATCTGCCTTGATGTAGATGAAGCCAAGATAGAGGCTTTATCAAATGGGGAGATACCTATTTATGAGCCCGGCTTAGAATCGATGGTTAAAGATAATGTAGCCTTAGGGACACTCTCCTTTACTACCAATAAGCCCCAAGCCCTCCAAAATGCACAAGTGATTTTTATCGCGGTGGGGACGCCTATGGGCGAAGATGGCAGTGCGGATTTAAGATATGTACAAAGTGTGGCAAAAGATATTGGCACATATATGCAGGCAGGCTATTGTGTGGTGGTTAATAAAAGCACCGTGCCTGTGGGGAGCGCAAAAATGGTGCGCGAAATTATAGAATCTATCTTGCAAAGTCGCGGTATAAAGGCAGGGTGCGGGGAGAGTGGCTTGGAATTTTGCTTTGATGTAGTGAGTAATCCGGAATTTTTAAAAGAGGGTGTGGCTATTAAGGATTTTATGAGCCCAGATAGGGTGGTGATAGGCTCAGATTCGGCACGTGCCCTTGAAGTGATGAAATCCCTTTATGCGCCGTTTTTACTCAAAAGTGATAGATTCCTTACTATGGGTATAGAATCTGCTGAAATGACTAAATATGCGGCAAATGCTATGCTTGCTACAAAGATTAGCTTTATTAATGAAATGGCTCAAATTTGCGAGAGGGTAGGGGCAAATATCAATGATGTACGTTTGGGGATTGGCTCAGATTCACGCATTGGCTATAGCTTTATTTATCCGGGTTGTGGTTATGGGGGGAGTTGCTTCCCTAAAGATGTGCGGGCATTAGAAAAAAGCGCACAAGATTCTGGCTATGAGGCAGTGATATTAAAAGCTGTGCAAGAAGTGAATGAAAAGCAAAAAATGCTTTTGGTAGAGAAGATTGTAGGGCATTTTGGAGAGGATTTAAGGGGAAAAACTTTCGCCCTTTGGGGGCTTAGCTTTAAGCCAGAGACTGATGATATGCGCGAGGCAAGCTCTTTAGTGCTTGTGAGGGAGCTAGTAAAGAGGGGAGCGAAGATTCAAGCATATGATCCAAAGGCATTTTCACAGGCTAAGTTTTATTTCAAAGATATTTTAGAGCATATTACTTTGTATTCAAGCAAATATGAGGCGCTTAAAAATGCACAAAGCCTAGTGCTTTTGACGGAATGGCGGGAGTTTAGAAGTCCGGATTTTGAAGAGATAAAAAAGCTTTTAAGCGAGCCTGTGGTTTTTGATGGGCGCAATATTTATCAGCATTGCCATTTAGCATCTAAAGGCTTTGTGTATTATCAAATTGGTGTTAGGAATTCATAGAGGGAGCGAGCGGTGCTAAGGGTAGTATTATCTGTATTGGGGCTATTTAGCATTTGTGTGGGCTTAGAGCTTGAGATACGCACGATTACTAAAAAAACGGCGGGAGAAGTCTTGCAAGGAAAGATTAGCTATATAAAAGGCACAGATATAAAGCATGGCAGGGAGGCGTGGTATAGTGGAGAGGGGCATTTACTCTATCAAATGCACTTTGTCAATGGGCGTAAAGAGGGCAGGGAGCTCAAATATTCACCTGAGGGGGAAGTGATTTATGATGCGTATTATAAAAATAATAAGCTTCAGGGGGTAGCATGGGAGTTTTACCCGCATAATATCTTGCGCTCAGAGATTATCTACAATGAAGATAAAATACAAGATAAGGCAAAGTGGTATTATGAAAATGGCAAGCTTGCTAAAGAGGAGCATTATAATAATGGAATCTTAGAGGGCAAGAGTGTAGAGTATCATCAAAATGGCAAAATCGCTCAGCAGTATCATTATAAGAATGGCAAGCTTGATGGGCAAGCGCGGAAATTCTCTCCCAATGGTCAAACCATAGAAGTGGCTACATATCTTCAAGGTGTAAAAAATGGCGATGTGCGCGAATATTATGAAAATGGTGCCCTGCATAGAGAATCACATTATAAAAATGGACAGAAAGTTGGCTTTGAACGTAGCTATGATACAAATGGTGCTTTAAGCACGGAGTTTGAGTATATTCAAGGAATCCCCGCTCAAGTGAAAGTTACATGGTTTTACCCTGATGGCAAGGTAAAAATGCAAATGCTTTATGAGGATAATCAAGCCCTTTGGCAAAGAAGTTATAATAAATTAGGTGAGATTAGTGCAAAGCTTGATTGCAAGGCGGAGAATTGCTTATCAGGGCTCTCTCAAGTGCGCGCGCAAATGCAAGAAGAATAGATTGCAAGAGTAGATGAGAGGGGGAGTTGGAAAGGAGTTATATGTTTAGGGCTAAGATGGGAATATTTGCTCAAATGTGTTTGGTTTTTATCTTTAGCTGTGCGTTGCAGATACTTATTTTGCATAATGGGCATGATTGGGGTGGAGACTTTTCTCAATATATCGCACAAGCTATAGCCATTGTCTCAGATTCTATAAAAGAGCAAATAGCTAATAATACCTTTATGATGAGCCATTGTGATTCACTTTTTGGTCCTTATGTGTATCCGTGGGGGTTTCCTTTGTTGCTTGCACCATTGTATGCGATGTTTGGCTTGTCTTTTTATGCTTTGAAAATGGTAGGGGTCATAAGCTTTGGCTTGTTTGTCGCGGGGTTTTATTGTTTTTGTGCTTCAAGGCTTAAGAGAAGTGCTTGCATTATAGCAACACTCTTTTTTATGCTTAATCCGCTTCTTGTGGGGTTTGCAAATAATATTCTCTCAGATATTCCCTATCTTTGCGCAAGCTTTTTTGCCATATTGTGTTTAGAACGTCTGCTTGCGACCTCTGCGGGGGGGGGGGTATAAGCCTCTTCTTTATGCGATTTTAGGGGGAATCTTTGCAAGTATAGCATTATGTATTCGCAGTAATGGGGTTATTATTTTCTGTGCATTTTTTGCGATGGAATGTCTGCTTCTTTTGAAATGCTTGCTGCCACAATCAAGGATTGCCAAACTTTGTCCATATAGTGCGCTTTGCTTAAAGAGCTTTTGGAGCATAGCCTATATAATGCCATATTTGATTTGTCTCTTGTTTTTTGTCTTTATAGGCTATAGTTTCTCTTCATTTGGTGGTGAGGGGCATATAGGCGTTTTAGAATCTATAAGTTGGCAGAGTATTGCTAGAAATATGCTCTATTATATGGGTGTTTTTAGCGATTTTTTTAGCTTTCCTAATCCGCTTGAGTTGTTGTCTTTTAAGCCAAGCTACCTTATACCTAATCCTTTTGGGTTTGTGGCTTTTGTGCTTGCGTGTATATTTATGTTTATAGGGCTTAGAGAACGATATAAGCAAGATATGTTTTTTATACTTTTTGTGCTCGGCTCGTTGTGTATGTTGATTTTGTGGCCCGCCTTGCAGGGGATTAGATTTGTATTTTGTATGCTACCTTTTATGGTGTTTTGGTGTGCTTTTGGGGTTATGAGAGTTATGCAACGTTGCTCTTTAAGCCTTAAAATCATTTGTATAAGCTTAATGACCCTTACTCTGATGTTTTTTGCTTTAAAGATAGCCCATTTTGCCTATAGTCTGCATATTAAGCATAAAGAAGTGATATTAGAGAAGTACTACCCCGCCAATAACGCACAAAGTCAAGCCATATATACATATATTAAAGAGCATACACAAAGCCAAGATGTGATTATCTTTTTTAAGCCTAGAGTGTTGTATTTATTTACCAATCGCCTAAGCTTTGCTACACATACCTTAGATAAGCTTTTAGAAGCACAATATCTTTTGGATTATCGGGGTTTGAGCGTAGATGAAAGTTTTATGCCATATTTAATTCCTATCTTCAAGCAGGGAGACTATACATTTTATAAAATTAATTATCATACGCCCTAGCTTGCTTTATTTCAGCTTATAAGCAAACTTGATATGCTACAATGCTTTGAGACCCACTTAAAGCCATTAAAGAAGGATAATTAATGAATCTTGCTCTCTTGCAGCTTCCGCCACTTGCCTCTAATGATGTGAGACTAAGCAAGTATTTACAGAGCTGCAAGAAGCAAAAGGTGCATTTAGCTGCATTTGGCGAATATGTGTTTTCTCCCTTTTATCGCGATGTGCTAAAAGATGCAAGATTCTATAAAGAATGCAATATGCTTATAAATACCCTAAAAAAGCTATCTCACAAATACAAGCTTGATATAGTAGCCCCCGTGATACATGCAAAAGAAGACAAACTTTATAAAAGTATCGTACTTATTCAGCAAGAGAGTGTTCAATTCTACTATCCGCAACGTCTTATGGCTTATTCTCATTGGAATGAGAGAGACTTTTTTGATAATGCTTTGCCCAAATCGCCTAAAACCCCGCTTATTTTTGAAAAAGATGGTTGTAAAATCGCTCTTGTGAGTGGCTTTGAAGTCCATTTTGATGAGATATGGCTTAAATTGAAGCGTGCAGGCGTTGATGTGGTCATTATGCCTTGTAGCAATACATTTGCCTCACAAGAACGTTGGCGTATTTTAACCCAAGCACGGGCTTTTAATAATAATATGGTGATCTTGCGTATTAATCGTATTGGCGAGCTTAACTATGATGGGGCGATATGGAGATTCTATGGGGATAGCCTTTTTGTGAATGCAGATGGGCATATAGAGGATAGCCTTGAAGAAAGAGAGGGCGTGATGATAATAGAATTGCAAAGTGAGCAGATTAAAGATATACAAAAGCAATGGGGCTTTAGGGCATAGGAGGTAGGATTATGGCTTATAAAGTGAGAGATATATATGAGTTATGCGATAGCCTATCACCATTTGATAGCCAAGAATCATGGGATAAAAGTGGCTTAAATTTAGGAAGTTTGAATGATGAATGTAGCGACATAGTGGTTTGCCTTGAGCTTAGTAAAGAGATAGCCCTCTCTTTAAAGCCTCATACGTTGGTTATCACTCACCATCCTTTGTTTTTTAGAGCATTAAGTGCCTTTCATACAGATACATATCCTGCGAATCTTGCAAGTATTCTCATTGCTAAGCAATGCTCTCTTTTAAGCTTGCACACGAATTTTGATAAATCTCATTTGAATGCCTATCTTACGCATAATGTGCTCAAATGGAGGCATTTTCTCCCTCAAGGCTTGTGTATGTATGGGAGGATTGAGGCTATGCCTCTTATGGAGCTTGGGCATTATGTATGCTCTGCCCTTGGGGCTAGGAGTGTGAATGTAGTACAAGCGAGTGTAGATCATTTGATTGAAGAGGTGTATGTGGTCTGTGGGAGTGGCTGCTCTTTACTTGATTCATTGCCACTTTTGGAGCGAACTTGCTTTATTACCGGCGATATTAAGCACCACGATGCAATGAGTGCTAAAAGTATGGGTATAAGTTTAATTGATATGGGGCATTATGAGAGTGAAAAGTATTTTGTAGAAATTTTTCAATCTATTTTGCAAAATGCAGGATATAAGGTTATAATTAAAGATTGTAAAAATCCATTCTCTTTATGCCTGCAGTCAAGTTAAGAGATACCCCATATCCAAGGAGATGTAATGAATAAACATTTAGAAGAACTCATAAAAGTAGCGAGCTTTGATAAGCAAATTGATGATTTAGAGCCTAAGATTTCTCAAGCACGTTCTGGGCTTGATGAGAAAATCAAGCAAAAAGAACATATTTTAAAAGATGTAGCGGCTTTGGGCGAGGAGATTCATAATATTGAGCTTGAAATATCCCGCCATGATCGCAATATACAAGAGGCGTCTCTTAAATTAGAGCAAATCATCAAAAAGCAAAAAGAAGTGAAAACAGAAAAAGAAGTACGCGCCCTTGATGTGGAAAATGATATTGCCAAAGAGAATATGACGCACTCTAATGCCGAGATAGAGCGACTTGAAGCATTGAAAAATGCTAAAACTGAACAAAAGCAAGCATATACCCCACAATTAGATGAATTAGATAAAGCCATACAAGAGCTTGAAGTGAAAACACAAAAAGAAGTAGAAGAAATTAAAAAAACACAACAAAAGCTTTTTGAACAAAAGCAAGCCCTTGTAACGCAAATGGATAGCAAAATTACAGGCTTTTATGCCAAAATTAGACGTTGGGCATTAAATACGAGCGTTGTGCCTGTGTTTAAACAAGCTTGTGGCGGGTGTTTTATTAGACTAAATGAGAGTATTTATAATGAGATTCTTAAGGGCAATGATATTATTAATTGCCCTCATTGTGGGCGTATTTTGTATATCAAGCCCGAAGAGTCACAAGCAGATTTAGAAGAAAAGCCTAAGAAAAAGACGAAAGCATAATTGATATTAACTTGATATTAAAAGGAGGTGAATGCTTTGAAAAATCATATATCACCCCCTTTTCCTTTTCTCTATTATCTTGCTTGTGTGCTCATTTTTGTGGTGGCTTTGCCTTTTTTAATTGTGAGTTCATTTCGCTCTAAACATCGCGATTCTATTCCTGCACGTTTTTTTCCATGGCATATTAAAAAGCTTGAATATGAGCCATATTATTGGTTTCATGCGTGTTCATTTGGTGAAATACGATCCTTGCAGCCACTCCTTAGCACACTTAGCACTGAATCTGCGCCTATTCTTATTACGACCATTACACACACTGGCTACAAAGAGGCAAAACGTCTTTATGAGCAGACATATAAGGCTCCTATTATGGTACGTTATTTGCCTTTTGAAATATTTTTATTTATGTGGGGGAGGCGTTGTGCCAAGCTCAAAACGCTTGTTGTTACAGAAGCGGAAATGTGGAAAATGCTTTTTTACTTTGCAAAATCTCATAATGCCCGCACTTTACTCCTTAATGCACGTATTTCTGAGCGTTCGTTAAAAAGCTATGAACGCTTTGCGTGGTTTTATCGTGGGGTATTTGCACTCATTGATGAGGTATTGGCACAAAGCCATAAAGACAAGCAGAGATTAGAAGATTTAGGGGCGAGGAGCGTTGAGGTTTTTGGGAATCTTAAGACACTTAATACTCCATTGCTAAGCACTCATTATGCTAAGCCAAACTTGCCTGTATTTATCGCTGCAAGCACGCATAAAGGTGAGGAGCTCCTTGTGCTTGAAGCCTTTAAGCAATATAAAGATGGCAAAAACGCACTTTTACTCCTAGCCCCCCGCCACCCTGAACGATTTAAGGAAGTCTATGAGTTAAGCAAGAGTATGTTTGCACATACAACTTTGTTTTCAAATAATGCCTTAGAGGGGGAGGGTGATGTCATTGTGGTTGATGTATTAGGGGAGCTAAATAACCTTTATGCGATAAGCGATGTAGTGATCCTTGGGGGGAGCTTTGTCAAAAATGTAGGAGGGCATAATCCCCTTGAGCCGGCATTTTTTGGAGCGAGGCTCATAAGCGGGGAGCATATTTTTAACCAATATGCGCTTTTTGAGGAGGTGGCAAATTATGTGTTAATCCCTCCACAAAGCCTTTTTGATACTCTCAATCGTTGGGAATCTCTTCTACCAACCTCCTTAAATGTAAGCTCGCACGAGAAGCTTAATGCCCTTGTAGCAAAGATACAATATGAGCAAAGATAAAGCCTATAAGATTCTTGCTAAAAAGCATACCCTCTCGCATAAGCAAGCTAAGGCATTGATTGATAAGGGGCTTGTGCATATAGGGGGCAAAAAGCTTACATTAGCCCGTGCATATATCCCCTCTGATAGCCATTTTGAAATTTTAGAGATACGCACCCCTCAAGTGCTTTTTTGCAATGATGAGATTCTTGCAGTGGATAAACCGGCATTTATAGAATCATATGATTTATGCACATTTTATGAAGGCTGGAATTTGCTCCATAGGCTTGATAGAGAGACAAGTGGTGTGATATTGCTTATTAAAGAGAAAAGTGCTTTTGCAAAAAAATGCAAAGAAGCTTTTAAGGAGCAAAAAGTACAGAAAGAATATCGAGCTATTGTGCATGGGCGTATAGTGGATTCTATTTCTATAGAGAAGCCCATAAGCACGATTAGGAGGGGATTTGCTAAATCATATATAGATAAAAATGGCTTATATGCTTATACGCAGCTTAATCCACTTGCTATTGTGGGTAAAAAGACTTTAGTGCAAGTTTATATCACTACAGGGCGCACACATCAGATACGCGTGCATTGCCAAAGCCTCAAACACCCTATATATGGGGATAGAATCTATGGCATACAAGATAGTGCTCCAAGACTTATGCTCCATGCCCATAAGATCGCGCTTTTGGGGTATGAGTTTGTCTCGCCAATTCCCAAAGAGCTCCAACTTGAGCATTGGGCACAATAGCAAATGCAGTTTTTCTACTCTCATGGATTTCATTCATCGCAAAATTCTCTAAGCTATAAAGGTATATGCGCGGGTTTGAATCTTGCGCCCTTAGAGCTTATATATGAGAATGGCGGAGATTTTAGGACAAATTTGCAAGCTTGCAAAAGCCAACTTATAGAGCATAAATTCCGCCCTCCTTTTGGCTTTATAGGGAATTCATTGGGGGCATTTTATCTCTGGCAGCTTATTTTGCACGCCCCAAAGCTTAATATAGCATTGCCTGAAGTTTTTATACTTTTTAATCCTGTATTTGAGCCACTTAGTCAGCTAAAAAAATATATCAATATGCCTCAAAGTAATAGCACAACGGGGGCTGGATTTAGCCTTTCTAGGAAAAATTGGCAAAGTTATGCCCATGCCTTGCGCACGCCTATGCCTAGTGCTATCCGCACACTTGTATTTTTAAGCGTAGATGATGAACGCATTGATGGGAGTATCTCAGAGGCGTATTGGGGAGAGTATGCGCAAATACGTCATATACAAGGAGGGCATATTATTAGCGATTTTTCAGCACTTTATGCTGATGTGCATTCATTTTTAATGGGATAAGTGTTAGTGAGTTTTATGGCGAGCACGTTGGGCTTTGCGTTTGGCAAGGAAGAGATGATATTTGGCTTGTTTGAGAAGTTGTTGCTTGATGTGGGTTTGTGCGGATTTGCTCTTTAGCATATTGGGTGTGAGAGATTGCACAATTTGCAACGATTCTTCAATGATTTCTTCTAGCTCTTTAAAGTGCCCCACTTCTTGCTCAGATTGGAGAAGTTCAAGCTTTTCTAAAACTTCTTTAGGCATAACCTCGCGTTCAGCTTTTGTGATATGGAGCAATGGCATAAGCTCTTCTCTATCTTGCTTGGTTAAAATGATTTTATGCTTTGACATAAGATGTCCTTAAAGAGTTTTTATAAATTTATATGATGTATGTATTATATAAGAAATTTTATAAAGTTTTTATCTCGTTTGAGGGCTTAAATGTATCATTTAGTGCTTTTTGGGGCATTTTTAAGTGAAAATTTAATTTTTTTTTGACTTTTGATAAGACATTTGTGCCATAATGCGAGGTATATACTATTTGAAAGAGAAAGTATGGCAACCATTACTCTAACGAACAATGAAACAAAAGAAAGTTTTGATTTTGATTTAATTGAATGCAAAAGGGGTCCTAAGGCGGTGGATTTTTCTAAGCTTTTTGAACGTACAAATATTTTTTCTTATGATCCGGGTTATGGCTCGACAGCGGGGTGTAAATCTACCATTAGCTATATTAATGGCAAAGCAGGCGAGCTTCTTTATAAGGGTATTCCTATAGCGGATCTTGTGGATAAATATCACTTTACAGATGTATGTAAATTGCTCATTACAGGCAAGGCTCCAAATAATGATACAGAATCTAAAGAGTTTGAAATAGAGCTTATGCACAGGAGTTTTCTGCCTGAGGGGCTTATCAATATTTTTAAAGCATTTCCTGATACAGCACATCCTATGGCAAATCTCTCTGCTGCACTCTCTGCGCTCTCAACATTTCACTTCCACCATATAGATATGTCTAATGAAGAAGAGCGCCAAGTAATGGCTAAGCGCGCTATAGCTAAAATCACTACACTTGTGGCTTTTGCTTATCGCCATTCTTTAGGGATACCTTATATTTACCCCGATGTGGAGCGAGGGTATATTGAGAATTTCCTCTATATGCTTCGTGCGTATCCGGGGGGTAAGATGAAGCAGACTATAAAAGGTGCGGTTGAGATTACACCTTTAGAAGTAGAGGCACTTGATAAGATCTTTATACTCCATGCAGATCATGGGCAAAATGCTTCTACGACTACCGTTCGCAATGTAGCTTCTACAGGAGCGCATCCTTATGCGGCATTGAGTGCGGGGATTAACGCTCTGTGGGGTGCTGCACATGGAGGTGCGAATGAAAAGGTGCTTGATATGCTTAATGAAATTGGCGATGCAAAGAATGTTGATAAATTTATTGCTAAAGCCAAAGATAAAAATGACCCATTTAGACTTATGGGCTTTGGACATCGTGTATATAAAAATTATGACCCGCGCGCGAAGATTCTTAAAAAGCTTAAAGATGATTTAGACGCTAAGGGGATTAAAATGGATTCCCGCTTAAGCGACTTAGCGCATAAAGTCGAGGAAGTTGCCTTGCATGATAGCTATTTTGTTGAGAGAAATCTCTATCCGAATGTGGATTTTTATTCTGGTATTATCCTCTCTGCCCTTAAAATCCCTGTATCGCTCTTTACGCCTATTTTTGTTATTGGACGTATGCCCGGTTGGTGTGCGCAGCTTTTAGAGCATGTGAAAGACCCAACTACAAGGATTACTCGCCCACGTCAAGTGTATATAGGAGACTAACTCAAGTGCATTTAAGTTAGCTTGAGTATAATGGCGATTTTTTATTTTAAGCATAAAGGATAGGAATGTTAGAAGGACAAATTAGAGAGAGTATTTCTAAATCTCAGGCAAAAGCTTTGAGGAATGATGGTTATCTAATTGCAAACATTTATGGTAAAGGGCAGGAGAATATCCACTGCGCCTTTAAGCTGAATGACTTCATTAAGGCTATCAAACATAAAAATACCTTAATCTTCCCGGTTAAAGTTGGTGGGAAGACTTTAGATGTGGTGATTCAGGAGTATCAAAAAGACCCTGTGACAAATACTATCATTCATGTTGATTTGCTTTTAGCCCAAAGAGGCATAGTAAGCAAATATAAAGTACCTGTGAGTGTCAAGGGTAGTGCGAAAGGCTTAAAAAATAAAGGTGTGCTTTTTGTCTCTACAAAGCGCATTAGTGTCAAATGCACTCCAGAGAATCTCCCTAATACGTATGAACTTGATGTGAGTGATCTAGATGTGGGGGATTCTATTTTAGTGCGTGATTTACCACAAATTGATGGCGTGAGTATTATAAATCGCCCATCTGTAGCGGTAGTTGGGGTAATTAAAGCGAAATAATGTCTTGCCTTCTTGTTGTGGGGCTTGGCAATCCCGGTTTGAAATACCAAAATACTCGGCATAATGCGGGCTTTATCGCACTTGATTTTCTATCAGAGAGCCTAAACTTTCATTGGTGTTTTGAGAGTAAGTTTCAAGCAGAGGTTGGCACATTGCAAGTGCATTCCCATAAGGTATTCTTCCTTAAGCCACATACTTTTATGAATCGCTCTGGTGAGAGTATAGCCCCTTTTGTGCGTTATTTTGATGTGGCTCATACATTGGTGATACATGATGAGCTTGATATTGCATTGGGTGATATACGTTTTAAATATGGTGGTTCAAGCGGTGGGCATAATGGCTTAAAGTCTATTGATAAAGCTATTGGGTCGCAGTATTTGCGCTTGCGTTTAGGCATAGGTAGGAATCCAAATGAAGATGTTGTGCATTATGTATTAAGTGATTTTAGCAAGCAAGAGAGAGAATGCCTCATGGAGAGAATGCCTCTTATACAATCTTCTATCCAATATTTTTGCCAATACTTTTGTGCAGCATTTGATCAAAGCCCCCAAGAGCTACTTGCATACTTGCAAAATCACTTTAGCTTTAAGACAAAATCTCAAATGACTTTACATTCTCGACATTCTCAAGCAAACAATACCTCTAAGGAGCCTAAATGAGGGCTTTCAGGTTTATAGGATTTTACTACCTTAAGTATTTTCTTATTGTGTTTTTGGCTTTGGAGGGGTTTTTTCTTGCTATTGATACATTAAAATATGTTGATGATTTGCCAGATTCTGCTAATTTGCTTATTTTGTTTTTGTTTTATGATGGGATTTTCGCCTTAAGTTATACTCTGCCTATTTCTCTTGTGCTTTGCTCGATTTTGTTTTATATGGCTTTTCTTAAAAGTTCGCAACTTACCGCGCTTATGGCTTTAGGGTATTCTAAGAGGCAGATTCTCTATCCATTACTTTTGATTTCAAGTCTTTTTACGCTAGGTCTTATTGCGCTAAGCTCTACATCTTTTGCTTATGCGCAAGAATATGCAGAGAGTATTATCTATCAAAATACACAAAATGTGCGAGAAAATCTGCTTTTAAAAAGCGATAATCAATACATCTTTTTACGCACACTTTATCCCTTGCTTAATGGTGAGGCAAGGGCAGAGGGTATTAAGATTTTTACGCTCAATGATGAGCATAAGCTCGTAGGATACCATGAAGCACAAGAAGCATTTTTTGAAAACAATGCGTGGATTCTTAAAGACGCTAAAAGTGTGGAGATTGCTCCTATATTGGCATTAGGAGAGAGTGTTTTAAAGATGAGGGTAAATAAAGAAATAGAGACATTAAGGGGGTTTAGCTCTAAGGTGCTTGAGACCATTGCTCAAGACAAACCCACAGCCTCAGTTATTGATGCCCTAAATTCACTTCGTATTGCCTATAAACAAGGGGTGAGCTCGCATAAAATACGAGGAATCCTCTATGGCTTATTGATTGTGCCATTTTTTGTCCCTCTTTGTATAGCCATTGTTGCTTATTATATCCCCTCTCTGCCTCGTTATGGGAATCTTGCGCTTATTAGCTTTGTCTCCATTGTGGCTGCTTTAGCTATTTGGGGCTTGTTTTTCTCTCTCTCCCAATTAAGCGTAGCAGGGCTTATATACCCCGAAATAGGTTTGCTCCTCCCTATGGGTATATTATTTATTATATTTTTGTGGCATATTGGTCGCTTAAATCAAAAATTTTCATAAAAGTAGAGAAAGTTTAAAGTAAAACTAACAAAAAACAAGGCATAATCCTTGCACTTCATAACTTCAAGGGGTTAGCATGGATGATAGAGTTTTTACTTTTGCAGGCTTGATTAATAGCGACCACGATTTTATTATCGGCTTTCATACACTGCTTGTAGCATTGATTATCCTTATTTTTGCACGTTATGCTACGCACAAAATGCAAGTTGTGCCCGGTGGCATACAAAATGTATTTGAGTATATTATTTCGGGGATTATTACTTTTGCAAAAGACATTGTGGGTGAAGAAGTAGCACGTAAGTACTTCCCGCTTGCAGCTACTATTGCGTTTTTAGTGTTTTTTGGTAATGCCATTGGTATCATTCCGGGCTTTGAATCTCCCACTTCAAGCTGGAGCTTTACATTGGTTTTGGCTTTGGTTGTGTTTTTTTACTATCACTTTGAGGGTATCCGTACTCAAGGCGTGTTAAAATACTTTAAGCACTTTATGGGTCCTGTATGGTGGCTTGCTCCGCTTATGTTCCCTGTGGAGATCATCTCTCATCTCTCACGCATTATTTCCCTCTCTTTCCGTTTGTTTGGAAATATCAAGGGTGATGATATGTTCTTGCTTGTTATGCTTATGCTCGCTCCTTGGGTTGTGCCTGTAGCGCCATTTGCTATCCTTACTTTTATGGCTTTACTTCAAGCATTTGTTTTTATGATTCTTACTTATGTTTATATTCACGGCGCAGTAGTCGTGGATGAAGACCACTAATTTTACTTCCCTTTTGATTACACCCTCCATAGATAGGGTGTATATTCACGCACTCGCTTTAGCCATCCCTCGATTCAATATAGATTGGATTATGTATCGCTATGAAAATGAGCAATACATTAGACTTTTTTTAGATACGCTTTCCCCCTTTGGTAAAAAGCTTTTACTTAATATTCCATTCACAAGCCCCCAACAAGCCCTTAGGCTATCTTGTGAATTTGGCGGTGTGCATTTAAAGTCTCATCTTTTGGATTATATTGCTCCACTAAAGACAATGATAAAGCAAGATAAAATCATAGGCTATAGTGCCCATAGTGTAGAAGAGTTAATGTATGCCTTGCATTTGGGGGCACATTATTGCACATTAAGCCCCATATTTCCCACGTCCAATAAAGGCGCACCTTTAGGCTTAGAAGTCTTCGAGCATATCCCTTGCCATTTGCGTCAAAGAGTCATCGCTCTTGGAGGTATCACCCCCTCACACACAGAGGTTTTAAGGGCATTAGGGCTAGGAGGTTTTGCGGGTATAAGTTGCTTTCAGCCTTAGGTTAGGAGAATCTTAGCTGTGCATATTCAGTGGGGATAAGATAATCTTGTGCCTTTATCTTTTGCCTATAATATCCTGCATTATAGCCTAGTGCAAAAAGCCTATTGAGCGCCTCTAGCTCCTTATCGTTCATAGATATAGAATCTACATTGGCATAGAGTGTGAGATAGGTATCAAGCTGTTTGGCATCTACGCGGATAATGCCGCGCTCAAGGAGCATTTGACTCAGTATGTGTTTATTTTCTACAGCAAGTTGGACAGCTTTTGTGAGCAGATTTTCACATTCTATTGCTTGAGTGAGGGGTAATGAGCGCCGCAAAGCCATACCCCCAAGTGGCAAGGGAAGCCCTCCCCCGCTTAATTCTTGCCATATATCCCATAATTCAGCCTCCACACAGAGACTATCATCAAAATCTAAAATAGACTCATGTATCAGCACGCCCGCATCTACCTCTCCATTCAGCACAGATTCTTCTATTTGCAAGAAGTTTTTATACACAATGCGTGCGTTGGGATAAGCTATGCGAAAGATCATAGCATTGGTTGTATGCTCCCCACTCAGGGCGACTTTGAAATGTTTTTTAAGGAGAGTATTTTTCTTTTTAATAAGCTTTGGTCCATAGCCATTGCCAAAGCTTACACCCGTGCGTAAAAGCGCATAGTCTTGGGCGATGAGCGGATAGAGGGCAAAAGAAATAGCACTAATATCATATATGCCCTTTAGTGTTGCAAGATTAAGCGTTTGTATATCTTCAGCGGTATTAGAGAAGCGAAGATTTGTAGAATCTACCCACCCAAAAACAATAGCATAATACATAAATAAATCATCAGCATCGGGGCTATGGGCAAGTTTTATCATTATCTCTCCTTGTGGTTTTGTATAAAATTATAAGGTTAATTTAGTCAAGTTTGGATAAAATCCACTATTTTTACCCCCTCACTGGGTTTAAGAAAGGATAGTAATGATAGATGAAAAGAAGCAAAAAGCCATAGAATTAGCCTTAAAGCAAATTGACAAGGCATTTGGCAAGGGTGCCTTAGTGCGCTTAGGCGATAAACAAGTTGAGAAAATTGATAGTATATCAACAGGCTCACTCGGGCTTGATATGGCTCTTGGTATTGGCGGCGTGCCTAAGGGGAGGATTATTGAAATCTATGGTCCAGAATCAAGTGGGAAAACAACCCTTAGTCTTCAAGTAGTAGCAGAATGCCAAAGGCAAGGCGGAGTTTGTGCTTTTATCGATGCTGAGCATGCCCTTGATGTATATTATGCAAAACGTTTGGGTGTAGATACGGAGAATCTGCTTGTCTCCCAGCCTGATACAGGTGAGCAGGCATTGGAAATTTTAGAGACACTTACACGAAGTGGAGCAGTGGATTTGATTGTGATAGATTCTGTGGCTGCCCTTACGCCAAAGGCTGAAATTGAGGGAGATATGGGAGAGCAGCATGTAGGGTTGCAAGCGCGGCTTATGAGCCATGCTTTGCGCAAGATTACAGGTGTGCTTCATAAGATGAATGCCACATTGATTTTTATTAATCAAATTCGTATGAAAATTGGCACAATGGGTTATGGTAGCCCAGAAACCACCACAGGCGGTAATGCACTGAAATTTTATGCGAGTGTGCGTATAGATGTAAGGAGAATAGCGACCTTAAAGCAAAATGACCAGCAAATTGGAAACCGCACAAAGGCAAAGGTTGTGAAAAACAAAGTTGCCCCGCCATTCCGTGAAGCGGAGTTTGATATTATGTTTGGCGAGGGTATTAGTAAAGAGGGCGAGATTATCGATTATGGCATAAAGCTTGATATTATCGATAAAAGTGGTGCATGGCTTAGCTATAACGATAAAAAGCTTGGGCAGGGACGTGAGAATGCAAAGGTATTGCTTAAAGAAGATAAGGCTTTAGCAGATGAAATCACTGCAAAGATTAAAGAGCAAATAGGCGCACAAGATGAAATCTTGCCATTGCCTAGCGAGCCAGAATCTGAAGCATAAACAAAGGAGATAAAATGGTGTATATTGAATCAATTGATGCACAAGAAGTGTTGGATAGTCGTGGAAATCCTACTATTAGGGCAATGGTAAGATTAAGCGATGGCACAAGGGCGGGGGCTATAGTGCCAAGTGGTGCAAGCACGGGTAAAAGAGAAGCCCTAGAGCTACGTGATGGGGATAAAGAGCGCTATTTGGGTAAGGGCGTATTAAAGGCTTGTGGGAATATTAAAACAGAAATTGCCACACATCTTAATGGCGTATCCCCTTATGATCAAAGCAAAATTGATTTGATTCTCAAAAAAATAGACGGCACAGAGAATTATTCAGAGCTTGGGGCAAATGCCATTTTAGGCGTGAGTATGGCGATTGCAAGGGCAAGCGCACAATCTTTGCATTTGCCCCTTTATCGCTATTTAGGCGGGAGTAATGCGCTTGTTATCCCAACGCCTATGTTAAATATCATTAATGGCGGCAGCCATGCTGATAACACGGTAGATTTCCAAGAATATATGATTATGCCCTTAGGCTTTGATACTTTTGCAGAAAGTCTGCGTGCTTCTGCTGAAGTCTATCATCATTTAAGAGCTATTCTTAAAGAAAGTGGGCATATTACAAGTATTGGTGATGAGGGAGGGTTCGCCCCAAATCTTAAAAGCAATGAAGAGCCTATCGAGCTTATCCTTAAAGCCATTGAAAAAGCGGGTTATAAGCCACTTGATGAAATTGCCATTGCCCTTGATGTAGCAAGTAGTGAGCTTGTAGGTAAAGATGGGAAATATCATTTGCAAGGCGAGGGCAAGGTGCTTGATAGCGCGGGTATGATTGAATATTATGAGAATCTTGTCGCAAAATATCCTATTGTTTCTATTGAAGATGGCTTGAGCGAAGATGATTGGGATGGCTGGAAAGCCCTTACTCAAAAGCTTGGAGGGAAAATTCAATTAGTGGGCGATGATTTGTTTGTAACCAATAAAAAAATCTTGCAAGAGGGTATTGATAAAAATGTCGCTAATGCGATTTTGATTAAACCTAATCAAATTGGCAGTGTGAGTGAGACAATGCAAAGTGTGCGCTTAGCCCAACGCAATAATTACAAATGTATTATGAGTCATAGAAGCGGAGAGAGTGAAGATACCTTTATTGCGGATTTTGCCGTAGCTCTCAATACATGTGAGATTAAGACAGGCTCTACTGCGCGAAGTGAGCGAATCGCAAAATACAATCGCTTGCTTGAGATTGAACGCGAAGTGAGCGATACAGAATACATAGGCAAAACACTCTTTAAAAAATAGGCATAAAAATGCTTGAGCACAACCAAGAATTATTTGATAAACCCTCAAAATTATGGCGCTTACTTTATGTGAATCGCGTTTGGTTTGCTATTTTTGGCATTATTGTAGCAAGCGGACTTTATATAGGTTATCTCCTTTTTGGGAGTAATTCTGTGGAAGTACTCTTGCAATTAAGGGCACAAAAAATGCGTTTAATACAAAATGCGCAGATGATAGAAGAGCAAAATGCTCGTTTGCAAAGGCGGATTTTTGAGCTAAATGGAGTAAATTTTGAAAAATAGCATATTGATTTGGTTATGTCTCTCTTGCATACTATGGGCGAGGGAAAATCCTTTTGAATCTGTGATTACGCCAAAGGCAGAAGCCCATAAACCTCCAAATATATACCAAGACCCGCTATCTAATGTAGAGTTTGTGCTCCCAAGCACGGCAAGAGTGCTAAAAAGTGTGCAAATTACATATCAAAACCTTGATGGATCTATTGAAAATAAAATTATTCAACTCGATGAGGGCATAGATTGGCATTATCCTCTTTTAATTTCTCAAAGGGCGGAGGGTGCGAGCTACAAGGCGGAAAATCGCTTTAAAGTTGGCAGTTTTGAGCTGATTATTAATAATAATACGCTTTTTGTAACCACACGTAAAAAAATCTTGCGAGATTTTATTTTGCCTGAGCCCTATCGGCTTGTGCTTGATGTTGAGGGGGTTAAAGAGAGCGAATATGAAAAAATCACTTTGAATAAAAAATATTTTAGTGGGGCAGATGTTTCTACGCATGAGGGATTTTATAGAATCTCCATTGAGCTTGATGGACGCTATAAATATCGTATATCACCCCAACGCGATGGCTTTATGATTACTTTGGAGTGAGTGTGGAAAATATCGTTTTGATTGGTTTTATGGGTTGTGGTAAAACGACTATCGGTAGAGAAATAGCCTCACTCGGGGGGAGATTCTTGCTTGATACAGACCAGATTATAGAGCAAAATATG
The DNA here is from genome assembly GCF_003364255.1 of Helicobacter marmotae. Lineage (GTDB taxonomy): Bacteria > Campylobacterota > Campylobacteria > Campylobacterales > Helicobacteraceae > Helicobacter_C > Helicobacter_C marmotae. The sequence goes on from NZ_NXLR01000011.1 coordinate 19,670, forward strand.
GGTAAAAGCATAAAAGAGATTTTTCAATCAGTGGGTGAGAGTGGGTTTCGCCGTATAGAATCCCAGCTGATTTTATGGCTTGGGGCGAATGTTAAAAATGCAGTGATTGCCACAGGCGGGGGAATGGCGGTTTATAATGATATAAGTTATTTGGGGAAGGTTTTTTGGCTTGATGTGAGATTTGATTCTATCCTTGAACGTCTTGATAGTATTCAAAGAGACAAGCGTCCATTATTTCATAATATTCCTCAAGCAAAGCAACTTTACAATGAGCGTAAAAAGATATATGAGAAAAAAGCTCAATATAGAGTAAATGGCAGTGCTTCTATAGCAGAGATAGCCCGCCAAATTGTAGAGTATATGGAGAGGGAGAGTAATGGCTTATAAGAGGCATATAAAATAATGAGATTGCCATTTTTTTGTTATAATCTTTGGCTAATTTGAAAGTAAGGGCATTGTAAGTGGAATTTATTAATCTCAAAGCGCAGTATCAAAGCTATAAGGCAGAAATTGATAGGGCAATATCAGATGTATTGCATTCATCGCAATTTATTATGGGCAAGCCTGTAAGTGATTTAGAGCTCGCCCTTAGCGAGTATGTGAGGGGAAGTGAAGCCATAGCATGCAGCAGTGGGACAGATGCACTGATCTTAGCCCTTATGGCACTTGATGTAAAAAGCGGCGATGAGGTGATTACCTCCCCATTTAGCTTTATAGCAAGTGTAGAGGCGATTATGCTTCTTGGGGCAAAACCTGTGTTTGTAGATATTGACCCTAAAACCTACAATCTCTCCCCATCAAAGCTTGAAAATGCCATTACTTCCCATACAAAGGCGATTATCCCCGTGGCGATTTTTGGGCAAATGGCAGATATGGAATCTATAAATACCATTGCCAAAAAATATGATATTCCTGTGATTGAAGATGCCGCTCAGAGCTTTGGAGCAAGCCAGAAGACAAGTGATGGGAAAACACTCAAATCCTGCAATGCAAGCATGATGGCTACTACGAGCTTTTTCCCCAGTAAGCCTTTGGGCTGCTATGGTGATGGTGGGGCGGTCTTTACAAACAATAAGGCTTTGGCTCAAAAAATCCGCTATCTTCTTAACCATGGGCAGATGAGACGTTATGAGCATAGCTTTATCGGGCTTAATGCGCGACTTGATGCCCTCCAAGCAGCTATTTTAAGTGTGAAGTTGGCACATTTAGATGATGAAATCAACAGGCGTCAAGTCATTGCAAAGCGATATGATGAGCAGCTTAAAGATGTGACTATCCCCTTTATAGCAGCGGGTAATATCAGTGCGTATGCGCAATATTCCATTGCTACCCCTAATCGTGCTGCGCTAATAGCTAGGCTTGAAGCTGCGCATATCCCTTATGCGGTGCATTATCCTATTCCTTTACATTTGCAAGAAGTTGTATGTAAGGCATATCCTTATAAAAAGGGCGATTTCCCTGTGAGCGAAGAGCTTTGTGATAATGTCCTCTCCCTGCCTTTTAGTGCGTTTTTTAGCCAAGATGAGCAAGATAGGGTAATAGAGGTTGTGAATGGATAAGCCCGTACGTATTGCCCTCTTTGGTATTGGGAAAATGGGGCAAAACCATTTGAGAATCTTAAGTATGCTTAAAGATGTAGAAATTGCATTTTTATATGATAGCAATGTAGAGCTATGCGAGGATTTGAGCAGGAAGTTTGGTATTAAAATTTTAGAGAATCTTGACCAAGACCTCAAAAGCTGCGATGGAGCCATTATTGTAACGCCTACTTTCACGCATTTTGATTATATTAATAAAGTTAGCGATTATGTGAAAAATATTTTTGTAGAAAAGCCCCTGACTAATACCTTAGAATCAACCCAAGTGATAGTAAATCTTGCTAAGGATAAACACTTAAATATTCAAGTAGGCTTTATTGAGCGATATAATCCAGCTGTTATCACGCTCAAAGCCATTCTCGCCCATAATAATCACAATATTATCAACATCGACCTCACCCGCACAAATAAGATGAGTTCGCGTATCACAGATGTTGATGTTGTGATTGATTTGATGATACATGATATTGATTTGGCTCTTAATTTTAATGGTGATATAGCAGATATTTATGCCCATGGCGTGGTGATAGATGGTATGATAGAGTATGCGAGGGCGTGTATGAAGCATACAAATGGCTCTTTTTCTAATATCGTAGCAAGTCGCATTACAGAGAAGCGACTTCGCCAAATTAGCATTACAACACATAATGAATATATTGATTGTAATTTATTGCGTAAGGAAGTTTTTGTGGATAAGCAGAGCGTGGAGCAACGGCTTGATAATGTCTCCATTAGTGCCAATACCGAGACTATTGAAGTAAGAGGGCAGGAGAGCTTGCTCTCAGAGCTTATTGACTTTGTGAATATGTGTAAAAATATCCCTACAGATAATAGACCAAATCAAGATGATGGCATGAAAGCTATGCAAGTGGCTCATAAGATTCAAAGTATCATTCATAATGCTTAGTCTATTTGATTCAATATCTTGGTTTGTGTGAATTGATTTCACACAAACGCCCTCAAAGCTTGACTTATAGCTAAGCTACGCTTATCTATCAAGTCTTTTTTTTTGAGGGCTTTAAATTGTCGCCTGAAAGCGCCTGTGCTGGGGGCATTTCTATTAATTTGATGTCTTGGTTTGCAAAAATAAATTTTGCAAACCGCCTAAAGCCCTGCGGGTGGGCACTCTATACTAACTTTTTTACCCTTTTGGGTGGTTTTGGTTTCTCCTACAAAAGGTAGTTCGTTTGTCATTCTGAGGGAGCACGAAGTGCGACCGAAGAATCTCTCTTATCCGCTAAAGACTCCTTAACAGAAACACTAGAAAGGCAGTTACTTTGTCATGTCTTGCGGGCTTTATGCCCGAAGAATTCACAAACGAATCACTAGTCACCCACAGAGATTCTTCGGTCATTACCACTCCCTAAGACATGACAAGCTCATTACCCTTATGGAGGAAGTCCCAAACGTCTTCTAGCGGTAAGATATATCCTCATCACAGGATAAAATAAAATCGCACAAAGTACCACCTTTAAAAGCTTCCCTCTTGTGGGGGATATATAAGGGGGCAAGAGCATTAGTTATATGTTAGACCTCGCATACAAGCGTAGTATATGAGCGCACTTGCACAATTCTTTGAAAAACACACAAAAGACAAGCAGAGATAAAGAACTCTAGCACTCTATCTTCTCCAAATGCTTTTAAGCACATATAAAAAATAAAGGAGGGTAGGGCTATTTGAAGTGAGGTAATAGCAGATTTATATAAAGAATAGCACAATTTAATCGTGCTAAAAGCGAGGAATAAATATAATTGCACCTTATTTCTTTCTTAAAGGGTTTTAATGAATAACGCAGACAGGTCTCAACCAATTACGCGCAAGCTTATTTATAATCCAGAATCAAATGAAAGTGTGAATGATAGACGCATTTTTGGTGGAAATCCTACAAGTATGTTTGAGCTCAATAAAATTAAATATCAATGGGCGTATCACTTATGGAAAGTAATGCTTGCGAATACTTGGTTTCCTGAAGAAGTCAATATGAATCCAGATAAACGCGATTATAATGATGGCTTAACCGCACAAGAAAGGTTAGGTTATGATAGGGCTTTGGCTCAACTTATTTTTATGGATTCTTTGCAGACAAACAATCTTATAGATAATGTCAATCCCTATATCACAAGCCCAGAGATTAATCTTATCCTTGTGCGTCAAGCGTATGAAGAGGCACTGCATTCTCAAAGCTATGCGGTAATGGTAGAATCTATCTCTGCCAATACTGATGAGATTTATAATATGTGGCGTGTTGATATGCAGTTACGAAGCAAGAATGATAATATCGCCAATGTTTATATTGAGCTTGCTAAGAATCCCAATGAAGAAAATCTCTTAAAAGCTATGTTTGCTAATCAAATTTTGGAGGGGATTTATTTTTATAGTGGGTTTTCATATTTTTATACACTTGCACGTAGTGGTAAAATGCTAGGCTCTGCGCAAATGATACGATTTATCCAGCGCGATGAGGTAACGCATTTATTGTTATTCCAAAATATGATTAAGTCTTTACGCACGGAGCAAGCATATCTCTTTACCCCTGCTTTAGAAGAAGAGGTCATAGAGATGTTTAGAAAGGCAGTAGATATTGAATCTATTTGGGGTGAGTATATTACACAGGGGCAGATTCTAGGGCTTACTGCAGATATTATACGCGAATATATCCAGCATTTAGCCGATGATCGTCTTAAGGCAGTTGGCTTTAAGCCTCTTTACAATTCTAAGAATCCTATCAAATGGGTCGAGCAGTTTGCGAATTTCAATGATCAAAAAACCAATTTCTTTGAAGCAAAGGTAACAAATTATTCAAAAGGGAGCATTAATTTTGATGATTTCTAAAAAACTCTATAGTATGCAGATTAAAAGCGGGCAAGATTTCACAGAAAATCTCAAACAAGTGGAGGATTTTGTCGCTCAATGTGGGAAAGATGCGATTATTTGTACGCCTGAGGTGGTATTAAGCGGCTTTGCTTACCAACGTATGAATGAGGCAAGTGAGTTCTCCAAAAGCGCTACAGAAGCACTTTTAGTATGTAGTGCTAAATATAAGAACACAATTGTTACTACGATGATTGAGGAGAAAAATAAAAAGTTTTATAATAATCTGAAAGTATTTTCTAAGGGTGAAATGGTGCATAAGCAGAGCAAAAATAAGCTTTTTTTGCTTGGTGATGAGCATTTGCATTTTAGCGCAGGGGAGAGAGAGGAGATTAGTATTTTTGAAATTGATGGCATTAAATGTGCTGCGCTGATTTGCTTTGAGCTACGTTTTGTGGAGCTATGGGAGCAAATAAAGGGTGCGGATATTATTTTTGTAAGTGCTCAATGGGGCAAGGCGCGTAAGAATCACTTTGAGATTCTCTCTGCGGCATTAGCGGTGGCAAATCAAGCATTTGTTGTAGCAAGCAATAGTGCTAATGATATTATGGCAAGGGGGAGTGCTATTATCACGCCATATGGGATTGTGTATAAAAATGACAAGAAGCATTTTGTCGCCTGTGAGGTTGATATTAGTGAAACATCGCGAATGAGAAAGTATATTAATACGAATATAAAGATAAATTAAAGATAAATTGATGTACAAGTTTGCCCTCAAAGAAATGTGCAATGAGATTCAAAAGCTTTTCCCTCTATCGCCTAAAGTGGCTCATGCTATTTGCGTTGTGGATAGGGAGAAGTTTATTCCCGCTGGTTTTGCTAGACATTTGGCATATAATATAAATCCCCTGCCGCTTTGTGAATCTCAATATATTAGCTCTCCGCTCACTGTTGCACAAATGACAGAATATCTCTCTCCCAATGGAGGAGATAGTGTGCTTGAAATTGGCTGTGGGAGTGGGTATCAGGCTATGGTGCTATCCCATCTGTTTCGCCGTGTGTTTAGTATAGAGCGCATTGATAAGCTCCTCTCACAAGCACGAGAGCGATTCAAGCTTTTAGGGGCACATAATATTTTTATCAAACTTGATGATGGGCAAAAAGGTTGGCAGGAGTATGCTCCCTTTGATGCGATTTTATTTTCTGCGTGCATAGGGGCTATCCCACAGCCTATTATTAATCAGCTCCAAGAGGGTGGGGTGATTGTAGCGCCCATACTTGAGGGAGGAAGGCAGGTTATTAAACGTTTTAGAAAGCATAATGGCATATTGGGGGGCGGTGAATTTTTGGGAGAGTGTCTGTTCGTAGATGTTAAAGATGGCGTAGTGAGGTAGATAATGGACATATCGCTATGGGGTTTTGCGCTTTTTTCTTTATGCTATGCCTTTATGGGAGTGATTTTAATCGCTTTATATGTGCATACCTATAGGGGGCATATTTTGCCATTTGTGTTTTCATCATGGGAGTATAGAATCTACTTTTTGCTTTTATGTGCCTTTTCATTTATGATTCTTGTTTGGCAGGGGTTGGGGGCACTTTATGTGATTTTAATGTTTTTGCTTTTGCTTGGGATTATTGACATTAAATGCCTTGCATTGCCTGATATATTGAATTTTGCACTTCTTGGTATATGCGTGGTATATGCGTTTTTAGAATCTACTCTTATGCAAGAATCCTTTATACAGAGGGTGCTTTTGGGCTTTGGCGTGGGGGGAGTGTTTTTCGCACTTAAGATTCTCTATCAGTCTTTGAGTAATAGAGATATTATGGGGGAGGCAGATATTATTGTTTTATGCTCTTTGGGGGTAGCCTTTGGCACGCTTGATACTTTTATGAGTGTGTTTTTGGGGAGTATTTGTGCGCTTTTATACGCACTTGTTTTTGCACTATATTCTAGGCAAAGTTTAATCCAACTCAAACTTCCCTTTTGCTTTTTTGTATTTTTGGGCACTATGCTGCATTTAGGTTTTGGAGTTTGGCTCTATGCTTAAACGTTATCTTTTTATGTCTTTTGCACAGATTTTTTTCCCTTTCTTTTTGGTGTTGTTTTTTATCGCCTCTGTGGTGCTTTTAATTGATATAGCGGGGCGCACTTATGTGGTGAAGATGAGTTTTTTAGATTTGGGGACATTATTTTTATACTTGATACCCGGGAGTTTGTTTTTTATCATTCCTATTACATTTTTTGCTGCTTTGGTGCTTTCTATATCGCGTTTGGCTTATGAGTATGAGCTTATGGTGTGCTTTTCGCTTGGGAGTAAGCCATCAGATATTATTGGATTCTTTTTGCCTATTACATTGCTTGCTACAGCGATTTTGTTTGTCTTTTCGCTCATTATGCTCCCTTTGGCTAATAGTGCGTCTAAAAACTTCGTGGCACAAAAGAGGGCTGATATTGATGTGAATATCAAACCCGGTGAATTTGGACAAAAGCTGGGTGATTGGCTTGTGTATGTCGATGATGTGCAAAATCGCACTTATCAGAATCTCATTTTATTTTCTGAAAATGGCTTTGAGGGGGATACATTTATCATCGCGCAAACAGGCAAGACAAATAATAATCAAGGTTTATTTGAGCTTAATCTCACGCAAGGCAGCGCATATTTTGCCCAACCAGAAGAAATTAAAAGAGTAGATTATGAGCAAATGAGCGTACGGCAAAATGTCGGCGAAGCCCAACTTAGGGGGTATGATTTATTTGAATATTGGCATGATGCCTTTGATAGCCAAACTCATCAAAAATCCCGCAAGCTTGCTCAAGCGGTGCTAGTATCACTTTTCCCCCTATCTTCACTCTTTTTTGTGCCTCTTTTTGGCATAGCTAACCCACGCTTTAGTGCAAATAGATCATATTTTTATGTGATTGCAAGTGTGGGGGTGTATTTTATATGTATGCACATTATTTCAGAGCATTTTCCGCTGGTGGGTATGGTATGTATGCCATTATTGTGGTTTGCTCTAGGCTTTGGCTTATATAAGAAGTTTATTGTTAAGTTTTATTAATGCGTACATATAAGGCTGTGATTGCTTATGATGGCAGTGCGTTTTGTGGATTTGCTTTGCAAAAGCATAAGAGAAGTGTGCTTGGGGCATTGCAGGAGGGATTTAAGCGTGTGGGGATTGAGGGGGAGATTTTGGGGGCTTCTAGGACAGATAAGGGCGTGCATGCTACAAGGCAGGTTATTAGCTTTAAAAACGCATATCTTCATACCTATGATACACACGCTTTGCTCGCTTTATTAAATACTAAGCTTTATCCGCATATTGCTTTGCGCTCTATTCAATGCGTAGATTGGGGCTTCCACCCACGTTTTAGTGCAAAATGGAGGGCATATAGGTTTTTACTCTCCTCTTCTTCTCCTAATCCCTTTCTTGCGCGGTATGTAAGCTATGCAAAAATAGGCGATAAGGCTAGGTTTGCCTCTGCATTGGGTATGTTTAAAGGGGAGCATAACTTTTTATTGTTTAAAAAGAATGGTTCATATACACAGCACAATAGAAGAGAGATTTTTAATATAGCATATTATAGTCATAGCGGTTTAGATATAGTGTATGTGCGTGGAAATGGGTTTTTACGCTCTCAAGTGCGTTTAATGGTGGGTGCGGCTTTGAGTGTGAGTAGGGGAGAGATGAGTATGCAGGCTTTAGGCGAGCAGCTTTTAGCTAAGAAGCGGCATTATTATTACCCCATTGCCCCTCAAGGGCTATATCTATGCGGTATAGGATATTAAAGAAAGTACCCAAAAGCTAGATTCTATATGCTAGAAGGTAAAGCTTCCGCCCACGCGGAGGTTGAAGTAATGCGGAATAGGTGTGCCAGAGACATTGGTAAATCTTGTGCTTGATTGCAAGGCAATATCTAAAAATCCGAGCACATTTGTCCCAGCAGTTAAGATAAGCCCTGTATCTTGCTTTAAATCCTGCATTACCCCTAGACGCAAATCTATTAATTTCAAATCAAAGCCCACCCCTCCACCGATCATTTGACTTTGCTGTTTTGTGTTGCTAAAGGCAATTAAATCATTAGGGGCTAAGTCTGCATCAAAAGCAAGTGTGAGAAATCGTGAGTTATAGCCTATGCCCAGACGATATTGAGGTTTGAGTACAATATTTTCTAAACTTGCCTTAAAGGTAGGGGAATTGATATTTTTAGCCACAAGCCCTAGTGTCAAATAGCGGAATCTAGGCAAATCTAGCTCATATAGCACACCTAAATCTATCCCAAAGTTATTGGATTGGGTGGTATTGTCCAGTGAAGCGAAGTTTTTAAGCTCTTTAAGAAAATCTGTGTTTTTAGTGATAGCGATACTATTTTGCACGCTTAGTCCATTCATAAGTTTCGCATTTACCCCGAGATTGAGATTACCCCTTTTGAGATAAAAGGTACGTGCATAGCCAATGGGGATTTCAGAGAGCACAAAGCTTGTGGCTATGAGTTTATGCGCATCACTGCCATTTTCTAAAGAGGCAATAAGGGAGTGTTGATTATAGGAGTTCTCATCAGATTTTTTATATGAGTAGGTATTGCCATTATTGCTTAGCTCATAATAGCCATTTCCTCCCTTAATGATGAGTCTTAGCTTGTTGGGGTCGGCTTTAATAGAGAGGTTTGAATAAAGAGAGGCAAATAAGGCTACAGCTAAAGAGCCTAGCTCTTCATTCATTGTTTGTGTTGAGATTTGTAATATTACGCCATTTTGGCTTACAATGCTAAGACTATTGTCTTTTAAAATATCTTGCATGTTACTTATGTCTTCCATTGTTTTATCAAGCCCTTTGTCTCCACCTTTTGTAATGGTGATACTCTCCAATACATTAGGCGTTGCCGCAGTAGAGCTAGAGAAGTTAAGGTTTTTATAGTCAATGCCCGAAGCAATAGAATCTATAATGTCTTTTTGTGCTTGAGAGAGGCTAGAGCTTTGAGCTACTTGGGTTTTTATCGCATTTGCAAGATCGCTATAATCCCCGCTACCTTGCTTATTTTGCAAATATGTTTTAAGTTTGTCTGCTACGCCGCTACTTGTGCTTCCACTTCCACTACCGCCTCCAGCACTCCCTGAAGTGGTACTTAAGCTATCGAGTGCCTTTTCTACGATGTTGGTTATCTCACCTGCAGATGTATTAGAGCCATTGGTGAAAGTTTGTATCAACCGCTCAGCGGTATTTGACATATTTTGGACATCAATTTTTGTAATTTTGGCAAGATTATGCTCTTTTAAGGCAATGCCAAGTGAGTAGCCAAGCTTGACTTTAGGGCTGGAGCTTAGCAGGGCTGGGTTGTAGTATAAGCCCCAAGCGGAGTGTTTTAGGGCTACTCCCGCACCGCCCATACTCGCAGATGTATTGCCCATGGAGCCAAATTCTAAAGTATATGCTATGCTGCAAAAGCCTAACATTATGGCGTATAATGCCCTCATGTGCTCTCCTTAAGATAGAATCTTACTTTGCCACCAAAACAGGTATAGGAGAGGAGTTAATAAAACTATTTTGATGAGAGTTGAAGATTCTGTGTAAAAGAGAGGATTCACTCGCGCCAATCACAAGTAAATCATAATCATGTACAATTTCAAGCACTACATCAATGGGATTACCCGTTTTGAGAATCTTTTGGCATGTAATGCCCTCTTTTTGAAACGCACTTTCAAATTCATTTAAGATATTATTTGACTTTTCATTCTCTATGTGTTCAATAGTCCCATAATCCACAATCCCACTCTCAGCATATACGACTATTTCTGGTGTTACATGCAAGAGTGTGAGCAGGGTTTCTTCTCTATGTCCAAAAAAGCGCACAATGGTTGAAATGGCTCTGCGGCATTCCTGGGTATCACTTACACCAAATAAAAGCTTTACCATATTTTCTCCTTTAGTCATTCACAAAGTCCATTATATCACAAAAATCGGCACCATAAGGGATAACCTTAATATGCTCACCTTGCCTAAAATGGCTCTTTTCACAAATGGCTATAGCATTATTTTGCCACATATTTACGAGCGCACTTGAGCCAATTTTGCCATTTTTGTAGAGCATAAAAGTATCATTATGGATTGTGCCTAAAATCATACTTACACAAGGCTTGAGTTGGCACTCTTGGCTAAGTTTTAAGCTTAAACTTTGGGGGTAGAATGCCCTAGCTCCTTGCATAGATTCTAAAATAGGCAAGATTAATGTATGAAGATGTAAAAGCATAGCAAGGGGATTGCCCGGGAGCAAGATAAAAAGCCTCCCTTGTAATGTAGCAATGCTAAGGTGGCGCCCGGGTTTAATATCCACCCCAGAGAAGAGAAACTCTGCCCCCTCATGCAATAGCACTTCTTTTATTAAATCCGCCTCTCCTACACTCGCTCCGCCACTAGTAATAATCACATCATATTGTGCGAAGTCTTCAAGCTTTGCTTTAAGTGTGGCTTTATCATCTGCTAAAATGCCTCCATAGTGGCATTCATAGCCGCGGCTTTTAAGGAGTGTGTAGCAGCTTGTGGCATTGGTATTATAAATTTGATTGAGTGTTGCTACCCCTTCTGGTTCAATGACTTCATCGCCGCTTGAGAATATCCCCACGCATAAAGGAGCAAAGCATTCTATATGTGCTATCCCCTGTGAGGCTAAAATGCTTAAATCTAAGTGATTAAGTCTTGTGCCTTTGGGGATAAGCAAGGCATTTTGGGCAATTTCCTCCCCTTGAAAGCGGATATTCTGCCCTTGAGTGATGTGGTTTTGCACATCTGGGGCAGGAATGCGCACTTTCTTACCCTCAACTTGTGTCCATTCAAACTGCACTACCGCCTCTGTATTTTGTGGGAGTGGCGCTCCTGTCATCACTTTATAGGTATGCCCTTTTTTCAATATAAGCCCTGCACTTGATTCTCCAGCGAGAATGCGTCCATCGCAGATACAGCTACTCCCATAATCTGCTAGCATAATCGCATAGCCATCCATGGCGGAGTTATCAAAAGGTGGGAGAGCCTTGCGGGCGATAATATCATTTGCTATCACTCGCCCATAGGATTCAAAAAGCTTGGTTGTAAGGGTTTTTTTGCGCCCCTCCTTGCTTATTGGGAGAGATGTGCCAAGAGCGAATGCCTCCTTAAAACTTACCATATAAGCTCCTTATGTGTGAAATTGTGCTAATTGCAAATATGTATTGGCAATATTTGCGCTCAAAGCAGGTATATCTGTAATCTCCCTATAGCTTACACTTAATAATTCGCGGCATATATGCTCTTCATAGCCCATGTGTGAAAGCACAAAAGAAGGCTTGGCATGACCAAAAAGGCAATCACTCCCATTAATGGCATAGATTCCCGCTATTTGCAAGCTTTGTATGAAAAGCCTTGCTTTGATATGCTTAAAGCGCAAGGCAAGGGCATTTTTTGCACTTAAATGCAAGGGTGAAAAAAGCGAAATATGCTCTTTAAGATGAGATGTGAGTTGCTCAAAAAATGCTTCTTTGCTCTCTTCTTGAGGGGGGATAGCAAGTATATCTTCTAAAGCTTTCATAGCTGCCTTAAAGAGATTTGGGCATAAAAGCTGTGTGCTGTAATAGTCATTTATAGCGTGATTATGTGCTGTTATATCACTAAGTATAAAGGCGCTCTTGCGCATTAAGCCGATGTGCTCGCCATTACAGAGAAAAAACACTTGAGGGTGTGCTAAAGTGTGCAAAAATGCTAAACCCTCTTGTGTGAGTTGGCTTGCAAAAAGTGAAATATCGCAAAAAATCAGTGCATTTTGAGAGAGCTGAAGTGCCTCATCTATGAGAGATTCTATAGGATTGCATGAGAGTATATCTTGGTTGATAATGGGCAGGAAAATGGCTATTTTTTGGCTTTTTGGGACGTTGCAAGAGAGCGATTCTGTAATGCCATTTTGATTAAGTGGGAGAAAAGAAAGTCCATTTGGGATTAATGCTTGAAATTGCTTGCCCGCATAGAAGCTTTGCTGGGAGAGGCTAGGGGAGAGGAGAATGTGATAATGATGAGAAAAGAGCGTGCAAAAAAGCGAGAGAAATTCCGCATGACTATATTCAAAGCTTGTTGCATGGTTTTTGGCAAATGTTTTAGCAAGCTTTAGAGAATCTTCTTTAAGATGGGCTAAAAATACATTATCAAAGGTATTAGGATTAGGATAGGGGGTAGCTAGGAGTGCGTTTGCAGCTTGATTTTGTGGGAAGTTTGCTAAGAAGTCAAGGCGAGTTGTCATTTATGTCCTTTTATACTTCAATGTCCGCTTGTTTTCAATACATGCAATATCTTCAAATCTATCTAAATATTCTAAATAGCCAATTAAATACTTGCGGCTAAGATGTGTCTCCTCTCGCAAGGTGCTCACATCTACATAGCCATGCTTAGCAATAAGCCCTCGCATAAGATGCACCATTTGTGTGAGTGCATTGGAAGTGATGAAAAGATTGTGATTAAGCCGCACTACCTTTTTAGCTAGGCTTAGGGCTTTTAGGGCATTATCCCCTGTTTGCTTGTCAATATCAAGCTCTTCATAAATATTATATGGGGCTAATGGTGCAAAATGCTGCTTTGAGAGAGTAGTATAGAGTGTATCTTGCACAAAGGTATTTATGTCTTTTATGGTATTGAGTTTAGAGAGATACAGCCCATTTTTGTAGCGTATAAGTCCCTCTTTTAATAGCTCATCAAGTGCCTTCTGGGCAAGGGCAGGTGAGGCATATTTATATCTTAGGCTAATGCTTGAAGCGGAGAGGAGGGCGGATTTATTTTTCTCAAAAATGCAAAGAATGAGATTTGCTAAAGTTTGGATTTGAGAGAGTGGATAGAGGGTAAGAGAGCTTTGGTCAAAAAAGATAGATTCTATATTTGTTGCAATAGCTTTGCTTTGCTCATGGCTTAGGGCGAAACGTTGTGTTGAGCTAATAAGCCCAAAGCCTTTTTTGTGGATTTGAGTAAGCTGTGTAAAGGCATTTTGGAAGTCCTTTTGAGCCAATGCCTGAAGTAGCGCGATTTTTGTATGCTTTTTGATAGGGTCAATAATGGGGTTTAAAATCACGCCTCCGCAGATATTGCCATCATCACTTCGTAAAATAAAATGCTGTGAAAATATCCCAAATACCGCTATATCGCATTTAAGTGTGGCGAGTTTAAGTGGGGCTTTACCAAAGGAATGGGAAGAAATGGGTATATCATCTAAAAGTTGTACTTTGGCATTAAACTTTTGAGTGCCTAAGTAGCATTGATATATCATATTGTGTTTTATCTCCCCAAATACCCCTACATCAATGCTATCAAATCCGCGCAAATAGCCCTTTGGCGCAAGGAGATAGCCTCTTTGTAGCTCTGTGTGATTTATTTGTGAGAGATTGAATGCCACGCGATGAGAGGGGGTAGCCACCGCTGCGGGTCTATCATGGATTTGTATGCCTTTAATAAGCACTTCTTTATTGGCTTGATAGACATAGAGTTTATCATTTAGGGCACAAGAGCCGCTTAGCACACTGCCGCTAACCACGCAACCAGCGCCTTTAATATGAAAACTTCTATCAATATAATATACAAACATACCATAGTCGGTTTTGGGCATTTTAGGCACAGAATCTAAGCACATTTTTAGCTCTTGGATTTGTTTTGCATTCTCTGCTTCTGGGTGGAGGCTAAGGGCGATTATGCTATGAAGAGTCATATCGCAAGACTGAAATAACGCTTTGATTTGAGCTTGTAAAAGGGGAAGTTCTTCTTTAGGGGAGTTTAGTTTGTCAATTTTAGTAATCACACATATGCAGGTTTGAATGCCTAGCAAATTAGCGACCTTCATATGCTCTAAACTTTGAGGCATAATGCCCTCATTGGCGGCAATCACAAGTAAAAACACATCAATACCAAATGCCCCGGCTATCATATTTTTAAGCAGTTTTTCATGCCCGGGCACGTCAATAAAGGCGACATTGCGAGAGGGGAGCTGAAGTGAAGAGAAGCTTAAATCAAGGGTAATGCCCCTTTGCTTTTCTTCTTTGAGGCTATCACCATCAAAGCCATTTAGGGCTTTAATAAGTGTTGTTTTGCCATGGTCTATATGCCCACCTAAACCAACGATAATATCATTATCTTGCATGCTTAAAAATCTCTATAAGTATATTGGCTAACATCTCTCCTTGCCCCTTTAATAAAGTGCGCATATCAAAAAGCACACTTTTAGCTTTTATGCAGGCTACCACTCCCTTAGTGCGTAAGGAATCTTCTAAATCTTTTGCTAGCATAGATTTTGGATTAATCTCTATGCCAAAAGATTTAAAAGAATCTTCAGGCATAGCCCCTCCTCCTGCAAGTGAGTGTAGCTCGATAATATCTATATCAGCCTTATTGCTTATGCAAGAGAGGCGGTTTTTTAACATAGAGGCTTGGTGCTCTAAATCTTTAGGAGAGGCAAGGAGCATACTTAGGGTTGGGATTTTATGATAGGCTTTATCTTTATAGGCTTGGAGTGTCGCTTTGAGGGAGAGAATGCTAAATTTATCGACTCTAAAAGTGCGCAAAAGCGGGTTTTTCTTTAATGTCGCTATGAGCTCTCTCTTCCCGCAGATAATGCCCGCTTGAGGTCCGCCTAAAAGTTTATCCCCACTAAAGCTGAGAAGTGCGGGCTTATAAGCACAAATCTCTTGCACACTCATTTCATCTTTAAGAGGTATAGCCCCCATATGTCCGCTACCTAAGTCAAAATAATCAATAAGCCCCCTCTCTTGTGCTAGGGCTATAAGTTCCTTTATATGACATGAATGTGTGAATCCACTTTGATAGAAATTACTTCTATGGGCTTTCATAATCAAAGCACTTTGCTCATTTATGGCTTTTTCATAATCTTGCAAGTATGTTTTATTGGTTGTCCCTACTTCATGGAGGATACACGAGGCATTTTCCATAATTTCTGGGATTCTAAACCCTCCGCCTATCTCTACAAGCTCTCCACGCGAGATAATTACTTCTTTGTGTTTGGCAAAGGTGTGGAGGATTAAAAACACTGCCGCAGCATTATTATTGACTAAAAGCGCATCTTCACAGCCACATATTTGGCAAAGCAATTGCACACAATGCCTATAGCGTTCCCCCCTTTTGCCTGCTTCTAAGTCATATTCTAAGGTATGATAGGAGCAGAGAAATGGTGTGATTTCATCAATAATCTCTTTAGAAAACACACTTCGCCCGAGATTGGTATGCAACACAACCCCTGTGGCATTGATTACTCGCTCTAAAGTAGGCATTTGTGCTAGTTTGGCTTTAGCTTGAAGTGTAGGGATAAGCTCATTTATGGCTTGGGAGAATGCTTTAGGTGAGAGTGTTGCGTTTTTAAGCCCCCAACGCAGGCTATCTAAATGAGAGGTGATAAGCGGTAAAAGCAGAGATTTCTCAAATACCCTTAACTCCGCAGAAGCAAGCAATGTATCGACTTTAGGGATAGATTTTAAAAGCTCTTGTAGGGTATGCACCTGTTTCTCCTTTGTATAAACAGCCAAAGTAGGATTCTATCTTGCTTATGTAAATTATAGGAGAGGGCATTTCAAAAGGAGCGTGAATGGCGGTTATTTATCTTGCTGGAGGTTGTTTCTGGGGGATACAAGGCTATTTTGATAAGCTTAATGGGGTTTGTAACTCAATTGTGGGCTATGCTAATACTTTGATAGCTAATCCAAGCTATGAGTTGGTATGTACGGGCAGAAGCGGGGCGGTTGAGGCTTTAAAGCTAGAATATGAGAGCCACATACTCTCTTTAGAGGAGATTGTAGGGCGCTTTTTAAGCATTATCGATCCTTGCGCGCTAAATTTTCAAGGCAATGATGTAGGAAGCCAATACCGCAATGGCATATATTTTGTCAATCAAAGTGATGAGCATATCATCAAAGATTGCCTTCGTGCGTGGGAGGAGGCACATCAAGCAAGGGCAGTTACAGAAATTTTGCCATTACAGAACTTTTATCCTGCAGAGGCATATCATCAAAAATACTTGCAAAAACACCCGCAAGGCTATTGTCATATTGATATAGACTTAGCCTTAAAGCCTTATAAGGTTTGATTATTTTAGAGTTATTGTGCTTGGAATAAATGAAATGAATTTGTCGCCTCTTGCAGGCAGGCGTGATGGCTACCGAAGAATTGCTGCTTGATTTACTAGAGACTCTACCACTATTGTCATGTCTTAGGGAGCATAGGAGGCGAAGAATTGCTACTTGGATTTCTAGCAGATTTCATTCCGTTGTCATTCTGAGGGAATGGTAATGACCGAAGAAACTCTGTGGGCTTTCTGTGAATCATTGCTTTTTGGATTTTTAGTAAATGTTGTTAGTTTGTCATTCTGAGCTTGAGAATCAAGCGAAGAATCTCTCTTGGCGGCTAGTGATTCGGGTAGAGATTCTTCGCTACGCTCTAGACATGACAAAATGACGGATTTTCTAGTAAATCTATAAAGAGATTCTTCGGGCATAAAGCCCGCAAGACATGACAAAGTAACTGCCTTTCTAGTGTTTCTGTTAAGGAGTCTTTAGCGGATAAGAGAGATTCTTCGGTCGCACTTCGTGCTCCCTCAGAATGACAAACTTTGCTACCGCTTGAGTTGCACAAACCACCCAAAAAAGGTAAAAAGTCAAAACTAGTGCCCCCCGCAGGGCTTTAGGCGGTTTGCAAAATTTATTTTTGCAAACCAAGACATCAAAATAATATGAGCGCCCCCGCTAGGCGCTTTAGGCAAACAACTTAAAGCCCTTAGAAAAAGACTTGATAAACGCACAAAGTGCGCTTACTAGTCAATCTTTGAGGGCGTGTGCAAAAATTTACTTTATGTGAAGCAAGACATACCTTAAAAAAAGACTTGATAGATAAGCGTAAGCTTAGCTATAAGTCAAGCTTTAGGCGCGAAGCGGGATTTACTCCCGCGAGCAAGACATCAAATCAATAGAGCGCCCCCCGCAGGGCTTTAGGCGGTATGTGTGAATTGATTTCACACATACCAAGACATCAAATCAATGACGGCGAAGTATCTTTTTGGATTGCTAGCAGATTTTGTCCTATTGTCATCTCTAGAGAGAGCGTAGGAGGCGAAGAATTCACGTGGGCGGCTAGTGTTTGAAGTAGAGATACTTCACTTCCATTGTGTGTGCTTCCTCAAGGGGTGAGAAAATTAGCCATTCATAAAAGCAGCACAATACATCAATGCGTTTTTTCTTCCTCATCTTTAAAGCGGAGTTTGAAGATTTTTTTATCAAAAACGGCGATATGAAAGATTGAATCAAAGATCTTAATATCGAGCAAATAACCCTCAACCTTGACTTCACACTTTTTGGTATCAGTTTGGATCGCATCAGCTTTAAAAAGTATCTCATGCCCTAACTCAATAGGCGCTAAGAACTTTACATCAGCGGCGATAAGCACGCTATGCTTTTTATTGATCGCCGCCATTGCTGCAAAACTCGCTGCATTAAATACATATCCCATATGTATCATTTTATTTTCATCCATAATCATACGCTCACTAGGCACAAAACGCACAAGGGCTTTATTGCGATAGAGCTCTAATAAATCTCCAACCATATTTGCATTAAGCTCTGTGCAGATAAGCAAATCATCATTTTCTAATGGGAGGGCATTTTCTTCATTTAAATCATCTTTAATCATTTTTCTTCCTTATTTTTTAATTTTAAAATATCCCCTTAATGGAGGTGGGTAGCCCTCTATAGTGAGTGTTTGTGTTGCATTTAAAAAGCCATCTAAACTTTGGGAATCTACCCACTTGCTTTTTGCTTGCTCAGCAGTGGTTGTGGCTTTAAATCCAAGTATCTCAAAGGAAGTAAATTTCGCACGCTCACACCAGCCTTTAAGGGCAGCGACACTTGGGATAAAATAGACATTTGACATTTTGGCATAGCTTGGGCTTGGGCAGAGACATATTTGGAGCTCATGCTCATATATCAGTGTATCTAAGATTACCTCCCCGTTAGCATTAAGGGATTGATAGAGTTGTTTTAATGTCTCTATGGGGCTTAATCTATGATAGAGCACGCCTAAGCAAAAGATTATATCAAAATAGCTTTGCTTATTTTGGCAAAACATCGGG
The DNA here is from genome assembly GCF_003364255.1 of Helicobacter marmotae. GTDB lineage: Bacteria > Campylobacterota > Campylobacteria > Campylobacterales > Helicobacteraceae > Helicobacter_C > Helicobacter_C marmotae. Next base: position 38,208 of record NZ_NXLR01000011.1, read on the forward strand.
AGGTCTTCTACTCCAAGGAGTTCAAAGTCTAATGGTGCTCCAATAAAGTGGTTCATAAAATCAAATTGTGCCTTGAAAACCCCGCTAGGGTCAAATCCTATAATCTTTGATGGGGCATTGGCTTTATTATGTAATAGCATTTCAAACATATAATACCCATTATTGCAACCTACATCAGCTACTCTTTTACCGCCTAAATCACAATGAGGCGCGAGAATCTGCCATTTTATAAAGCTTTTCCACTCACTCTCAATATGTATATCAAATAAAAAAAATGGTCCCTTACGCCATGGTTTAAGCGTATAAGCAAGGTTATAGAGTCTCTCACATACTTTAGAATCAAGTGTTTGTGATGTGCAAATGTGGATTCCATTATCGCTATAAAATGTAGATTCAATCTTAGGGAGAGACTCTATCTGCGCCAAAAGCGGGGCTATGTTTTTTGCTTTTAGAATATGTTGTGCTTTTGTGAGGGCATATTCTTCAAAGTTGCTGCTCTTCATTCCACATACCTGAGAATAAATCTGGCTCGAGAATCTGCCTGTGGTTTGTATTGAGCGCGTTGATTAGGGTATCATCATTAATGCCTAAAATAAGGGCGAAGTTAAAATTCTCTCTATGAATATATGAGCATAGCTCTTCTTGTGAGTTGTATGCAAAGGTTTGGGCGATTTGGCTAAAAAGCTCTACATACATTTTGGGCACCAAAAAGAGTGTTTTCCCCCAAGCGGCGTTATTGGCGATATAAGCCATATAACGTTTAAATTGCTCTATATCTTCTTCAGCAATGGCTACTTTTGAGGCTTGCCCATATTCTATGACTTTGCCAAAAGCATTTAAAAAATTAGGCTTAAAAAAGGGGATATATTTAAAATTGCCAAGATGGCAGCTAAGCCCCTCTTGCTCGCAAAAGTGCAAAATCGTGCTTAATTCATTAAAAAAGAGTTTAGGGAGATTAATGCGATAGTGCATATCTTTATAGAGAATAGTGCTATCAAAAAGTGTATAAGAGAGCGTGAGGAATGGACGCTCTTTAGGCTTATTTACTTGTATGGTGTTAAATCCAAGCTCCATAATCTGCGTATTATTAGTGATAATAAAATGCAAGGGTTGATTTAAAAGCTCACAAAATGCACTAATATCTCCATTAAAAAAGCACACCCTTTCATCATCAATAATATTTTTAGCTATGGCTTGTTCAATAGGACTTAAAGCGCTAATGAATGCAATATCTTGCACTAAAAGCCTATAGCGCACTAATCGTACGAGGCAGTCTTGCATATTTTCTACAAGAATATAGGCAACTTCTTTATCGCTTATGGGTATCTCTCTCTCGCAAATAATCCCATATGCGCCATTTAAAATAGCCTGCTCTATATGCGATGGATTCAATGCGATAAATAAATCTCCCCTTTGAATCTGCCCCGCATCGCAGATTATGCGAGAAAACATAGCAATAGATGGTGCTTGAATGAGGACGCCTTTGGCGATTTCTACAATTTCATTTACCCTCACATAACTTCCTTGAGTAGAGAAATTAGCTAATCTTGCTCCCGTTTTTTCGCGCCTTATCCACGCTAAGGAGCGATAAGCCATTTTCATCAGAACTAGCAAGTATCATTCCCTCACTGATTTGCCCCATAAGTTTTGCTGGCTTGAGGTTGATAATAAGGCATACTTGCTTATGAATTAGATCTTTAGGCGTGTAATGTTGGGCAATGCCTGAAATGATCTGTCGTGGCTTGTTTTCCCCAATATCTACTAAGAGTTTCAATAGTTTTTGACTTTTTTCTATAGCTTGGCACTCCACAATCGTGCCTATGCATATATCAAGCTTGTGGAAGTCTTTTATATCAAGCAGATTTTCTCTCACTTCTTCTTTTTCCTTATGTGTTTGCTGTTGTTTGGGTTTAGATTCTAAACGTGGGAAAAGCGGTGGAATCTTCTCTAAAGTAATGAGTGGGAGGAGCTGATTTTTTGTGATATAAGATTCAAAGCTTTTGGCATTTATGTCTAAACCCAAGGAGCGCGCGATTTTTGTAGCATTTTTAGGCATAATGGGATAGAGGAGAATGCTCCCCTTAGCAAGGATATTGGCTATAAGGGCTAGTAAAGCCATAGCTTGGGTATTTTTATGCTCTTTAATGAGATTCCATGGTTCATATTTGCTAATGGCGTGATTACCGAGACTAAAAATCTTCCATAATTCTTCAATAAAGCGATGAGGTTGCATAAGGTGCATTTTCTCTAAAGCATTGTGTATGTATGTATGAAGTTGCTCTAGCTCATTTTCAAAATATGCTCTCACATCGGTGCTATCTATGCTTAAGTCAAAGTATTTCTCACTCATACCATAGAGCCGATTTAAGAGATTGCCTAAATCATTGCCCAATTCTGTATTAATGCGCTCAATCAAAGATGTTTCACTAAAGTCTCCATCTTGCCCAAAGGGCATTTCACGGAGTAAAAAATACCTTAAAGGCTCTACGCCATATATATCTGCCATTTCTTTTGGATTCACCACATTGCCGATACTTTTGCTCATTTTTGCTCCATCTCTTGTCCACCAGCCATGTGCGTAGATATGCTTAGGTAGCGGGAGAGAGAGGCTCATTAAGAATCCAAGCCAATATATCGCATGAAAGCGCAATATATCTTTACCTACAAAATGTATAGCTCCCTCCCAATAAGGCATTTTGGCATTATCACTTAAATATCCAAGCGGGCTAAGATAGCTTAAAAGCGCATCAAGCCATACATACATTACATGCTTTTTACTATCATCTCGTGTAGGATTTTCTGGTAGGCTTACCCCCCATTCAAAACTCGTGCGAGTAATGGAGAGGTCATTTAAGCCATTTTGGACAAAGTTTATAATCTCATCTTGATAGAATGCGGGGGCAATCATTTTAGGGTGTGATTTGAGATATTCCAAAATAGGCTTCTCATACTTGCTTAATGCAAAAAAGTAGCTCTCTTCTTGCACAAGTTGGGTTATCTTCCCGCAATCAGGGCAAGATTCATTTGCTCCTAGCTGCGTTTTGGTAAAAAAGCTCTCACAAGAGATACAATAATGCCCCTCATAGCTGCCCTTATAAATATCTCCTTTTGCATACATAATCTCAAATGCCCTCTGCACACTAAGGCAGTGAGATTCATCAGTGGTGCGCACAAAAATATCATAATCTATGCTAAATTCATTCCACAACTCACGGAATCTTAGGCTAATTTTATCCGCATAAGCTTTGGGGCTAAGGGCGTGCTTTTGGGCAGATTGCTCTATCTTCTGCCCATGTTCATCAGTCCCTGTGGTGAAAAGCACATCTTTACCCTCTAGGGTATAGAATTTTTTTAGCATATCAGATAAAAATGTCGTATAAGCATGCCCGATATGAGGGACATCATTGACATAATAAATAGGCGAGGTAATGTAGATTTTTTGCTCCATAATACTCCTTTAGGAATCTAGTTAAAATCAAAATTGCCTTGTTGTCCTTTAGACATACTCTCATATACGGCTTTTACATACGCATCGCGCACTTCACAGCCTATAAAGGATTCACACAATGAGCAGCTTTTTAGGGATTTATCATGCTGGCATTGCTGCAAAAGGCTTGTTTTCTCTTGTAGTCTTTGCTCATAAATATCATCTCCTTGCTCTATTGCAGCTTGTGCTGAAGCTCCTATTGAAGTCTTTATGGGAGATTCTATTGCTATGTTTTGGGCTAGGTTTGCTTCATTCATAAATATTCCTTACAAGTTTCATTTCTTCAAGGCTACCAAAAAAGCAAGGTGTGCTCTCATGGATATGCCCCACTTCAAGGTCTAAGATTCTTTGTGTGCCTGTGCTCGCTTCACCTCCTGCTTTCTCATATATGAAAGCAAAGGGAAATACCTCAAAAAGCTTGCGTAGCTTGCCTTGAGGCGCATCGCTTGTGGCAGGATAGCTAAATAACCCTCCGCCTTTAATGAGAATCTGGTGTAAATCAGGCACTGCCCCGCCAGAATAGCGCAAGCGATACCCTTGTGCAAAAAGTGATTCTATGAGTGTTTTATGTTTTGCTTCCCAATGCTTTTGCGTGCCACCGGGTGCGTTGATATAGCCCTTTTTCTTTAGCTCTAATGCCCCTAAGTTTTGCCATATATTTCCATTGTAGTGATAGTGCAAGACTTGCTCTTGGGCTATGACTATTTCAAGGGCAGGTCCATAAATGATATAGCCACTTGCTATGAGTGCTTGTGCGCTAAGCTTTTGATTATAAATACCAAAGATACTCCCCACGCTAAGATTGCTATCAATGAGTGAAGAGCCATCAAGTGGGTCATATGCCACAATATATGGAGCATCTTGATATGCTGAATAATGCAGCTCTGCTTGCTCTTCACTGCAGATACCCTTTACACAAGGGAGCTCAAGTAATGCCTCTTCAAGGATTTTATCTGCTTTGACATCTACTTCAAGCTGTGTATCTCCGCTTGTATTTGTGCTCTGCAAATAGCCTCCCTTGTGGGTTTTAAGCAATGTGTCTATATGGATAGCAGATTCTTTTAGCGTTTCAATAATCATATCTACCATTTCATCTCCTTATATGGGTCATCTCCTTAATGTGGCACGCTCCTTTGTAGCTCCAAGATTCTAATATTCAAAGTTTAATGATTTTCTTAAGCTCTAGTTCAAAGCTACTTGCGGCGATCATTGGGGAAATGCTCGCGTGGTGGGCAGGTTTATAGAGTGGGATATTTGTATCACTTAGAGGTATTGCGTTCCACGCATGCCCTATAAGAGCGATAATATTCGTACGCCGTAAATATGAGGGTTTATCTGCTATATAGACATTCTCCCATTTTTGAAGATAAGGCGGGCGGATTTTGGGCGTATGATAGCCCACAGGATCAAGGGTAAGGAGGTAATGCAGCGGGGTATCAAGGCTATGTTGCAGGGCTTTATAAAAATTACTTCCTCCCCATGAGTGAGCGATCACAAAAAGCGGGAGCTGATATGCACAGAGGCTTTTTAGATAAGTACTAAAAAGCGTGCTGCTATCAAAGCTTGCATATATTTTAATGCAAGAGGGTGTGTTAAAGACTTCAAACTCCCTATATACCGCACACATAATGGTATCCCAAAAGCCGCCTATAAAGATTACAATAGCCTTAGGGTTGCGTGGAGATAGTATATGTTGCATAGGTATGCTAAAGCCATAGTTGATAAAGGCTTGCTTGGGCTTTATGAGTGTATCTGGGCAGATAAATGTAGGCATATACAATGCTTTAAGCTTAGACATTTTCCCTCCGCCATACTTTCTCCCCATCACTATCTCTCCCCCTTATTTTTAGAGTAGAGTATTGTAGCTATAAAGTTTAAGGTTTTAGGCAGGTGTAGCTTTTTGTGTTACAATCATTTTTAAAGTTTATGGCATACATAAAGGATAAGAATGAAAAAAGAAGTGCTTGTTTCCCCTAGTATGCTCGCAGCAGATTTTCTAAGATTGGGAGAAGAGGTAGGGCGTATTTGTGCTGCGGGTTGTGATTATGTGCATATAGATGTCATGGATGGGCATTTTGTGCCAAATCTTACCATGGGTCCTTGCGTGGTAGAGCATATTGCTAAGGCTTCTTCTAAACCCCTTGATATTCATCTTATGGTAAAAAATGTGCCATTTTTTGTAGATTTATTTATCCCCTTAAAGCCTGCTATTTTAAGCGTGCATATAGAGGAAGTGGTGCATTTACATCGCCTTATTTGGCATATTAAAGATGCGGGTATTAAGGCTGGTGTGGTGCTTAACCCCCATACAAATGAGCAGCTTTTAGAATATATCTTGCCTGATATTGATGTCATCTTGCTAATGAGTGTGAATCCGGGCTTTGGCGGGCAGAGCTTCATTCCCTCTAGTCTAACCAAACTTGCTAATCTCAAAAAAATGCGCGATAGATTAAATCCTGCCTGTATGCTAGAGATTGATGGGGGCGTGAGTGATAAAAATATCCAAGCTTTAAAAAATGCGGGGATTGATATGGTGGTGGCGGGAAGTTTTGTGTTTAACTCACAAGATTATGCGAAATCCATAGCTGCCCTTAGATAGTCTATGACCTATTCCCAACTTTTTGAAAGACTGCGTTTAAGGCGTTTAGAGCCTATGAGCAAAAAGCAGTTTTATATGTATATTAAAAGTATAGGCGGGCTTTATGCAGATTTAGATTCTGAATTAGAGTTACTCAAAGGCTGTGGTGCGCCTTTAGATATAGAGGTGCGTAATGATGGCATGTACTTTAGTCTCAATACTTTTAAAAAGCTCTGGCGTGAGAGTGATTTGGTGTTTGTAGATATTGAAACCAATGGCTCAAAGCCCAAAAGTAGCGATATTATAGAGATTGGCGCGATAAAAACTCGCAATGGTGAAATTATAGAATCTTTTGAAAGCTTCGTGTATGCTGCTTGCGTGCCTGAAGTTATTAGTAACCTTACAGGTATTACTTCTAAAGATATAGCCCATGCCCCTAAAAAAAAGGAAGTCCTAGCAAAGTTTCGCACATTTTTAGGCGATAGCGTGTTTGTGGCGCATAATGTGAATTTTGATTACAATTTTTTAGATATTCACTTGCGAAAGTGCGGTATGTTTGGCTTACTTAATCCCAAGCTTTGCACGATAGAGCTTGCACAAAGAACGATCCCTGCACGTCGATATGGGCTTTCATATCTCAATGACTTTTTAGGCATACACACTCCTGTTTCTCATCGTGCGTACGCTGATGCGCTAACAAGTTTTGAAATTTTTAAAATCGCTATGCTGATGTTTCCCTTTTGTGTGGTGAGTGTGCAGGATTTGATTGACTTTTCAAAACATCGCCTTTAGGGGAAATACGCGCTAAAGCCCCTATCTAAACCGCTTAAATCTTTAAAAAAGTGAATATGCTTTGCCCCTTTTAATAGCGCTTCTAGGGCTGCTTTTTGATTATAACCTATCTCGCAAACAAGCCATACATTTGAATAATTTGATACAAGATTGATAATCTCTCTATATACATCTAGTCCGTCTTTACCTCCAAAAAGAGCGACTTTTGGCTCAAAGGTGAGGGGCTTGCTGATAGGATAGCCCTCTTCTATATAAGGGGGATTGCTCACTAGGAGCTCAAAGCGAGGGGCATTGGGTGGGAGCAGGGAGCAATGCTGCAGAGTGATGTTTGCGTTTTTTGCGTGTGTGGCGATATTTTGCTTGGCTACATTTAAGGCTTCTAGGCTTATATCTGTGGCGAAAAAGTGGCATTGTGGCATAAGCCTAGCAAGTGTGGTGGTAATCACGCCTGAACCTATGCCAATCTCTGCTATAGAGCGGATATTATGGGATTCTATAATCGCCCTTGCTTCTTCAATAAGCAGTTCAGTCTCTGGGCGAGGGATAAGCACATCTGGATTCACAAAAAATTCATACCCATAAAAGCTCGCACTTTGTGTGATATACTCAATAGGCATACCATTTTTACGCATTTTGATAAGCGAGAGATAGTGCTCTGCAAGGGGAGATTCTACAGAATCTTTAGTATGTGTGTGGAGATACACTCGAGGTTTTTTAAGGATAAAAGCAAGGAGAATCTCACTCTCAAAATGTGGCTTGAGATTTAGCTCTTCTGCCACATTTTGCAGCTCTAAGGAGCCCTGTTTTAAGAGTGCTTCAATGCTGGATTTCATAATCAAGGGCTTTAAGCCTTTGTAAGAGTGGAGGATGTGTGCAATAAAAGAAAATATATGCAGGGTGGGAGCTTGGGAAACTTTTATTTTCATTCACAAGCCGCACAAGAGCATTTGCAAGGCAGTGTTTGCTTGAAATATGAGCACCAAATTCATCAGCGGCATATTCTGCCTTGCGGCTAAAATAGCCAACTAGCGGCATAAACCAAAAAGCAATGACAGGAGAGATAAGGAGCATAATAATAAGTATGCCAGATCCATTATGAGCTAAGCCTAATGCGTTAAAAAGTGCGCTAGGCAAATGCCCCACGACAAAAAAGAGCACAAAAAGCAAACTTGCCATAATCACTATATTTTTAAGTATGTCCTTATGCTTAAAATGCCCCAACTCATGTCCTAAAATCGCAATGAGCCCATCGGCACTGATTTTATCAAGCAAGGTATCAAAGAGCACAACTCTCTTACTCTTCCCCAAGCCGCCAAAATACGCATTAAGCCGCCCATCGTGCTTAGAAGCGTCCATAACAAAAACGCCATTACTTTTAAAGCCTATGGTATTAAGAAGTGATTCTATACGTGATTTGAGATTTTCATCATCAAGCGGGGTGAATTTATTAAAAAGTGGGGCAATTAAGGTGGGGTAAATGCAATTTGCGAGTATCACTATAGCAAGGAGTGCTCCAAAGCCTAAAATCCACCACAGCCTAAAATTATCAATAATAAAAATAAGCAATGCAACAACCGCACCGCCAATAATCACACTCAAAACAAATGTTTTTAACAAATCTGTAATAAAAATGCGAGGTGTTTGCTTAGAGAAATGAAATTTTTTATCAAGCCCAAATACTTGATAGATAGTAAAGGGGAGGTTTGCAATGCTATTTAAGAGCACAAAGCTTAGCACCAGAGCGACATCATAATAGAGTGTATTGCCCTCTAAAGAAAAGGCAGAAGAGAAGTTGGCTTGAGGGAAAAAAGATTCAAGCCCCGCAGAGAGCCAGCTTAAGCCAAAAGTAAGCCAAAAGATGAAAATAAGCATTTCATAGAGCTGAGAGATGATATTAAGCCTAAGGGAGGCGAGGGCATATTCTCCTGCTAAGATATAGTCTTCTGATTCTAAAAGAACGGCAGGTTTATGCAACTCTAGTTTGATATGTTTGCTTTGTAGCATAGCTAAAATAATGCTTGGAATGGTATATGCACAGATAAATAGACCAATAGATAAAAGCAGAATATCTTGCAATGTATGCTCCTTATTGATGTTAATTAAAGCTTGGATTAGAGTAGAATCATAGGTAAGAAAATACAAAATAAAGTAAATTAACGAGCTTTTAACCACGGATTTAATATTATTGCCAATCTAATTTATCACTTTAAAGGCTTCGCATGGCTCAATATATATTTGTAACAGGAGGGGTTCTAAGCTCTCTAGGCAAGGGCATTACCTCTTCTTCAATAGCAACCTTACTTCAACATAGCGGCTATAATGTATCTATTCTTAAAATTGATCCTTATATTAATGTAGATCCGGGCACAATGAGCCCTTTAGAGCATGGGGAAGTGTTTGTGACCTGTGATGGAGCGGAGACGGATTTAGACATAGGGCATTATGAGCGCTTTTTAAATAAAGATTTTCATAAGACTAATAACTTCACTACCGGGCAAGTATATATGTCTGTGATTGAAAATGAGCGCAAAGGCAAATATTTGGGGAAAACGATTCAGATTGTCCCCCATATTGTAGATGAAATCAAAGCGCGCATACGACTTGCAGGAGAGGATAGAGATTTTCTTGTTGTAGAGCTTGGAGGGACGGTTGGCGATATAGAGGGTATGCCTTATTTGGAAGCTATGCGGCAAATGAAGCATGAGCTAGGATCAAATCAGGTAATTTCTATACATGTTACACTCATTCCCCTTATACGTGCCGCAGGGGAGCTTAAAACTAAGCCCACGCAGCATTCAGTGCAAGAGTTAAGGCGCATAGGGATTTCCCCGCAGATTCTCGTAGCACGATGTGAAAAAAGCCTTGATAAAGACTTAAAGCGCAAACTTGCGATGAGTTGTGATGTCGATGATGATAGCGTGATTGTCGCAGAAGATACAGAGAGCATTTATAAATGTCCTCTTAATTTTTTAGATGAGGGGATACTTATCCCCATAGCAAGGCATTTAAAGCTAGAGAAATTAGAGCCCAAAATGGATAATTGGAATATGCTTGTTAAAAAAATCATCGCCCCAAAGTCGCATATTACCATTGGCTTTGTGGGTAAATATCTTAGCCTTAAAGAATCATATAAATCTCTTATAGAATCGCTTATCCACGCAGGGGCAAATACCGACATAGGTGTGAATATCAAATGGATTGATAGTGAGGCGCTCATTCAAGAGCCAAGTTTATTACATAATGTAGATTCTATCCTTATCCCCGGGGGCTTTGGTGAGCGGGGCATAGAGGGCAAGCTTAATGCCATTAAATATGCGAGGGTTGAGGGCATACCGATGTTAGGGATTTGTTTGGGTATGCAGCTTTCTTTGATTGAGTTTGCACGCAATGTGCTAGGGCTAGCTGAGGCAGATTCTATAGAGTTTAATCCCCACACGAAAGAGCCTGTAGTGTATTTGATTGAAGATTTTATTGATACACAAGGCAATATGCAGCTAAGAACGCATACTTCACCTATGGGTGGGACAATGCGCTTAGGCGAGTATGAATGCTCCTTAAAAGAGGGTAGTAAGCTCTATGAAGCCTATGGGCGCGCAAGCCTTATTAAAGAGCGACATCGTCATCGCTATGAGGCAAACCCCGCTTATAGGGATCTTTTTGAAGCACATGGCATGGTGATAAGTGCGCAAAGTAATGGACTTATAGAGGCTATTGAGTTATCAAATCACCCTTGGTTTGTTGCCGTGCAATTCCACCCAGAATTTACCTCTCGCCTTCAACGACCAAACCCCATTATCCTTGAGTTTGTCAAGCATACCTTAAAGCATAAAAAATAGCCATGTCTTATCCTTATATCAATAAAGCAGATGTCGTGGAGATTCTTAAATCTCGCGATGTGCAAAGAGGCATTTTCTCACTCTCTCATCTCCCCCTTCCGCAGAGTTTAGCTCATATCACACAAGGGGCGCAAATTGTCGCGCAATGTATTAAAAATGCCAAAGAAGTGCTTGTAGTGGGGGATTATGACGCAGATGGGATATGCGCAAGTGCGGTTATGGTGAAGTTTTTTAAGCTTTTAGGCTATGAGCGTATGCGGCTTGTTATCCCTAATCGTTTTATCGATGGCTATGGCATTAGCGCGGCATTATTGCAAAAGCATGCCCATAATGCCGCTGTGATAATCAGTGTAGATAATGGCATAAGTGCGATGTGTGCGGGGGAATGGTGTGCGAAAGCGCATATCCCGCTTGTGATTACAGACCATCATACCCCAAGTAAAGAACTCCCAAAGGCTAGTGTGATTATTGACCCTCACCTGCCTCAATGCTCTTTCCCTCAAAAGGACATTTGTGGTGCGGTAGTGGCATGGTATTTTTGTGCTGCACTCAAAGAAGCCTTGCAAGCAGATATTGATATGAAATGCTTTTTTGAATACCTTGCCATAGCGAGCATTGGTGATGTAATGCCCCTTGTGGGGATTAATCGCATACTTGTGCAAAAAGGCTTGCAAGCCTTGCAGAGTGCGAAAAGCCCTTTGGCGGAGTTTCTCTGCCTCAAATATAAGTATATCAATGCACAAACTTTAGCATTTTATATCGCCCCGCTTTTAAACTCTGCAGGACGTATGGCAAGTGCGGATATTGCGTTGGAGTTTTTAGTGTCTGAAAATCTCACCCAAGCACACCAACTCTATGCCAAGCTTTCATCTTTAAATGCAGAGCGTAAAGCCATTCAAGCGGAGGTTTTAGCAGCCGCTAAAGAGTGTGTTATAGAGAAGGAGCATTTTATTCTAAGCTATGGGGAGGGCTGGCATGAGGGGGTATTAGGCATTGTGGCGGCTACTTTAGCTAAAGAATATCAAAAAAGTGCCTTTGTGTTCAATAAACATAAAGATGTGCTTAAAGGCAGCGGCAGAAGTGAGGGAGGAGCAAATCTTATAGGCAGCATTACTTGCGTAGATTCTTATTTGCTTCACTTTGGTGGGCATAAGGGCGCGGTTGGCTTAAGTTTAAGTGTGGATATATTAGAAGATTTTATAGGCACTTTAGGGGAGCATTTTATGTATGAGGCACGAGCACAAGAGCCCATACTTGGCATTATTGGCAGTGAAGAGATTGATTATGAGCTTTTGGCATTATGCGAGGAGTTTGCTCCATTTGGGGAGGGGAATCCCATACCTTTATTTATATGCGAGGATTTGCTGATACAATCCATAAAGCCCATAGGCAAGGATGGCAAGCATTTTGAATATGTCCTTTATGATAGGAGGGCTCATATTAAGCTTGTGGGTATTGAGTTTTTCGCTCCATTTATGCGTGAGGTAGGGCAGAGTGGCGATGTGTGCTTTGAGCTAAGTAGAGATGAGTTCCGCTCCACTTTGAAGCTAAAAATTATTCACTTTACTCCCAAGTCTTCTTTGCCTAAATCTGTCTTAATGGTTTGAGTTTTGCAGATTCTTAAAAGTGAGATAAAGAGCGCGGTGAGGGCAGGGGCGATGATAATCCCCCAGAATCCAAGACTTGTAAGCCCCGCTAAAATCGCAAAGAAAATCAGCAATTCATTGATTTTCACTGAAGTTTTTAGCACTTTTTTATTGATAATGCCAATTAAAATGGGCTTGATGATATTATCAATCAACACCGCGCATACTACAAGCGCATAAACAGCGATGATAATGGCATTTTGCGTATGCCCAAGATAGAATTCATAAAACCCAAGTGGTAGCCACACTAAGCCCCCGCCGATGATAGGCACAATGGAAGCTAGTCCATAAAGCATACCAAAAAATATCCCATCATAGCCAAAGAAAACAATCATCACGCCAAAGGCAAAGCCTTGCAAAACGATATTGAGTAATGAAGTATAAAAGACCACTTTAATGGTGTTAGTTACTTCATTAGAGACAAGCGAGATTTGGGCATTATCAAAGGGTATAAGCTCGAGTACATACATATATGCTTGCTTCCCATAGAGGAAGTAAAAGAATAAAAACACAATGATAAAGCCTGTATCTACCATAAATCTTAAACTTGACTTGCCAAGTTGGGAACTGAAGTTAAAGATATAGCTAAGGATGGAGGTAGCTGATATATTTTGCAGAGCAGATTCAATTTTGGCTTGAACTTCGGGGAATGAAGCAAAAAGGGAGAGAATCTCCCCCTTAGCCCCCTCGATAAATGCGCTAAAGGCAGAGGCATTAAGTGTGAGCTCTGTGGCTTGAGTGATGATACTTTTAATCAAAAAAAACAATGGCACAAATAAGAGCAACACAAGAATACACACACTAATAAAAGCAGAGATAATGGGGTATTTGATATGGTGTGAGAGATAAGTATATAAGCCAAAAGTCGCAATAGAAATTAAAAGTGCTATAAGCATATCCATTAAATATGCAGAATAAACATAATACATCGCATATGCACTTAAGCCAAATATAATCCAAAAAAACGCGCCGGCTTTCATTCTAAGCCTCCATTACCTTAATAGAGTTCAATGATTTAGGGATTTTACTTAGAGAATCTTAATCTTTCATACCTTTATGTGATGTATGTGATGGAATAATTGCATATCAATGCGGACTCCAAGATTAGGTAAAAAGAGGGGATAAAAAGAGGGGGCAAGAAAGAGGGATAAGTTTGTTTTCTTAAGTAAGGCGTAAGTGTATTGCTTAATTGCAGTTTATTTAAAGACTTTGTTTAGTTTGTCAGCCCTTGCTGGTAGGCGTGATGGCTACCGAAGAATTGCTACTTGGATTTCTAGCAGATTTCATTCCGTTGTCATTCTGAGGGAGCGTAGCAACCGAAGAATCTCTGTGGGCTTTCTGTGAATCATTGCTTTTTGGATTTTTAGTAAATGTTGTTAGTTTGTCATTCTGAACCCCTGCAAGGGGTGAAGAATCTCTTTTGACGACTAGTGATTCTTTAAGAGATTCTTCGGTCGCACTTCGTGCTCCCTCAGAATGACAAGCTAACGGATTTTCTAGTAATCTAAAAGAGATTCTTCGGGCATAAAGCCCGCAAGACATGACAAAATAACTGCCTTTCTAGTGTTTCTGTTAAGGAGTCTTTAGCGGATAAGAGAGATTCTTCGCCTGTTTCACAGGCTCAGAATGACAAACTAACCACACAGGCGAGAAGCTCAAACCACACCCAAAAAAGGGCAAAAAAGTTAGTATAGAGTGCCCCCCGCAGGGCTTTAGGCGGTTTGCAAAATTTATTTTTGCAAACCAAGACATCAAATCAATACAACCACTCAAAACTTCCAATAAGATATTTGGGTTATGATACACTTTTGGCTTCATCTTCCTTGAGAGTAAATGAAAATGTGAATTAAGCATGTTATTACCGAGAGATAACTCGCTGTATTTCATCAAAAAATTAAAATTACAATATGTATTTTAAAAAATATGTAAAAAAGTAACATCTCCGCAAAAAATTACATATTTTCATATATTACATATTGTAATCTCATTTTTTTGTGATAATATCACCTCGTTAATTTTAAATAAAGGACACAAAATGGCAAATTTAACACATAATAAATTTTCACCAGATACGCTTGCATTACACGCAGGTTATACTTATGATACACAGCGCACAATGAGTGTGCCAATTTATCAAAATACCGCCTATAGTTTTGAATCCCTCCAGCAAGCCGCAGCACGATTTGGCTTGCAAGAGTTAGGGAATATCTACTCCAGACTTACAAATCCCACGGTTGATGTCTTAGGGGCTAGGCTAGCTGCCCTAGAGGGAGGGGCATTTGGTGTGCCTACAGCAAGCGGGGCGAGTGCGATTTTTTACGCGCTTGTGAATTGTGCGCAAAATGGCGATAATATTTTGTATTCAAACAAAATCTATGGCGGCACACAAACTCTGCTTGTGCATGTTTTAAAGCGTTTTGGCATAGAAGTGAGGGTTTTTGATATAGATGATATAGAAAATTCCCTCCCCAAGCTGATAGATACAAAAACTAAGGCAATTTTCTTTGAAAGTCTCTCAAATCCGCAAATTTCCATAGCTGATACAGAGAAAATCACTCAAATTGCTAAACAAAATAAAATCATCACTATTTGTGATAATACCGTTGCTACAGCATTCTTACACAAGCCTTTTGATTATGGTGTAGATGTAGTGGTATATAGTTTGAGTAAATATATCAATGGGCAAGGAAGTGCGCTAGGTGGGGCGATTATAGAGAGAAATGGCTTAAATGCGCTGATTGAAGATAATCCACGTTATCCTGCCTTTAATACCCCAGATCCTAGCTATCATGGGCTTATATATGCGAGCCTCCCCTTGCCTATTTTCTCTATACGCGTAATTATTGAGTGGCTAAGGAATATCGGGGCGACTTTAAGCGCGCAAGCGGCATGGATTATTTTGCAAGGTTTGGAGACTTTAGAGCTTCGTATTAAAAAGCATAGCCAAAGTGCATTGAAAGTCGCAGAGTTTTTACAATCTCACCCTAAGGTAAAAAGTGTGGCTTATCCGGGGCTAGATTCTGATCCTTATAATGCCTTGCTAAAGAAATATTATACCAATGCCCTAGCAAGCGGGCTTTTGAGCTTTGAGGTAGAAAGTCATCAAAAGGCGCAGCAAATCTGTAATGCGACAGAGCTTTTTGCGGTGGTTGTGAATATTGGTGATAGCAAAAGCCTTATTATTCACCCTGCTTCAACCACGCATTCTCAACTTAGCCAAGAAGAGCTGCTATCTGCGGGTATCACGCCAAACACAGTGCGCCTAAGCATAGGTTTAGAAAATGCTGATGATTTAATCGCGGATTTAAAGCAAGCCCTTGAATCATAAAAATAAACACAAAAGGAGCATATATGAAATCTTTGACTTTAAGCCTTTTAGCGGCAATTTTATTCCTTGGCTGTTCAAGCTCTCCGCAAGAGAGTTTGAATACAGATAAAACACTTTTAGAAGCATTGCAAGTGTTGCAAAAGGGCAAATGGATTGATTTGACTCATAATGTAAGCCCAGAGATTCCACGATTTGGGGCTTTCCCTGCTTTGGAGATAGAGACTCCCTATAGTGTGGCAGAAGATGGATTCTTTGTGCATAAGGTGAGTTTTGTAACGCAATATGGCACGCATATTGATGTGCCTGTGCATTTTGTAGATAATAAACGCACTTTAGAGCAAATCGAGCTTAAAGAGTTTATTTTGCCTTTGGTGGTGGTGAATAAGGAGCGCGAAGTAGAGCAGAATCCGGATTTTATTTTAAGCGCGCAGGACATTTTGGATTGGGAGGCAATACATGGGGAGATCCCTAGCGGGAGCTTTGTGGCTTTTGCAAGTGGGTGGAGCAAAAGATTTGGTAAAAGTGATTTTAGCAATAAAGATTCTAAAGGTAATCCTCATACGCCCGGCTGGAGCATAGAAGCACTTGATTTGCTTTTAAACAAAAGGGGAGTTGTGGCTATAGGGCATGAAACTTTTGATACCGATGGCAGCGCTGATGTGGCAAAAAATGGCTTTTTTGAGAGTGAGAAATTTGTACTAGCACACAATAAATTCCAGCTAGAGATATTAAATAATCTCACGCTTTTGCCACCAAAGGGAGGGCTTATTGTCATAGGTGTGCCTAAATTTGAGGGATTTCCCGGGTTTCCTGTGAGGGCTTTTGCGATTGTGCCCTAATGGGCTAGATATGTAATAAATGGAGGGGGGAGAGATGAGTGTGTATAACATACCAGATTCGGTTTTAAGGGATGATTTTGCGTTTTTTAAGCAAAGTTATGATGACTTCAAAAATGGCAAAATAGATGCTGCCGCATTTAAGGCTATCCGCGTACCTTATGGAATCTATGAGCAAAGAGAAAGAAATACTTATATGATTAGATTAAAAACGCATGGGGGAGTGGTGAGCCCAAAGCAGCTTTTAGCGCTCTCTGGCTTTGCTAAAAAGTTTGCGAACTTAAAGCTGCATGTAACTACAAGGGGAGGCTTGCAGCTGCATTATGCGCGCTTTGAGGATTTGTGCGAGATTATAGAATCTTGCCATAAGATAGGCATTACAGGACGAGGCAGCGGAGGGGGCTGTGTACGTAATATTGTGAGTGATGTGCTAAGCGGGGTGGCTTTAGATGATGTGTTTGATGTGCAGCCTTATGCAAATGCGCTCACAAGCAAGTTTTTAGGGCTTAAGGATAGCTTTACCTTGCCCAAAAAGTTTAAAATCGCCTTTTCTAGCTCTCGGGCTGATAGAAGCCTAGCAACTATCACAGATGTGGGCTTTATAGCAACTATTAATAAAGACAATAAAGGTTTGGAAAAAAGGGGGTTTATCGTTTATACTGCAGGGGGTTTGGGGGCAAAAAGTAGATTGGGGTTTAAGCTTTTTGACTTTATCCCTGATAATGAAGTGTTTTTGGTCGCAGAGAGCATAAAACGCGTTTTTGATAAGTTTGGTGATAGGGAGAGAAAGTCTCAAGCAAGACTAAGGTTTGTTGCAGAGAGATTGGGAGAGGAGGAGCTAGCAAGGCTTATTAAGAAAGAGATAGCATATCTAAGGCAGCAGGGGGGATGGGAGATTCATATATCTCACTCTGTATCTTTGCCTCCGCTTGAAGATACTGTCTTGCCAGAGATGAATAGGGAAGAAAAGCTATGGTGGAGTCGCTTTGTCTCTCCGCAAAAGCAAGCAGGGTATTATTACATTAAAGTACCCTTGCAGTTAGGGGATATACCCTATGAGTGGGCAGAGAAGCTAAGCATTGCTTTAAAGTATGCCCCGCAAGGTTGCATTTGCTTTAGCTCTGAGCAAAATCTCTATCTTAGGCATCTAAACTCTAAGCTCGCGCTCTCTTTATATAGCCTTATAGTGGAGTTTTCTCCTCAAAGTTTAAAGCCCACTTTACTGGGGGATATGGTGGCTTGCACAGGGGCAGCGACTTGCCAGCTAGGGATAGCTCGCCCAAGGGGTGCGCTTTTAGCTATTGAATCTTACCTTAGCCAAAGAGATATGAAGCTTGATAGTTTGCAAGGCTTTAGCCTGCATATGTCTGGCTGTCCCAATTCTTGTGGAAATCACGCCACTGCAAACTTAGGATTCTTTGGGAAGATTAAACGCAAGGGGGAGCATTCTTATCCTGCTTATAATGTGCTTGTTGGGGCATTTATAGAGGAGGGGAAGACAAGACTAGGAAAAAAAATAGCAGATATTTCTGCCTTTAGATTACCTGAATTTGTTTATGCCGTTTTATCAGCTTATATGAAAGACAAGCCTAAATTTACAAGCTTTGAATCATGGCTAGGAGAAGGGGGCGGAGAGCAGGAGATTATCTCTTTAGCCCAAAAGTATGAAGAGATACCAGATTTTGATGAAGACCAAAAGCCTTATTATGATTTTACAAGTGATGAGCTTTTTGATGTGAGCTTAAGCAAGAGAGGCATAGGGGAAGAAAACAATAAAAAAGGTGCATAGATTAAAGGAAAACTTATGGGGGATAATAAATTATTAAAACAAGATGCTAAAAATGTGCTTCCTATAGCCCTCACTCCTAAGAAAACTTTGCTTATAGGGGCGGGGGCAGTAGCCAAGCAAAAATACCAAGTGCTAAAAGAAGCGGGATTTGAGATACAAATCTGTGCAAAGGAGATAAAAGATGCATTTTTCTCTCCTTTAAGCGAAGACATAGTGTTTGCTCATTTTGGTATGTCAGAGGAGATGGGCTATACGATTATGGATAGAGAGTGGCATGAGGATATAAGTGATTTTATTAGTAAAAGAGGCTTTGGCTTGGTGGTTGATGCGAGTGGGGATGGTGCTTTGGGGCAGTTTTTGTTTGCTTATAGGCGCAAGGGCGGGTATTTGCTCAATGTCGTAGATATGCCGCATTTATGTGATTTTTATTTCGGTGCGATTACGCGCAAGGGTGAAGTATCTGTGCTTGTAAGCTCAAATGGTGCTAGTCCCCTTCTGGCTCAAAACATTAGGGATAAAATCGCTACGCTTTTGCCTAAGGCTATTGCGTCTTTTTCATATATGCTACAAAAGAGTCGCACGAAGCCACTAGGGGCGCAAGCCAAGCAAAGCATAAGGGCATTGTGTAAAGAGAACTTAGGCAAGGTGTTTATTATAGGCTGTGGTCCCAATAAGCTCTCAAGCTTGACGCTCAAGGCGTTTGAAAGCTTAAGCCTGCTTGATGTGGCATTATTAGATAATCTTGTGGGGGAAGAGATTTGGGCATATTTGGAGCATTTGGGTGTAGAGTGTATAAATGTAGGCAAGGCTAAAGGTAAGCATAGCTTTAAGCAAGAAGCAATCAATGCCCTTATGCTTCAATACGCTAGAGAAGGCAAATGCGTAGGTCGGCTTAAAGGGGGCGACCCTGCGCTTTTTGGTAGAGTGTGGGAGGAAGTGAGCTTTTTACAAAAGCAGGGTGTAGAGTGTGAATGTATAGCGGGGCTTAGCTCTTCACTCTGTGGGGCATTGAGTGCGGGGATAGTGCCTACTTTGAGGGGGGTGAGCTCGGGCGTGCTGATTGTAAGTGCGCATTTGAGGGAGAATATCTTCCATGCAGAGTGGCTTACTTGGCTTTTAAACTCGCCCTTTACTTTCATAGTAATGATGGCTCATAGCTTCGCTTCGCGCATAGTGGCTTATGCAAAGGATTTGGGCATTTCTTTGAGCATTCCTGCGGCTTTTGTCTCTCAAGTGGATTGTAGGGAACAAAAGGCAGTTATAGGGAGTTTAGGACAATTAGAGCAAATGGCAGCAATGGTTGAGAGACCCGCTATATTGATACTTGGGGAGGCGGTGAAATCATCTCTAAGTATGCCTTATGCTGGGCAGAGGATAGTCCTCCCGCCCTTAAAGCAGGACTTCGCACTAGGCACAAAGCTTAGGCTTAATGCCCAAAATGATGTGAATAATGCAAGAATCATGCAAGAAGTATAGAAGTGTTTCATAGCTTTAAGTATATAAGATGATAGAGAGAATAATGGGGGAACATAATGTATATAAAAAAATGGGGGAAAGTCTTTGCAAGTGAAGATGGCTTGGCAAATGCTATAGGTTTGTTTTTGATTGGTGTTATAAGCTTGTTTTGGGCTTTTGATGCGTTGGGGGCTTTGAGTGTGTTTAAGGTGAAGTTTAGCTCTTGGGGAAGTGGAGGTGAGATATTCAAAGCTTTGAATGTCAGTGTATTTCATATCTTTGCTTTATGGGCTTTGTTTTTAGCCATTTTTGCCTTGGGGGCTTATATTTTGGGACGTAATGCAAGGCATTTTGTCTTAGGCTTTAGTATCGTGTATGTGCTTTCTTTGGTGGTGGCACTTTTAAGCACGCATACTTTTGCCAAAGCTTGGAGCTTAGAGACACCGCTTATTGCGCTGCTTCTAGGGCTTTTAATAAGTAATAGCTTTGCTTTGCCACAATGGTTTAAAGATACGCTTTTAGTAGAGCAGTATGTGAAAGTAGGCATAGTGCTTATGGGGGCTACTCTGCCTTTGCATTTGCTTCTTAGTGCTGGTGGAGTAGCGATAGCTCAAGCTTGTATTATTACGATCATCACCTTTTTTAGCATATTTTTTATAAGCACGAAAGTTTTCAAGCTAGAGCCTAGCTTTGGGGCGACTTTAGGTGCTGGGGGAAGTATATGCGGGGTGAGTGCAGCCATTGTGATAGGGAATGCCGCTAAAGCAAAGGCTGAATATATAAGCGTGAGTATTAGTATAGTGGTGTTTTGGGCTGTAGTCATGGTGATACTCTTGCCACCATTATGCCGCTATTTAGGCTTAGATATGGGTGTGGCTGGAGCATGGATAGGTACATCAGAGTTTGCCGATGCTGCAGGGCTTGCAGCTGCTCAAAGCTTAGGGAGCGAGCGGGCTGTTGCTAGCTTTACTTTGATTAAAGTGATTGGGAGAGATATGTTTGTAGGTATATGGGCTGTGCTTGTAGCATTTTGCTCTATAGCGCTTTGGTCAAAGAGTGCTAATAAGGAAAATGCTGTTACAATACATTCCCATACAGATTCTCAAGCCATAACATCAAAAGTCAGCATAAGTGCGATTTGGGAGCGGTTTCCTAAGTTTATTTTGGGCTTTATTGTGGCTTCAATTTTAGGCACTTTGTTTTTGGCATTGCTTTCACTTGATAGTCAGAAACTCTATCAAAAAGAAGCCTTAGGCTTTGTCAAAGAGCTTAGGAATTGGATTTTTGTTTGGACATTTTTGTGCATAGGTTTAAGCACAGAGTTTAAGAAAATCTTGCAAGTTGGGCTTAAGCCCTTTGTGGCTTTTAGCTTAGGGGTAGCTATTAATTTACCCTTAGGCTTTATTCTATCGCAATATGTTTTTTATGAGTTTTGGAGTAATTTCCCACAATAATGCGTTTAACTATCACATCAAGGGGGGCATATGCCTTTAATCATTCCTAGAGATATTCCAGCTTTTGAACTTTTAAAAAGTCATGCTTTTGTGATTGACACACAAAGGGCACAACACCAAGATATACGCACTTTAGAGGTGCTTATTATTAATCTTATGCCCATTAAAATAGAGACAGAAAATCAAATTCTCTCTTTGCTGGCTAACTCCCCCTTGCAGGTGAATATCACGCTTCTCTCCACAGCGAGCTATGTGGGCTCAAATACATCTAAAAGCCATTTAGAGCGATTTTATGTGAATTTTAGCGATATTTTGGGGCGCAATTTTGATGGTGCGATTGTTACCGGCGCGCCTGTGGAGCATTTAGCTTATGAAGAGGTGGCGTATTGGGAAGAGCTAAAGCAAATTATGGATTATCTTAAAGCCCATTGCACAAGCACACTTTATCTCTGCTGGGGGGCTATGGCTGGGCTATATCATTTCCATAAGATTCCTAAAGTCGCCCTTAGTGCGAAGGCTTTTGGTATCTTTGAGCATAGAATCATCACACAAGATAGCCTACTCACAGGCGTAGATGAGATAGTCAAAATGCCTCATTCAAGGCATTCAGGCATAGATGAAAAAAGTGTGCGCGCAAGCGGGCTTAAAATCTTGCTTGAAGGGGAGGAGAGCGGTATAAGTGCGTTAAGGGATGAAAAAGATTATTTCATACTCGCTCACCCAGAATATGCTAAAGATACGCTTTTGCTTGAATATGAGCGAGATAAGCAAAAGGGCTTAGATATAGCTAAGCCTTTGTATTATTTCAATGAGCGGGGCGAAGTGGTGCTTTCTTGGAAGTCAAGTGCGAGTGTGATGTTTTCAAATTGGCTGAACTTTTCTGTGTATCAAAATACGCCTTTTGTGCTATGAAGTTGCCTAAAATGAGTATTTTTGTAAAATACAATTGCAAAAAGTGCATAAAAGATTCTATATTTAAAGAAAAAATATATTCATTCATATTAACTTAAGCCCTTTAAACCACTTACAAAGGCAGAATATGAAAAAGTTTTTTATTGCTCTTTTATCCCTAGCCCATATAGTTTATGCTATAGATTTTAGCGATATTGATGTGCATATTATTTCACTCGGTGAGTTTGACCCACCGGTCTCTAAGCTCATAATAGAAGAGAAAGACAAGCAAGAAATCGCTAAAAAAGTAAGAAAAAATCAGCATAATGTTATGCTCCTTAAGGGAGAAGGCTTTAATGCTCTTGTAGATACGGGCTATAGCCACACTCAAGGCACACTTAAAGAGAAGCTTCAGGCGCATGGGCTGGGGTTTGGCGATATTACGCATATCATTATCACGCATGCTCACCCAGACCATATAGGCGGCATACTCAATGATAAAGGCGAGCTTAACTTTAGTAATGCCCTTATGTTGATTGATGAGAGGGAATATGAGTTTTGGCTTAAAAGTGATAATGAACTCATAAAGAGAAGCCTCCTTGCCCTCAAGGATAAAAAGGCATTTTTTGACCACAGCAAACCACTCTTTGAGACGCAAACGCAAGTGCGGGCTCTAGCTGCTTATGGGCACACACCCGGGCATAATCTCATAAGTATTGAAGATACGCAGGCAAAAATCGTATTTTGGGCGGATTTATTGCATGTCTATGATGTGCAGATTCAAAACCCAGATATTACTATTGCCTTTGATAATGACAAACAAGAGGCGCTCAAAACGCGTAAATCATATTTGGAGCTTTTTAAAGCCCAGAATGTGCAAGTAGTAGGCTCGCATATGCCTTTTAGCGACCCATCATATTTACCCTAATGCTTTGATTGAGCTTTGTGCCACATCTTGCCTTTGTGGGCTTCAAAGTGTGAAATACTCTTTTAATTTTTGGTGATTTCAAAAGAGATGTTTTGCACTTTGCAGATTGTGCTTTGCTTACTTTTGTGTGGCTCTGCCATCTTGCATCGGGTCATTACCACTCCCGCTGAAATGTGATATTCCCGTGCAGGTAGAAATTTTGTCATTCTTCACCCTCTGTAAGAGGGAGAGTCGCTGGTGATTCTCTTAAGAGATTCTTTACTTCGCAAACATTCTGCTTAATATGATAAATTGCCTTGTTTGTGTTTATTGTATTAAAGATGAATTTGTTGAAAATATGAATAAAAAATATTGCGAAGAAAACAAGCTGAAATTTGTTGAAGTCGTTTTGGCTAAATAATATTTAAGCAAAGAAAGACAACTTGAGTTTTGCCTAATGCTGTGCGTTTTGATAGGCAAGTATTTGGAGCAATCCAAGTAACAAAACAATACGAGATAACCTCAAAAAATAAGGCAAGATAATAAAATGAAACCTATCACCCTTGAAGAATTTAATGCTTATGCCAAGACGTGTTCAGAAATGAAACCTAATCTTTGGCAATTCCTTACTCAACTCAGCTTTGATAAGCATAAGCGCGTTGTTTATCAAAACAATACTTTGATTGTCAATGTAAAAATAGAATTTATAAGAAATGATAGGCAAAGTGAGGATTTACTTTGTAAAGAGTTGATATTTAAAGATATGCACTTTATGCAAGATGTAAGCATTGATAAAATTGATGATTTACTTTTACATATTGATAATAATGTAGTTTTTAAAAAATTCCTCATAAAAAGTATTAATGAAGAAGAGATAAAAGGGAGCACAAATAATGTATGGATACATAAAGATTTTAAATGTGAAGAATGTATCATAATGAATTATCGTATCGTTTCATTTTGTGTGTTTGCTCATAATATGTATGGAAATTTTACTTTTAATGAATGCGAATTTGAAAATTTTTTCTACTATCAGGCAGAGTTTCATAAATTTAATTTCTATGGAAAGATTTTATTTCGTGCTTGTATTTTTAAAAATAATACGACTTTCATAAATTCCATCTTTCACAATCAAGTAGATTTCAAAAAATCAAAATTTTGTGATAACCCTCATTTTAATAATGCTATTTTTAAGGAATCTGCGGATTTTCACGAGTGTGTATTTGAGAAAGTAGCGTGTTTTTATGGTGTAACCTTTGAAAAAGTCCCAAATTTCTCACAAGCAACTTTTGAGGGAAGTGTCAATCTTGTCAATGCAAAGCTTGAGTTTGACTTTGAAAATGTAGAGACAAATATCAAAGAAACGCATAAAGCATATCATCAAGAAAGACAAGAGAATAAGCCATTAGCATATTTTGCCAATGATTTTCGCGATTCATTTCGGCTCTTTAAAAATGCGTTGATTAAAGATAATAATCTTTTAGAGGCTTCGCAGTGGCATAAACTCGAACTTTATTGCAAAGAAATAGAGCTAGATTCTAAAAAGTCTAAAATATTTAGCAAAGAATGGATAGATAAATGGGTATTGAGATTCTACCGCGCTACCTCTGAGCATCACACGGATTTGTTGAAGATTCTCAATAATGTATTAATGTTGATAGCATTGTTTGGATTATTTAGTTTTGGAATGTTTTGTTTTGCGCAAAAAGGAGATATTGGATACGCGCAAGATACACAAGCGGTATGGTAATGTTAGGTAAAATCCCTCCATCATCGCATTTTTGGGTTGATTGGGATTACGAGGTGTTCTTAGAGTTGATTGTAATAAGCGCGATTTGCTTTGCCTTTGTCGTTATATTTTTTATCTTACTTTATTTGAGGCAATATGAATGGTTTAAAGCCATTATGGCTTTGTGTTTTATCGGAGATATTTTGATACTTGCCATTAAACCTGCCTTACTTCTCCCTATCTTTGGCAAATTCCTTGATGAAAGCTTAAAAGTAAATTTCCCTGCATTTACGAGTCTAAGTGCAATTTATGCAATCTTAATGTTTTTACTCATTTTTTCCTTGCAAAAAACCGCACGTAAAAACTCCATAATCCCGCATTAGGATTCTCTATAAGATAAGGCTTATTCCTTAAGACAGAAGAGCGAGCTTTAGAGCTATAATCAGCACATTTTAGGACTAAGGTTAAACAAAATGGAAGACACAATCAATAATTCAAGC
Organism: Helicobacter marmotae; assembly: GCF_003364255.1. Classification (GTDB taxonomy): domain Bacteria; phylum Campylobacterota; class Campylobacteria; order Campylobacterales; family Helicobacteraceae; genus Helicobacter_C; species Helicobacter_C marmotae. Next base: position 63,436 of record NZ_NXLR01000011.1, read on the forward strand.
CAAAGTGTGCAAGGCTGGGACATCGTGCTAGGCAATCCCCCATACGGAGCAGATATAAGGGAATATAAAAATCTTTATAAAAGCATTTATAAACACACCAATAGCGGCGCACTTGATAGCTATAAGTTTTTTGTGGAGTTGGGCTATAAGCTCTTAAAAGATAGAGGGGTTTTAAGCTTTATCACGCCTATTAGTATTACAAGCTCTAAATCAAATGCAAATTTGCATAGATTGCTTTTAAGCCAATGCGAGCAAATAAAAGTAAGTAGCTATGGGAATTCCCCTGCTAGAATTTTCCTCAATGCTGACCAAAGGGTATCTATCATAACTTTTACAAAGACTTTCACCCCGTGTAAGAGATTGCTTACTAGCAAAGTAAATTTAAGAGATAAAAACACATCTATCCAAAGCATTATTGATAATCTCTGTTTTATAGATAGCTTAGCGTTTATTAAAGATGGGGCTTTTGCCAAAATGGGCTTAAAGATAGAAAAAGACATTTTATCTAAACTTTATGCCCATAAAACCACGCTTAAAGACTTTATGCAAGGCAAAGAAAATGTGTATTATAGAGACACAGGCGGGCGGTATTATGATCTTTATACAAGCTATTCTACCACAAGCTCTAGCACGCAAAAATATTTTCCTACAAGTGATGCTAAAATGCTTGTAGGCATTATGTCTAGTAGCTTATTTTGGTGGTATAGAAATTTATATTCAGAGGGGAGGCATAGCTATATTTATGAGTTTGAATCTTTTCCCATTCCGCTTTTAAATAATCAAAGCATTCAGGCTTTGCGTGATTTAGGATGGCAATATGAGAGAGATTTAGAAAAACACGCAGAGTATCGCAATGGTGTGAAAACTTACATTATACGCAAATCAAAGCGCCTTATCGATGAGATAGATGCTATCCTTTGTCCTTTATATGGGCTAAATGAGGAGGAAAGGGATTTTATCATTCATTATAATATAGCATTTCGCACAGACTAAAAGGCGATTTGTCGGCTCTTTAGTCTTGGAATAGCTGGGCTGAAGAATTGCTTCACAAAGCCACTAGACAATCCCAATCCTATTGTCATTCTGAGCCCTCTTTAGAGGGCGAAGAATCTCTACCCGAGCCACTAGTCGCCCACAGAGATTCTTCGGTCGTTTCACTCCCTCAGAATGACAAAATAATAGCATTTGCTAGAAATCCAAACAGCAATTCTTCACCCCTTGCAGGGGTTCAGAATGACAACAAGTCCAATCCACAAGATAAAATTACCTTGCAAGGGAAGTTAGTTTGTCATTCTGAGGGCGGGCGTAGCCCAACCGAAGAATCTCTCTTATCCGCTAAAGACTCTTTAATAGAATCACTAGAAAGGCAGTTAGTTTGTCATTCTGAGCATTGTGCAGAAACTTCGCCCGAATTACCAGTGACTCTCCAAGTTTGTCATTCTGAGGGAGCACAAGGTGCGACCGAAGAATCTCTAAAGGAATCACTAGTCGCCCACAGAGATTCTTCGGTCATTACCATTCCCTCAGAATGACAATAGTGGCAGAGTTCAAAGGTTTGTGATGGCAAACTTGGCAAATTTTTAGTGATTTCCTTGAGAGTTTCTTTATTTCGCACACGATTCGCTCAAAATGACAAATTACCTTCGATTTTATTGCAAACTGCAAGCTCAATAAATGCACAAGATTTTATCTGTGAAGTTGCAAAATAATTGTTTTTATATAAATTCCTTAAAGCGTTTTAAGTTAGAATCGTATTAACTCAATAAGGGAAAGGGGGCAAGCTTTGAGCAGCTTAAATCTATGGATACTCACTGAGGAGAGACCCAAATTAGAAGTCTTGCACTTTATTGTCAAAATGTTTATGCGAGATGCTAGAATCTGTGCTTTTATGGATAATGTGAGAATCTTGCCTATTGTGAAGCAGGGTATGTTTAATTTGCTTATGAAATTATCGGCGTTAGAAGCAACCAAATTGCAAAAATATATCTTGAAATCATCGGTGGGCAAAGTAGCTTTGTGGATTACTTAGTCTTCTTTCAAGAGCATAGACCGACCTTGCAGGATATTCCTTGCTATCTCATCGAAGAAACTAAAACTGATGATAGCGAAAGCCGAAATACAGGGGTTTATCAGAGGATTACGAAATTTGTTTATGCACATTATTTTTATCCAGATTCTAAAAAAATTATGCTTTATAACTTAAAAGTAGCTCAAAAAGCAAAACCCACACCAACCTCAAGATTTGGCACGAGAATTTTAAGAACTCTAGGTGTCGAGATTGTAGGCAAAGAGTTTCAAAAAGATGATGAGATTTTAAAGCCTTTTGAAAATATTGAAGAATTAATCTCTTTTAAGGCTCAAATGAAAAATCCTCCAAAAGGCAATGTGAGCATACAAATGTGTAATAATGCAGTTCAAATTTCAGCTAGATTAGTGAAAAATGGCAGACTAGCCCATGACCCAAATATCGGGGCAATAAGCGGAATTGCTGCTGCATTAAGAAAACTTGGTTTTAGAGAGAAAATAGAAATCATCTCTCATGGATTAGCTCAAGAGCAAATTGGAGAAAAAAATAAATTCATACAAATTGCAAATCTTTTAAGTCTCTCCTTGCAAGGGATTGAGATTCCAACCTATAAAATTATCCGCTCTGTTGTGTTATATGGTGGTGATATAAAAGAGATTATAGAGGTTGAAATTGGCTTTTTACTTAACGCAAAAGGTGAGATGATTTTAGGCATAAAAGCTCCAAAGATTTTTATAACTTCACTTAAAAATTTGCTTGATTTTTGGAAAAATAATGACTAAAACATTACAACCAACTAATCATTATTGCAAATCCCCACTCAATTATATCGGTGGCAAGTACAAGATTCTCCCTCAACTTTTACCCCTATTTCCAGCACAAAGTGATATATTTTTAGATCTTTTTTGCGGGGGTTGTAATGTAGGGATAAATATAGAGAATCTAGCACTGCAAAATTCAAATACAACCAAACATTTAATGCCACAGGCTCAAAAGTTGATATTTAATGACAATTTAACTTATCTCATTGATTTGTATAAATATCTGCAATGCAATGCTTTAGAAACTACATTGCAAGCAATTGATAATATTATTTCAAAATACAAGCTAGATTTACAAAATGCACAGGGTTATTGTTTGTTAAGAGATGATTATAATGCACATAAATCCCCTATTTTGCTTTTTGTGCTTATCGCCTTTTCTTTTAATCATCAAATCCGCTTTAATAATGCGCACAAGTTCAATAATCCCTTTGGTAAAAATCGCTCAAGCTTTAATCCAGCAATGCGTAATCATCTTATTAATTTTGTCAAAGCGTTACAAAATAAGCCCATCACATTTTCTAGTCTTAACTTTGAGAAAGCTCTAGATTCTGTTGCTTTAAATAGGCAAAGCTTTGTTTATGCTGACCCACCCTATCTCATCACACAAGGCACTTATAATGATGGAAAGCGAGGCTTTAGTGGCTGGAATGAGCAGCTAGAAAAAAGACTTTTATATTCTTTAAAATTTTTAGATTCGCAGGGTATTAAATTTGCGCTATCCAATGTTTTATCTCACAAGGGAAAACATAATGAAATACTACAACAATGGATACACACCAATGATTATGTAGTTTATTGCATTCAATCACATTACACGAATGCAAACTACCAAACAAAATATAAAGATAAAAATCTCACCAAAGAAGTATTAATTACCAATTATGAGAGCTCAAAAGCTCTATACACAGGAGATTCTCATGCGCTTTATTGGTAATAAAGAATCTCTAGCGCCTAAAATTTATGAAATTTTAAAAAAGCACAAAATAATAGCATTCCAAAAATCACAAAGCTTTTTTGATATGTTTGCAGGAAGCACAAGCATGGGGAGATTCTTTAAACAAAAAGGTTTTAATATTTATAGCTGTGATTTGCTGTATTTTTCATATTGTCTGCAAAAAGCATATTTAGAAAACAATCAATATCCAACTTTTGAAATTTTGCAAGATAAAATAGAATCTTTTAATTCAAATGCTACTCTTTTTGAAAATATACAAACTCCTTATCAAAAGGTGCTTAATTATCTTAATGCCCTGCCTTGCAAAAAGGGCTTTATCTACCACAATTACTCACCTAGTGGAAGCAGAGATCTAAAAACTCCTAGAATGTATTTTAGCGATAATAATGCGGCAAAAATTGACGCTATAAGATGGCAGATTGAAGTATGGAAAATACAAAATCAAATCAATGAGAATGAATATTTCATTCTTCTTGCCACGCTTATAGAATCCCTTTCATTTTACGCTAATGTCGCTGGCGTATATGCAGCATTTTGTAAAAATTGGGATAAAAGGGCATTAAAACCATTCAAACTTAAAGCAATAGAACTATTACTAAGTAATACAAAACATTTTTGTTTCTGTGGCGAATCTAAAGAGATATTAAAAAGCTTTGAAGATTCAATCTTTGATATTCTGTATATGGACCCGCCCTATAATCATCGCCAATATGCTCCTAATTATCATTTAGTAGAAACCATTGCCAAATATGATAACCCTACAATAAGAGGCGTGGCAGGATTAAGAGAATGGCAAAGCCAAAAAAGTGCATTTTGTAATGCTAAAACTGCCCTAAGTGAGCTTGAAAAGATCGCGAAAATAAAAAATTATAAAACGTTGGTTTTGAGTTATAACAGCGAAGGGATTATGAAAGAATCTCAAATCAAAGAAGTTTTAGAGCCTTTAGGGAATGTAATTTTTGAAAAAATCCCCTGTACGCGCTTTAAAAGTAATGCAAACAATGGTGCAAGGGAAGTTTTTGAATATCTATGGATACTTCAAAAGTAATATTTGTCTTTTTTCTATTGAAATTCTTTGTTATCCTTCTTTTGTCAATACATTAAGCGCTCCATGGTCTTTTTGAAATGTTGTAACATTTTTATATCCTTTTGCTTGCCCTCTTTTATTTTTTTCAAACTCCTTAATCGCTTTGCTAAGCTCTTCTATCCTCTTTCTGCCTCTTTCTGTGTTGGTTTTGCCTTACTAAACTTTGCTATTTTTGGGAAATGCTAGAAAATCTTTGGTTGCGTTTTTTGATGATTTAAGGTCATATTTGCTCCTTATAGGTGTGGCAAATATCTCTTTTTGGGATTTTTGTGAGTATAAAGGGCTTGGGAGAGGGTTGGCTTAATTGTCATAGTAGCACAGCCCATAAAGGCAAAATACTCAAATGCTAAAGTCGCTTAATGGTGCTTATTAAATCTGCTTTGTTATAATGCCCTTAACCTAAATGACGCGCCTTTCCTTCTTATCGCTAGTCTGTTATCAAAGATTTTTGGACGATATGGTAGTAATTTCTGTGTGTCGGTGTTTCTGCTTGAGCTTGCTTGGCAAGTGAGGATTTGCCGCCTAATGAGATTCTCCTTGTCCTATTTGTGGCTTTTTAGGGCTACGCATATTGGATAACGCTCATTTGGGGGTTTCACTATCTGCATTTACAATATCTCAAAGGACTATCATGCAAGAGCGTATTTTGATTATCGGTAATGGGGGGAGAGAATATGCTATGGGGCTGGCATTGAAGCAAGATAGTCGCATAGCCGCTTTATATTTCGCTCCGGGCAATGGCGGGACTTCGCAGCTAGGGAGTAATCTTAGCTATAAGGGCTTTAAAGAACTTTTAGAACTCATTACATTACATCACATCACACTTGTTATTATAGGACCTGAAGCCCCGCTTGGTGAGGGCTTAAGCGATGAGTTACGCGCGCACAATATCCGCACTTTTGCTCCCTCAAAAAAGGCGGCACGTTTAGAGCTAAGCAAGGCGTATATGAAAGATTTTGTCTCAAAAATAGACGTTCCTACAGCAAGATATATGCAATCAAGCGATTTTATGAAGCTTTCTGCCTTTATTGATACACTCTCTGCCCCGATTGTGATAAAGGCTGATGGCTTATGTGCTGGTAAGGGCGTGATTATTGCTAAAAGTCAAGAAGAAGCAAAATCTCTAACCCAAGATATGCTCTCTGGCAAGGCATTTGGCGAGGCTGGTAAATGCGTTGTTATAGAGGAATTTTTAGAGGGATATGAGCTTTCGGTATTTGCTATTTGTGATGGGCAAGATTATATACTGCTCCCTGCGTGTCAAGACCACAAGCGACTACTTAGCGGAGATAAAGGACCAAATACCGGTGGTATGGGGGCTTATACACCTACACCTCTCTGTGATGAGTATCTTTTAGAGAGGATTTCTCATACTATCATCTCCCCTACATTGAAAGCTATGAAAGAGCAGGGCAGTCCATTTCAAGGGGTGCTCTTTGCGGGAATTATGGTAGTAGAGAAAAATGGCGAGCCCTCGCCTTATCTTTTGGAGTTTAATGTCCGCTTTGGCGACCCTGAATGCGAAGTGCTTATGCCTTTATTACAAACGCCCTTGCTTGATGTTATTACATATAGCATTGAGGGGAGGATTAAAGACTTAGAGTGTCAATTTAAGGAGGGCTTTGCTGTGGCGGTGGTAGCCTGCTCAAAAGACTATCCTTATGCTTCAAGTGCGAGTGTGCCTATTACTATTGGAGAGTTTGAGGCAAATTTAGGGCATATTGTGTATGCGGGGGTAAGCTATGATGAGCAAAAGGGGCTTATGGCAAATGGTGGGCGCGTGCTTTTAGCAGTGGGATTGGCTCATAGCATTAAGCAAGCAAGGGATAATGCCTATAAGATTTTACAATCAGTCTCTTTTGAGGGTATGCAATTTAGAGATGATATTGCCCATAGGGTGTTACACAATGACTGAAGAGGCTATCTTAGAAAATCTTGCAAGAGAGAATCTCCAGCTTGCTTCTAAGGCTTTGCGCTCTTTGGCTTGGTTTATTGATATGTTTTTACTCTCTTTGGTGTTTGTTTTTATCCATTTTGATACCCTATCGCAGATTCAAAATACCTCTGCACATATCGATTATGGCATCTTCCGCGGGTTTCTTATGCAATATGCGTGGCAGGTGTGGGTGCTAAAAATCGCTTATGATACGCTCTTTGTGTGGTATTATGGCAGCAGTATCGGCAAGCTTATATGCAAAATGCGCGTAGTGAGCGTAGATTTGTTTGATAAGCCACATTTTCTATCTGCTTTGTTTCGCTCTATTGCTAAATACATAGGCGAGAGTTTGCTCTATATTACCTATATCTTTGGTCTTGGGGATAGATGTGGGCGCTCATTGCATGATAGATTGGCAAAGACTTTGGTAATTGCATATTGAAGCGCTATATTTATATCTTTTGCTGTGTTTTGTGTATAGGCGTGAATGCACAAAGCAAGAAAGATATGTTTGATTTATCTGCAGATAATGTCCGTGCTCGTGGGGAAGAGATTATCGCTACTGGGAATGCGTTTTTACTCTATGGGGATACCTATATGGTAGCTCATCAAATTACCTATAATAAGCAAACTCAATATGTGCATTTAGAAGGTGGAGTGAAAGTGTATCAAGGAGATGTGCTCTACCTTGATACACAAGAAGCGCAAATGAATATGCAAGATAAGCAAATAAGTATTCAAAATTTCTATTTGCAAAGCACAATGGGTATATGGATAAGCGCAAGAGAAGCTAAAGGATTAAATGGCGTATATACCTTTAAGCGCAGTGTGATTTCAGGCTGTGATATAATCCACCCCCTTTGGCATTTAAATGTAAGCTCTGGGACATACAATACACAAAAGCAATATATGAGTGTATGGAATCCACGATTTTATGTAGGGGTAATGCCTGTATTTTATCTCCCTTATTTTATCGCTCCTACGGGGAATGTGCGCAAGAGTGGCTTGCTCTCCCCTGAAATGTCTTTTAGCAATAAGCAGGGCTTTATGTATATGCAGCCTTATTTTCTCGCACCATTTAATCGCTGGGATATGACCATAGCCCCTCAAGTTCGCACTCATCGCGGTTTTGGAGGGGATTTGGAGTTTCGCTTTGCAGATAAAGATAATCAAGTAGCCCTATTGCAAACACGATATTTTCAAAATACTGATGAATATACCTTAGAAAACAATCTTAAAAATAAATATATCTATGGGGGGACATTTTTATATCAAACACGTGGTATTTTTAGCCATAGTGATACTTTGCGCGATGGCTTTTATGCAAATCTCACTTATATGAATGACCTTGAATATATGCGTTTAAAAAGCTTGAATGCTACATTTAATACACGTCTTTATGAATCTCGCATAAATTATTTTCTCAATACCAGCAAGCATTATTTTGGCGCATATTTGAAGTATTATCTTGATCTCTCTAAAGCAAGTAATTCAGATACCTTTCAAGCATTGCCCCATATACATTATCACTACTATACAGATTCTTTGTTTTTAAAGAATCTCCTCTATACCTTTGACTTTCAAAGCAAATATGTGACTCGCCCCTCTGGCTATGGGTATTTTCAAAATATACTTTCTCTCCCTATAGGCGTAGCTTTGCCGCTTTTTAAAGAATATGTAACATTGGGGGCAAACCTTGATATGTATATGACTTCTCTCTCACTCCAAAATGCACAAGGCTTGGTTGATGCCACAAATGCAGCTATGCAAAATCAAGTCAATTATGCTGTGGGGAATTATAATATCTCGCTTAATTCCGACCTCGCACGTCCATATAAGCATTTTTTCCATGCCTTTCATATTGAAGCGATTTTTAGCGGGGCATTATATAAACACACTTCTCAAGCTATCTCAGATGAGCGCTATGAGGCATATAATGCCTTGCTTGATAGGGGTTTAGATAGCGCGCTTCTTGCCTCATATTGGAATCCAAGCGATATGGTTGATGTAGTCAAAAACAAGCATAAAGTTGATTTAAAACTCTCTCAATATTTTTATGGCAAAAATGGCAAAGAGTTGTTTTATTGGCGGATATATCGGCGAATTTTCTTGCAAGATAGCTTTTTAAGCGCATCGCAAACCTTGCGTAATGAATTTGGCTTTACCCCCTTGCAAGGTTTGAATCTTAGCGCCTCAGTGTTTTATTCTCCTCAACGCAAGAGTATTGCTGAAGCCTCGCTTAATGCTTCATTTAGCAGGTGGGGGTTAGATTCAGTCTTTACATATTACTTTAAGCTAGATCCGCTCTATTTGGCTTCAGGGCTGTATGCTTCAGGGAATACAGGCTTTGCAAGAGGGAGCTTGGGCTATGATTTTGGCTTTTTTCGTTTAAATGCAAATGTGGGCTATGATGTGGGCAGTGGTTACTTAAAGGATTGGTATGTTACAATCTCCAAAGACATTCGATGTTTTGGCATAGGTTTAAAGTTCGCTCAAGATATAGTCCCAACGCTTGGAGCGGATAACAATATCATACCCCTTACTAATCAATATGTAAAAATAGAATTTCGTTTCGTACCTTTGGCAAATACAGGTGTAACATATCGATTCAAAGAATAAAGGATAAAAGTGCAAAAAATCATTTTTGAAGATTCTAATGATGCCATCAAAGCATTACTTGAAGTGATAAATATTAAAAATCTCCCTCTGCATAATGCGCTCTTAGTAGCATTAGGAAAGGAGGGCTTAATCTACGCCCATAGCCTTTCTCAAAAGTTAAAAATCCCTATGGAATTTCTTTTCACACAAATTATCCCTGCCCCTCATAATGCTGAATGCCCCATTGCCGTAGTGAGTGAAGATATGGAAATTGTGATGAATGAGGCATTGGTGAGTGCCTTTCATATCAGCTTAGATTACGTCTATGGTGAAGCCCAGCGCCAATATGAAGAAGCGATTTTACCCGCGCGCTATCAATTACGCAAGGGCGAGGGGCTAAGCTCTTTGCAGGGTAAAGATGTCTTGCTTTTTGATATGGGCATAGAAACGGGCTTTCGTATCGGGGTGGCAATGAAAACTTGCATGAATATGAAAGCAAAGAGTTTATGCGCTATCGCGCCTATTATGCCAAAGGATATTTATGAAGTTTTAAGTGAGGTTTGTGATGAGGTGTGCTGCCCTTATGTGGTTGAAGATTATGTCTCTAGCGCGCATTATTTCCCCAATCTCACACCTTTAGATGATGAGAGGTTTGAAGAAATACTAAATAACACAAAGGATACATAATGACATCTGTAAAGATTGAACTAGCAAATTTAAGCGAGGAATATCGCTTTGATTATGTAGGTAGGGGAGCAAATGGAGGGATTTTATACCAAAATGGCGGAAGTGTGCTTTTAGCAAGTGTATGTACGCAAGAAGATAAGCCTGTGGGTGAGGATTTTCTGCCCTTAAGTGTGCAATATATTGAAAAAGCTTATGCAAAAAGTAAATTCCCCTCTGGCTTTATTAAACGCGAGGGCAAGCCTAGTGAATCTGAGATACTCACCTCAAGGCTTATAGACCGCACATTACGCCCACTTTTCCCCAAAGGGTATGGGTATAATACTGCTATTATTGTATTAGTGCTGAGTTATGATGGCAAAAGTGATTTAGCCCTTAATGCGCTCAATGCCGCTGCCTGCGCGCTTTATGTGTCTGACTTACCCTTAGAATCTCTCAAAGATAATGCAGTAGCTGGGGTGCGCATTGGGCGCATTGATGATAACTTCGTGTTAAATCCCACTCCTTTAGAATTAATGCAAAGTGAATGTGATATTTTTATTTCAGGGAGGGGTGAAGAACTATTGATGATAGAAATGAAGTCTTTGCGTACTGCTAAGGGGGCAAATGAGCTAAGCGAAGAGGCATTTTTAGAAGCTATACAATTAGCTAAAAGCTATATAAGCCATGCCTCAAAACACTATAATCAACACTTCAAACCCCATAAAAAGCCCCCACTTTCTCTTCCACTTTATGAGCAAAACTTCGATCAAAGCCTATATGAAGAAATTTATGCCCGCTATGCCCCACAACTCAAAGAAAGCATTACTTTTATGGCAAAATCAGAATCTGCCAAATCTCTCTCCAAGCTTATAGCACAGGTAGCGGAGGATTATAGCCTTGAGCACACACAGGCACAAGATTATGTGTTTGCAGCCAAAAGGCATTATGTGCGCAGTATGATTTTAGATTCTGCCATTAGGGCTGATGGGAGAGGCTTTAAAGAAGTGCGCCCCATTAGCATAGAGACAAATATTTTACCTTTTGTGCATGGGAGCGTGCTTTTTACACGAGGGCAGACACAGGCGTTAGTGAGTGCCACATTAGGCGTGGAGAATGACGCTCAAAGCTATGAAAGCCCAGCGAGTAAAACGCCTTTAAAAAGGCATTTTTTATTTCATTATAATTTTCTCCCTTTTAGCGTTGGTGAAGCCGCACTTATAGGAAGTGTAGGGCGTAGGGAGTTAGGGCATGGGAATCTTGCTAGAAGTGCCTTGCATTCAAATATACAAGAGCAGACACAAAGTATCCGCTTAGTCTCTGAAATTTTAGAATCTAATGGCTCAAGCTCAATGGCAAGCGTGTGCGGAGGCTCATTGGCATTATGCGCTTGTGGGGTGGAGGTAGATTCTTTAGTGGCTGGTGTGGCAATGGGGCTTGTAACTTCAGGTGAGAAATATGCCATACTTACTGATATTAGCGGTTTAGAAGACCACGATGGCGATATGGATTTTAAGGTTGCTGGAAGTTATAAGGGCATTAGTGCTATGCAAATGGACATTAAGCTTGGGGGCATTACAGAGACAATACTCAAAGAAGCCCTACTTCAGGCAAAGGAAGCAAGGGCACATATTTTGGAGATTATGGAGAAGGCTAGGGCAAATATAAAGCTAAATGTAGATATTTTGCCTAAAAGCGAGAGCTTTATGATACCGCCCAATAAGGTTGTAGAAGTGATTGGCGCAGGCGGAAGAGTGATTAAGGATATTATTGAACGCTTTAATGTAAGTGTGGATTTAGCACGTGATAGCGGTATGGTAAGTATCCATGCGGATAATATGGATAATTTGCAAAAGGCAAAAGCTTTTATTATGCAGCTTGTAGGCGGCGGGCAGAGTGTGGATTGGGATAGCTATATCGTGGGCGAACATTTTATAGGCAAAATTAAAAAAATCACGGATTTTGGGGTATTTGTCGAGCTCCCACGCGGAGGCGATGGGCTTTTGCATATAAGCAAGATTACTAAAGATAGGCAAGCGCGGCTAAATGATATACTAGAGGGGATAGAGGAGCTTGAATGTGAGATTCTCTCACAACATAAGAATAAAGTTGAATTAGGGCTTATCCAAAGTATTATTTAATATTTGTTTTATCAAAGCTTAGGCATAATGCTCTCTCCAAAGTGTTCAGTAGGGGACAGATCCGAACAGGCTTTGAGATAGAATCTGAGGTGGTAAAATGAAAATTTTAGCTCTTTTATGTTTAGGAATGATTGGTCTTGCTTTTGGAGCAGATGTAAGTGGCGAAGATATGATTAAATCATATTCAATTGCTGGGGCTGTTATTGGCTTAGGTATCGCTGCACTTGGTGGTGCTATTGGTATGGGTTCTGCGGCTGCAGCGACAATCGCAGGGACAGCACGTAACCCCGGTATCAGTGGTAAGCTTTTGGGGACAATGTTTATTGCACTTGCTTTGATTGAAGCGCAAGTTATCTATACATTGGTTTTAGCTCTTATCGCGCTTTATGCGAATCCTTTTATTTAATGCTTTCTTCCCCCTTTAATAGGGGGTATGCGCTGGTGGTGGAATTGGTAGACACACCATCTTGAGGGGGTGGCGGGGCGACCCGTGCGAGTTCAAGTCTCGCTCAGCGCACCATACTTCTTAAATATCTCACTTAATAATCTTATCGCCGGAGTGGTGAAACTGGTAGACGCGCTAGACTCAAAATCTAGTAGGGGCAACCCTGTGTCGGTTCAAGTCCGACCTTCGGCACCATTTATGTTTTATACAATGAAGTTATTTGATCAAAATATCAAAGTCTATGGACGCCCTCCATTGAAATACTTTTATGTGTGATGGCTGGTAGTTTTAGCTTGAGAGGGCTTTTGAGTGAGCATTACTCACTTTATGTGTTTCATTCTTTTTGTGGCAAACACAAATAGATTGAGAGATAGTGATTCTATTAAAGAGTCTTTAGTAGATAAGAGAGATTCTTCGCCTCCGCTCACGCCCTCCCTCGTGATGCCAAGATAATTTCCCTTGCGGGTAGCTAAGTTTGTCATTCTGAACCCTCGCAGAGGGTGAAGAATCTCTGTGGGCTTTCTGTGAAGCATTGCTTTTTGGATTGGGAGTAAATGTTGTTAGTTTGTCATTCTGAGCGAAGCGAAGAATCTCTCTTATCCGCTAAGGACTCTCTTTCAAAAACACCAAAAAGTGCGACTAGCGATTCCTTTAGAGATTCTTCGGGTCGCTTTGCTCCCCTCAGAATGACAAACTAACAGAGTCGCTGGTAATTCGGGCGAACTTTCTTCGCAATGCTTAGAATGACAAACTAATTTCCATTGCAGCTGTTTATTATGTGTGGGTTTCCCTTGCGGGTAGCCAAGTTTGTCATGTCTTTAGGGCTTCAGCCCCGAAGAATTCACGTGGGCGACTAGTGTTCGGGCGGGGATTCTTAAGGCTTACAAAGCCTTAAGACATAGCAAAAAGACTTAAGAGTTTGAGTAGCCATTCTCAAAATACATGAGCACCCTCTCATTTTATTTCAGCTGATATGAGAGTTATAAAGGCTTAAAACCTATAAATGAGGAGGATAGGAATGTTTTACTATATGTTAGCTTTTGTTATGGGCTTAGCCATAGCCCTGCAAGCCCCGATTAATGCAGCCCTTGCACGCTCTTTAGACAACACACCCATTATGGCAGCTGTGGTCTCATTTGTGATTGGAAGTGCGTGTTTAATAGCTATTGCTTTTTTTAGCCATTCTCTTAACTTTCATACATTAAAGGCTCTCACGCAGCAGAATTGGTGGAAATTCCTAGGAGGCATTTTGGGAGCGTTTTTCGTCTTTGGGAGTATTATGCTTGCGCCAAAAATAGGGCTTATCAATATGTTTATCCTAGCTCTTATGGGGCAGCTTGTTACAAGCGTAGTGCTTGATAGTATAGGCGCTTTTGAGCTTAGCGTGAGGGCAATATCTTGGCAGAAGATAGTAGGCTTATGCGTAATGTTTGTAGGGCTTGGCATATTTTTTCAAAAGGAGCTTTTCTCTCAATAGTGAGCCTTGCGGACTTTGCTTTGTATAAAATGTATTTCTCATCACTCACTGCCTGAATTGTTAGTATTGCCATCACAAACCCTTGAAAAGAAAAAAGGTGAGTGAAGAATTGCTGTTAGAATTGCTAGAAACTCTGCCACTATTGTCATTCTGAGCTTGTGAAACAAGCGAGGAATCTCTTTTGGCTTTCTAGTAGGTTTGAAAGAGATTCTTCGGTCGTTTCACTCCCTCAGAATGACAACAAGTCCCAAACGTCTCCCAGCAGTGAGATATATTCTCACTGCGATAAAATTAAATCGCACGAAGTGCCACCTCTTAAAGCGTCGTCGGGGCGGGGGATATATAAGGGGGAGGGAGC
>NZ_NXLR01000012.1 GCF_003364255.1 Helicobacter marmotae
CCTGATAAGAGTAGGGCGGGGGCAGCTGCAGATTTGTAAAAAGAAAAGGAGCAAGATATTATCCTTGATTTTTTCGCAGGCAGTGGCACAACCGCCCATGCGGTAATGGAACTCAATGCAGAAGATGGAGGCAATAGGCAATTTATCTTAGTGCAAATTGATGAGCCAATTAATGAAAAAAACAAAATCGCATATGATTTTTGTAAAAATGAATTAAAGAGTAAAAATCCCGCCATTAGTGATATTACCATTGAGAGGGTAAAAAGAGCAGGAGCAAAAATTGCAAAAGAAAATCCAAATTTTAAGGGTGACTTAGGCTTTAGCGTCTATAGCCTCTGTGATAAACCTAGCCTAATCTGTGATGAAGATGGGCATTTGAAATTACTCACAAAGCGTGAGGGGGCAAGCCCTAGCGATATTGCAAGAAACCTTGCCTTGCAGTGTGGCAAGGAGCTAGATAAAAGCCTAGAGTGCATACTAGAATCTAAGCTTTATAAATGCGAAGATGTCTATTGTGTAGTGCAATGCGATAAAGAAGTGCTAGAGATTTTAGGTAAAACAAAAAATGAATATATCCTTATCGATGGCTATGCGGATATAAACTTAGAGCCATTTTTAAATCTTAAAAGCAGTGCAAATATTGATGAGCGATTAAGGGTAATATATTAAGGGCATTTGTCAAATTTATCATATTTCAATGGCTTAATTATTGCTTGAGATAAGCTTTAATCGCTTATTGTATAATGTAATCCTCCAAGAAAGACAAGAAAATCTAAGGGATGTGTGTATGTTTGCTCTGTGCTCTAGACGTTATACAGGTGCTAAAACAAAGCTTTTAAAAGCCATTGATTGCGTGCTTTTAAAACATTTTGATTATACAAAATATAATGCACTAAGCTTTTTTGATGTATTTGCTGGCACGGGCGTTGTGGGTGAATATTTCTTGCAAAAGCATAACTTTACTCACTTTATCCTTAATGACTTTTTGGAATCTAATTTTGTGATTTATCAGGGATTTTTCTCTCAAACTCCATTCTCTCAAACAAAACTCACAAATTTAGCCAAAGATTTAGAGAATCTAAACCCTAAAATACTAGAAAACAACTACTACGCCAAGCATTTTGGCAATACATTTTTCTCTCAAAATAACGCGCTTGTCATCGGAGCAATTAGAGAAAGGCTTGATGTGCTTTTACACACAAAACAAATCAATCAAAAAGAATTTTACATACTTTTATCAAGCCTGCTTTATAGTAGCGATAGGGTGGCAAACACGGTTGGGCATTATGATGCATATCGCAAAAACATTCCGCTAAAAGACGCATTTAAATTCGAGCTTATTCAAAGCATAAAAACTAAGGCAGAAATTGAAATTTTCAAAGAAGATTCCAATACTTTAGTGAAGCAATTTATAAAAGAGGGTAGGACAATTGATATTGCCTTTATAGACCCTCCCTACAATTCAAGGCAGTATAGCAGATTCTATCATTTGCTTGAGACTTTAAGTCAAAATGATAAACCCAAACTCTATGGAGTAGCCCTAAAACCAGAGCCTAAGAATCTAAGCAAATATTGCAAGACAGAAGCTAAAGTTGCCTTTATAGATTTAATTGAAAATCTAGCAAAGATGAGTAAAATCTTGGTAGTTACTTATAATAATACTTATACCTCCAAGTCAAGCTCAAGTAGAAATAAAATACAATTAGAAGAAATAAGGGCAGCTTTAGAATCTGTGGCAAAAACCTCTATTTATGAATTTGACCACAAAGCTTTCAGTAGTGGGAAAACGGAGTTTCATAAGCATAAAGAGTGTGTTTTCATAGGGAAAGTGCGATGACATTACAAGCAAAAAATCTACAACATTTCACAAAAAGCAAAATAATGCGCTCACCTCTTTTTTATGTGGGTGATAAATACAAGCTTATGCCTCAATTACAAAGTGTATTTCCACAAAATATTGATACATATATCGAGCCTTTTGTGGGTGGAGGAAGTTCTTTTTTAAACATTAAAGCAAACAAATATTTACTGAATGATTTAGATAAATATTTAATCGCTTTGCATCAATTTTTACAACATCAAAATAAAGAAGATTTGCTTAAAGAGTTATTACAAATGATAAAGCACTATAAACTTTCCTGCTCCTTAAAAAACCTCCTTCCTCCGCTTGAATTAAGACTTGCGTATAAAAAAACTTATTTTGCCAAATACAATAAAAATTCCTATATGCAGCTAAGGGCTGATTTTAATAATGACAAAAACGATATGCTAAAACTTTATTTACTTCTTATTTATGGCTTTAATCGTATGCTTCGCTTTAATAGCAAGGGTGATTTTAATTTGCCCGTTGGGAATGTAGATTTTAATCTCAATGTGTTAAATGCTTTGCAAGATTATCTAGGCTTTATGCAAGATTCTCAGGTAAAATTTTTCAACCTCGATTATAAACATTTTTTAAGCAAAATAACGCTTTGCAAAAATGATTTTATTTATTTTGACCCACCCTATCTTATTAGCAGCAGCGAATACAATAAATTATGGAATGAAGAGCAAGAAAAAATATTTTATCAAGTGCTTAAAAAATTAGATTCTCAAGGCTTTAAATGGGGTTTAACCAATCTTTTGCAACACAAAGGACGAAATAATCCATTCTTAGAGCAATTCACTAAGGAATATAAAACTTGCACCATAAAAAGCAACTATATCAGCTTTAATGACAATTCAATCAAAAAGGATTCTGTGGAGGTTTATGTCAGCAATGTCTAAAGCAAAATACAAAATCCTATCTTTTAGCACCACAATGCGAAACCCTAAGAGGATAGTTGATTTTCTTAAAACCCTCTTACCATATGAGCATAGGATTTTGACACATGAGCTTATTATGCAAATTATTACAAACTTGATTACTAACAAAATATATGTCCCAAATTATGCTAAATCACATTTTAACGATATTGTAGATTCTGATGAACCTTTTAGTGGCGCGCAAGCACAAGAAATCATAGAAAACTCACCACAAAAACACAAAGAAGCGGGCTTTGAAAAAGGCTGGGATTCAAGATTTGATACCTTTTATAAACTAAGTATGGAATTTGGCTTTTGCTTTTATGCAATGAATGAGCCTCTGCTTATTTCAAATACAGGACATTTGCTCATTAACGCCTTAAATGAGAATCCTAGCAATGCGAGAATCCCAACAATGAAAGTAGTGAAGCAAAAATTGCAAATATTTTTTTGAACTGCTTAATGAAATATCAAAGCAACAACCCCTTTAGAAAAACGCTTAATGCCAATGTGCCATTATTGCTTTTGCTTAATACTATGAAAGCCCTAAAAAACCAAATTGGGGATTCTAAAATTCATAAAAGTGAAATTGCATTCTTTTTATGCTGGAGAGATAGTAATTTTCAAGCATTGGCGGAATTTATCTTAAACTTTAGAGCACTCTATCCACATTTTTGCTATTCAAATGAAGTGATTTATGAAGAGTGTTTAAAACTCTTAGAATCAGAGAATAAAAATCGATTTAAAATCTCTCAAGTTTGTGGAGAAAGCATAGATGAGTATATAAGAAAAATGCGAATTTGTGGGATTATTTCTTTACGCGGGAGTGGGAGGTTTTTAGACTTCAATAGCTTTGAGTTAGCAAAAATAGACTATGTGATACACAATTACTCGAAGTTTCAAACATTTTCCAATAAAAAAGCCTATTTTACATATATGGGAAGTATTGATGAGAGAATATTAGAAATTAAAGAGATAGTTGCAGAGCACCAAGAAAGCCTCAAACTCCAAACTTTACAAAATTTTGCCAAACAATACAGCAAGGAGCAAATCTACAAAGAGCTTAAAATTTTAGGCTCTAAAAAATCATATAGCAACGATGAGGTATTTAAATTTATACCAGAGCCCACAAGATTTGAATTTTTAACCGCTATTGCCTTAAAGCAACATCTCACACATTTAGAGATTATGCCAAATTATAGCATTGATGATGAGGGCTTGCCAAAATCGCATGCAAGTGGAAATCAAGCAGATATTGTGTGCAAAGACACTAAGGGCTGGGCTATTGTAGAGGTGAGCCTTATTTGTGGTAGAGCGCAAGTAAATAATGAGCTTATACCCATTACAAGACATCTAAATGAGATGATACAAACAAAGAAAATTGATAATATGCAAGAAATAAAATCATTCGCCCTTTTCATCGCTCCTAAAATCTTTGAAGATTCTAAGAGATATGTGAAATTTTTAGCTTATGATGAGGGACTAGACATAAGAAATTTTGATATTTTAACATTTATTCAAGCCTTAGAGAAAATAAATAACCATACTCCTTTTTCCATAAATGAAATTTTTTCCAATTAATCAAGCTTTATTGATAAAATCAAAAATGATTTTTCTTGATTTTGCCTTATTGATTCCACAAATATTACAAGAGCGCACAGGGTGAAATATCAAGTCATAATCCACGCTCTTAGCTTGTTTGTCTAAATGCACATATAATTCTGCCTTATTGCTTAAATGAACTTCAATAACGTTAGGCAGTGTAGGAGTGTGGGTAGCCTCCAACGTGCTTGCTACATAAGTTTGGCTACTTGATTCTAGGCACATATTTGGCGCTACATTACTTGAGGATTGCTTGGGAATTTCACCCCTAATATGCGAGCTATCAGGCAAAAGAGATGAGGTATCACTGCAAGCTTCTCTCTCTTGTAGCCTTTTAGAAGATTCGCCTAATGCTTGAAAAAAGCGATGTATTATATTCAAACCTATAAACATACAATAGACAAGAATACGCAACATAATTAAGCCTATAAAAATGCAAAAGATAATGAGGAGAAAGTGCATTGCAAACCTTTAAAATATGTAAAAAGATTCTAACAAAATTTTGTTATGAGATACATTTAATAGAGAGCATTCAAGCGCTATTATGAGATTACATAATGACAAAATAAGGGAAAGTGTGTAAAGAAGTGAGATAAGCAAGAGCTTAGCAAAACTCTTGCTTTTAAGGTTATTGCTCTGCTGCTTCAAGCTCGATTTTAATATCTACATTATCACTTATCATTGCATTGCCTGTATCTGCACCAATACCAAAATCCTTGCGATTAAGCTTGCCCTCTAAAGAAAGTGCCACTATATCTTTCCCTGTTTTTGGGTGCTTGATAGGACCATTAAGGCTTACTTTAAAATCCACTTTTTTAGTAATACCTTTCATCGTAACATTAGCCTCTAGCTTATCGCCATCGTGCTTAATAAGCGACAAAGTAGCCTTAGGGAATTTCTTCACATCAAAAAAGTCAGATTGATTTAAATGCTTATCGCGCCCATCGCTATTTGTGTTAATAGAAGCAACTTTGGCTTCACCTTGGAGGGCTTTAATCACCTTGCCATCGAGCTCAAAAGACCCACTAAAATCACCAAAACTTCCCTTAACATTGCTTACAGAGAGATGTTTCACGCTAAATTCAACCGAAGAATGACTCGCATCAACAACATAATTTGCACCCATAAGCCAAGAGCCACAAAATAGCCCAACTACCATAATCGCCGTTTTTTTCATATTTGCTCCTTAAAAATAATATTTATCCATTCTAACTTGCCAATGCCAATTAAGCATAAACGCGGCTTTACCAGCGCTTTAAGAAAGCTCATAGCCGCATTTGCTAGCCTACCTATATTCCACTACTTCACTTAAGGAAAGTCGTTTCTTGCTATGCTTTGGCTCAGCCAATCTATAGCCTAAACTCAAAATAACTGCACTCTCAAATGGTGCTTGAAGTCCTAAAAATTGATCTAGCTTGTCTTTTTCAAACCCGCCTATCATACACGAGTCAATCCCTTTACTTATGGCTGCGAGTGCCATTTGCATAAGCGCAAGATAGCAATTGGCTTTCGCATAAGCATAAAGCCCCTCTTTATCGAGTGCATTCGTCTCATAAGTGTAAGCCTGCACAATGGCATTAAATTTCTCATCTTCTCTTTTGCAATACCTGCTAATTTGCTGCTTGATATACTCATCTTTTGATTGTAAATCAGTCCTTGCTACAATCGCAATATTGGCACTTGCAGTTGCGACATTTTCCTGCTTAAAGCATATCTCGCTTAAAGCCTTATTATGCTTGCGAGAAAGCACGATAAACTTCCATGGTTCAAACCCACAAGAGCTAGGGCTAAGCCTCCCCGCCTCAAGTATAAACTCTAAATCTTCTTTTGCAATCTCATCTTCCTTAAAAGCCTTACATGCAAAACGTTGATGTAATAATGTCTCAAATGACTTCATATATTCTCCTTTCAAACTAAAAGTTAGGCATTATATGCTAAAGTTTCCAAAAGCACAATACGGAAAATAAAGTAAGATACTTACCAAAAAGAGAGTGTAAAATAAGGAAAAATGAAGAAGCTAAAAAGCAAACAACTCCACTGCCTTAAAGCAGAAAACATCAGCAACTCCCCATTTGCCTACACGATTTCACTTATCGCGGGCAAATACAAAATGGGGATTTTATATGCTTTAGCGCATTTTGAAATCTTGCGTTATAACAGGCTTAAAGCCTATATGGGGAGCATTTCTTTTAAAACCCTAACTAATGCCCTAAAAGAGCTTGAAAGAGATGATTTAATCATACGCAAGGAGTATGCGAGCATACCCCCAAAGGTTGAATATTTCCTATCCGACAAAGGCAAAAGCCTTATTCCTATTTTAGACGAACTTTGCACTTGGGGCGAGAAACACAAACCACAAGAGAAATAAACAACACTGCCTTATATCTGCTGTGCTTTGTGAATCTCCCTAAAAGTTTCAAACACATCACCCACTCTCACATCATTATAATTTTCTAGCATAATCCCGCATTCATAGCCTTTGGAGACTTCTTTCACATCATCTTTGAAACGTTTAAGTGAGGCGATAGCTCCTGTATGCACCACCACTCCATCGCGAATAAGTCGCACTTTAATGCCTCTTTGAATATTGCCATCAACGACCATACAGCCTGCAATTGTCCCAACTTTAGGGATATTAAATGTCTCACGCACCTCAGCCTGCCCTGTATGCTCTTCTTCAACAACAGGCGACATAAGCCCTCCAAGCAGGGCCTTAATATCATCAAGCAAGGCATAAATCACAGAATATGTTTTAATTTCTACACCAAATTCCTTTGCCTTTGCCTTTACGCTCCCTGTAGGGCGGACATTGAATCCCAAAATAACGCTATTAGCACTGGTCGCACAAAGGCTAATATCACTCTCGCTAATCCCTCCCACGCCAAAACCAATCACATTGACACGCACTTCATCATTACTAAACTTTTCTACACTTGTTTTGATAGCCTCAAGGCTTCCTTGTGTATCAGCTTTAATAATCAATGGTAAGGTCTTAAGATTCCCTTGAGCTACCATTTCTCCAAGCTCATCAAATGTAACTTTTGTACTTTTGCTTAATTCTTTTTGTCGTAGGTAGAGAAGTCTTTTTTGCGCATATTCTCGCGCTATACTATCATTTTCTACGCTAAGAAGCATAGCCCCTGCTTGAGGCACAGAAGATAGCCCCGTTATAACCGCTACTCCTGAGGGATAAAGCTCTGTAATGCTTTGCCCCCTATCATCAAGCAATGCCCTTATACGTCCAAAAGCCGTATCAGCCACTACAGAATCTCCAAGCTTTAGCACACCCTGCTGCACGATAATAGTAGCCACAGGTCCCCTGCCTTTCTCTAAGCTTGCTTCAAGCACAATAGCCTTGGCTTGCGTATCTTGAGCTGCCTTTAGCTCCAATACTTCTGCTTGAATAAGAATTGTTTCAAGGAGATTCTCTACCCCCTCGCCTGTTTTTGCAGAAATGGGGATAAACTCATACTCCCCACCCCAATCATTGGGGGTAAATCCAAGTTCTGCACATTCTGCCTTAACTTTATCGGGGTTAATATTTTCTTTATCCATTTTATTCATCGCAATAATAATTTGCACATTAGCAGCCTTAGCGTGATTGAGCGCTTCAATAGTTTGCTGTTTTACGCCATCATCTGCGGCTATCACAATAATAGCAATATCTGTTACCTGTGCCCCACGACTACGCATTTGGCTAAAAGCCTCATGTCCGGGCGTATCAATAAAACTAATCTTCTTGCCATTTTTTTCTACCATATACGCACCGATATGTTGGGTAATCCCCCCTGCCTCGCCACTTGCCACGCGCGAATTACGGATATAATCAAGTAATGATGTTTTCCCATGATCGACATGCCCCATAATAGTTACCACAGGAGGACGCTCCACTTGCGCTACACCCTCATCTAAAGATATATCAGCTATGTCGTGGTTATGCACATTTTCAATAGATATTTCAAGCTCAAACTCATCACTTAATATCTCAATAGCATCGCGGTCTAAAAAATCATTTTTGGTTGCCATAACGCCCAGATTGAAAAGCACTTTAATCACATCTTTTAGCTCAACTTTAGCCAAATCAGCAAATTCATAAACGCGTATTTCCTCAGGGATAGAGATAGGACCTTTGATTTTATCCACATCTTTTGCTGCTTTAATAGGCTTGCGTCTCTTGCCACTGCGCTTAATGCTCCCCTCGCTCATCCAAGGATTCTTACGATGAACATGCACACGTTCGGTAATAGCCTGTCGGATTTGATTTTCCTCTTCTTCATCGCGCACTTGTATTTCATTTAAGTCAAAAAGCATAATTTCATCTTGCTCGTCATCATAATCAAGCGTAATGTCCCTATCATCAAGAATGTGCATTTTTTGGTCTGTGTGTTTATGGGCGACTTTGGGCTTTGGCTTTTCTTTTTTATGCTTTTTTTGATCATCAATAGCACTATCAGCAAGGAGCTCTTTATAGCTTAGTGTAGGCTTTTTACTCTCTTCTTTCTTGCTCTCCTCGATTTTAGGCTCACTTTTATTTTTACGCACAATGCGCAACCCCTTTTTGGGCTCAACCTGAGGAGTTTTCTCTACTTCTATTGGAGTATTTTGGGCAATAGGAGCTATATCTGCTTGTGTTTGTGCTTCTTTAGGGGGGGATTTTTCTTTACTTTTTTCTTTTTTGCTAGCCTCTTTTTTAGCAATTTCTTTTTGAGAATCTTGTGTAGCTTGCTTTTGTGCTTTAGAATCTTGTGTGCTTTTTTTAGAGGCTTTTCCCTCATCTTTTTGCTCTGTAGTAGAATTTATATCTTTTTGAATATACTCCCAGAGTAAAGCCGCCTC
Organism: Helicobacter marmotae; assembly: GCF_003364255.1. Classification (GTDB taxonomy): domain Bacteria; phylum Campylobacterota; class Campylobacteria; order Campylobacterales; family Helicobacteraceae; genus Helicobacter_C; species Helicobacter_C marmotae. Next base: position 9,223 of record NZ_NXLR01000012.1, read on the forward strand.
GTCTGCTGTGATATAGCTTGAAGATGTTCTTACATTTAGCCCCATTTCCTTCGCTTTTTCAAAGGCAAATTTCGCACTCTTGCCAAATTCTTCGCCTACTTCTGATAACCTCACTTTTGTTTCCATAAATTCCATATCTCCTTTGCATATGCAACATGCACTTCATTGAACTTCAATTTTTTTATCTTAAAAATAATCTCAAATGCGTTAGGCTGCTCTAAACACCCGCCACACACATAAAAACTTCTCCCCTTTCCACTAAATGGACATAAAGAATAACCATCACTCTGCAGTCTTAAAAGCTCCTTTTGGTGAAATCTTTTGCGGCATTTGATACACATACGCGTTTGCTTAGGCTGTTTCACTATTATACCCAATGTACCTAAAGTTTCTATGATTCTATCAGGGTTGCGCCCTGATTATCAAACTCTAATTCAAGCACGCGGAATTTTGGGAAATGCTTTTGCAAAACCCGTGCTAATGCCAAACTATCATCGCGGTAGCAAATATTTAAAAATGACGACCCACTCCCAGAAAGCGTGCTTGAGAGCGCGCCATTTTGCAAGGCGATCTTTTGTACATTAAAAAGCACGGGGAGGTTTTTCATACGTGCCTCCTCGTGGAATCTATCCTTGCTTGCAAGAGCCAAAAGCTCCCATTTCTGGGTAATAAACGCCGCGCTTAGCATACACGCGTGAGAGAGATTAAAGATAGCATCTTTTGTGGTGTGTTTTTTAGGCAGGGTGCGGCGAGATAGCTTTGTAGAAATTGTCATATTAGGGATCACTACAACGGCTTTAATATCTGTAGGTAAAGGTGCTTGAAAGCTACTTACCTGCGCTTTTTGTCCCTTTTTATGCGAATCAAGCATAGCAATAGTAAAGCCCCCATAGAGCGCGGGAGTAATATTATCAGGGTGATTTTCATAAGAGAGAGCAAGCTGCAAAATTTCAGGCTTGCTTATGGGCTTTTGCATAATATGATACGCACTCACAATCGCGCCAATAATCACCGCAGAGCTTGAGCCAAGCCCACGTGAAATGGGTATGTTGTTATTCAAATTAAATTTAAAATGCCCAGCAGGATAATTATGAGCACTTAGTATTTCGCTAAAAATCCTCACAAATGCGTTATCCACGCGTAGCTTTGGGCGATCGCCGCCTTCACCAGAAATATGAATACTGCTTAAACGGGAGGGAGAGATATTAAAAGCATTATAAAGACCCAAGGCTAAGCCTAAAGTATCAAAGCCGGGTCCAAGATTGGCACTTGTAGCAGGAACACGGACAATCACTACTCACTCCTCACTTCAAAGTAAAGTGTATGATTATAATGTGTTTTTACTACAATATGCTTTAAAGTTAGAAGAGAGATTCTTAAACACAATCCCTATAAGAACAAGAATCGGGGTATTTAGAATCTAAAAGGCTTGCCCTTTAGATTCTAAACCTTTTATTGCTATGCTACTAAGATTTAGCATCTTCTACAATATTAATAATTGTATTAGCCACTCTTCTTGCGGTTTTATCTAAAAATTCAGCCGGACTTGTGAATCCCACGCAAGAGCAATTTATCTCACCAAGCACATATTTATCCTTACCATTGCTATCAGTATCAAGGATAAAATCAGCTGTCCAAATTAAAGGCAAGTCATAATTGCCAAGTTTGGTTTTAATCTCTGGGAGATTTGCTAAGAAATACCCCACAAGCTCGCTCCATTGCTCGGGCTTATCATAGCGATATTTTGCCCCGCTAAAGAGTGTCGCAGAGAACGCATCTGCCCCTTCTGCTGGCTTTTTATGCACGACATAAATAGGATCTTTATAGAGCATAAGAATTCGAATCTCACCTTCTTTAATACGAGGTAAGAATGTCATATCCACAAGCATACCATTATCACCCTTGAGATATTTCTCACAAAAATCCATAAACTCACCGAGTTTGCGCTCTTCTACATGATTATCCACCGCTTCAGTACAGCGAATCTCCGCATCAAGAGGGAGCTCACTCACGCCTTTATATTTATTTGGATCTTTGATTTGCACACGCCAAATCCCCTCCCCTGTGGAGCCACGATTTTGCTTCAATACGCGCTCGCCTTTTGCAAGTGTTTTGGGGAAGTTTTTCTTAAAGTCGTGTTCGCCGCCAGCCTCCCATTTCACGCCAATTCTTTGCGCCTCTTGCGGGTCATAATATGCCAATGTATCAGTAGGGACAAGCTCTGTATTACGTAATTTGGTTAAAGCATCTTTTGCCCCATAACCAATCATTGCATCAGGGTGAGGCATACCAATTACACCGCTATCACAGAGCTTTCTTAATACATCAAAATAAAGCTTTTCTTCTTTAAGATTCCCCGGATTTACGCGAGATACATACGCATCAGCCACGCCCTTAACATACTCAAAAATCTCATTTTTCTTTTTGTCATCTTTAAGAATCTCATCAGTTAAAAACACCACTTCTGCATTCCAACCCAACTTTTTGAGATAGTCCATCATAGGCACAGTGTCTCTTCTATGCCCGTCTTTTCCCTTATCAGTGCCTCCCACTGCTTCAAAAAATACAATATGCTTTTTCATAATGCCTCCTTGTCAAATTTATATGCTATTGTATTGCAAACTTCCACAAGAAAGGCAAAAGTGTGCAAGTTTTTTATCTTTTTTACATAGAAAATAACAAAATTTACCCATTTTTATACTCCGCTCCCTTAAAATATTTCAATCTCATCGAATTTAGCACCACAATTAAAGAGCTTACACTCATAGAAAGTGCAGCAAAAAGCGGTATGACTAGCCCAGCAGCCGCTATAGGCACGCTTAGGGCATTATAGCCTATGCTTAGGGCGATATTTTGCTTAATGGCTCTATATGTCCTTTGAGCGATTTCAAAGGCATTGCAAAGTGTGCTAAGCTTATCATCAAGTATCACTACATCGCTGCTTAAAATCGCTATATCACTCCCTGCCCCCATAGAGATAGCTATATCACTCTTGCTTAAAGCAGGCGCGTCATTAATGCCATCTCCGACCATAACAAGCACATGCTCTTTATGGGCTTTTTTATATGATTCTATCCATTCTGCTTTTTGCAAAGGAGAGAGTGTAGCAAAGGCTTCTTTAATGCCCACTTTTTGGGCGATTTCTCGCACACTTTGCTCCCTATCCCCACTGAGTAAAATAGTCTCTATGCCTTTTTTATGTAAAGATTCTATCATTTGCCTTGCATAAGGCTTTGGCTCATCATAGAGCTCAAAAATCTCTTGTAAGATACACTCCTCGCCCTTTTGCACCCCAAATCCAAATACCATACCCCCACTGAGGGCTATATTTGGCAGTTGAAAGCCATTTTCTTGCAAAAATGCGAGATTCCCGCCTATAAGCTTCATCTCTCCTAAATCCTCATACCTTAAGCTCGCGCTTATGCCCTTAGCGTCAAATTGAGTGAAATCCTCCAAAATAAACACATTTTTGTGCAAATCTCCCTTAGATTCTAAAAACTGCACAATGCCCTTTGCCACAGGGTGCGCGCTTTTACTTACAAACGCATAAAGCAGCCCTCTATCATAAGATGCTCCACGCTCTCCTTGCAAATGGCATTTTTGCACTTTGGGTTCGCCTAAAGTGAGTGTGCCTGTTTTATCAAAAACCACTATTTTTGCCTTTGCTAAACTCTCTAAAAACTTCGCTTCTCTAAAAAGTACATTGTACCGATAGGACTCCCCTATGCCCACCACAGAAGCAATAGGCGTAGCCAAAGCACAAGCACAAGGACAAGCAATAATAATCACCGATATAGCAATCATAAGAGACTTCTCCATGCCCACACCACCCACAAATAGCCAAGCCACAAAGCACAAAAACGCGATACTTAAAATCGTGCGAGAAAAGTATTGTGAGAGAGCATTAGCGAGATTCTGAATATATGGACGATGCGAGAGAGATTGGCTTACAAGGCTTATAATATGGCTCATTAAACTTTCAGAAAAAGCCCTTTTAGCGATATAAAAAATCTGATGATTTAAATTCACATAGCCAGAAAGCACCTCATCACCGCCCTTACACTCTAAGGGTAAAGATTCTCCACTAATCGCCTTTGTATCAAAAATCGCATTTTTGGAGCAAAGCTCCCCATCGATAGCAATCTTATCCCCCGCACGAACTAAAATCTTATCCCCTATTTGCACTTCTTCAGGCGAAACCTCACGCGTTGAGCCATCTTCATTACATACTTCTACACTTGTGGGAAGCAAGTTATTAAGCTTATCAAGGCTATCGCCTGCATTTTTCCGCGCCCTCACTTCTAAAAACTTGCCAATAAGCACAAAGGTAATAATCATACTTACCGATTCAAAATAAGTCTCTCCACTCCGCGAAATGGCTGCATAAATAGAGTAGCCATAAGTCAAGCTAGAGCCCACTGCTACAAGTAAATCCATACCTATAAAGCCATTTTTTAGCCCATAATAACTCGAGCGGAAAAACACCCACCCAGAGTAAAAAAGCGCAGGCGTGCAGAGGATAAATGAGGCAGCATTTAATATGTCCTTTGCTTCTTCTTCTATGCCAAAAAAGTATCCGCTATATTGTGCGATTGCCACCCACATAATATTCATCGTGCAAAATAGCGCGACAATCACGCGCATATAGTATTCTCTCATCATTGCTTTATCGGTGCTTTCTTGGATAGTGCTATCATACGCATAAGCTCCATAGCCGATACTCTCTATCCGCGCGATAATCTCACTCAAAGCCACTTTATGCGTATCCCATATAATGCTTGCTTTGTTGTTTGTGTAGTTAATGCTCACACTTTGCACGCCATCTATACTAAGGAGGATTTTTTCATTTAGCCAAATACATGCTGCGCAGTGAATCCCGCTGATAATCAAATGCACTTGAGAATATTGCTTCTCGCCTTGTATGAGAGGGCGGACATACTTTTGGCTAAAGGCTGGGCTATCAAAGCGCGAGAGGTCGGTTTGCTGAAGTTCGGGAGGGGCTAGAGGGCGGGTAAGCTTGTCATAAAAGCTCCCAAGTGATTGACTTTGGAGTAAGAAATACACACTCTCACAGCCATTGCAGCAAAAGTGCAGTTCTTTGCCATTCTCATCATATCTGACAAAAAGCGCAGAGGGCGGGTAATCAAGCTGGCAATGGCAGCAACGCATTAGCACTCTGCAAGTTCATTATAAAGAGAATCTCGCTCAATAGCGACAAATCCCGCATCTTTAATTTGGCACACAAGCTCATGCTTGCTTAAGCCACTTTTACTCTTTGCCCCTGCAGCAGATTGGATACTCTCTAATTGAATCGTCCCATCCATATCATCAGCCCCAAAATCTTGCGCGACAATAGCGAGATTAAGCCCTAAAGTCGCCCAATATGCCTTAATGTGGGGGATATTATCAAGGAGAATTCTAGCTATGCTGATAGTTTTAAGAATCTCCTGCCCACTAGGAAAAGATGTAACCTTTAAAAAATTATTTTGCCGTTGGTAAAGAAGCGGGATAAAGGCATTAAAGCCTCCTTGCTTGTTTGCTACCTTGTCTGTTTCACTTTGGGCAGCCCTTAATCGTAGCATATGATCAATCCTATGCTCTCTCTCCTCGATATGCCCAAATAGCATAGTCGCATTACTCATTTTCCCTAAGCTATGCCAATGCTGATGTATCTCTAGCCACCGCTGTGAGCTTACTTTACCCTTGCAAATATAGCGGCGCACCTTTTCATCAAATATCTCCGCGCCACCTCCGGGCATAGAATCTACTCCCGAAGCAAGCATATCTTCAAGCACTCTCTTATAGCCTTTATTGGAGATTCTATCTAAATAATCCACTTCTGCGGCGGTGAGGGCTTTTAAATGCACTTGGGGCAGAGCCTTTTTAATTGCCCTAAAGAGTTCAAAATACCATTCATACGTATAGTTTGGATTATGGCTTGAGACAATATGCAGCTCTTTTGCGCCATTTTCATAAGCTTTGTGCGCAAGGGAGAGAACCTCATCAATGCCCATAGAGTAGGGGTTTGGATTTTTCCTAGAGGCAGAAAATGCGCAAAACTTGCACACATCAGCGCAAATATTGCTGGGGTTAATGTGGCGATTATTGTTAAAAAACACCTTTTTACCATAGAGTCCCGTGCGGATTTGCTGAGCGGCATCTGCTAGGGTAAAAATATCATACTCATAGAGTTTGCTTAACTCTTGTGCGCTTAAATGCTCTCTAGCTAGGGCTTTTTGTAATATATCCACACCTCACTCCTTGATATTTGCTTAGCTATACATTAAATGCTTTTGAAATGCTTTTTTGGATCTTTTGAGAACTTATAGAAGTCTATAGCCTTAATTATGCCTTTAAAAACGCCGCGATTCTATACTATGCAATCTTAGAAATTCTTTTAAACACGAGACAATACCGAGATGATACCACTTTAGGCTATCTTATATAAATATGCTCATTAAAATGCCGCGCTTAAGCTGTTTTTTTTTTTTTTTGATATAACTCAAATTTTTAAAGTATAAAACAAAAGGAGAGTCTAATGATGACGCAAGATGTGGAAACGATATTTGGTACTAGGAACACTTTTAATATCCCAAACTATCAAAGAGACTATGCTTGGAAAAAGCAAAATTTAGAGGATTTATGGGAAGATTTATTAGAGGCAAAAAACTCTAATGATGATATGGGACATTTTTTAGGCACTATCGTAGTGGCTAAAAAGCCTGATTCTGAAGTGTATGACATTATCGATGGGCAACAAAGGGCTACTACGATTTTTATGCTTCGCTATGCGTTAAATGCCAAGACAGGAGATTATTATCGAAACCATTTTTTTGACCAAAATGGCGATTTAAGACTTAAACTTATAAGTCAAAACAAAGAGTTTTTTAAAAAAATACTGAATCACGCAGAAGAGCCAAAAATACCTGATGCTGTAGAAAAAGAAGCCAAAACAGAGGGGCAAAAAAACTTGTGTGAAGTTTTTAACACTATTTTAGCTAAAACAGCAAGTTTATCTCAACAAGAAGCCCAAAATTGTCTAAATACGCTCCACAAGATGGCTATGATGCTTCTTGAAGAAAAAGATTCTGGCAGGGCGATTCGCACCTTTCAAAGCGTCAATGATAGGGGAGTGCCACTCTCTATTTTAGATAAACTCAAAGCCTTGCTTATTTTGTATTCAAACAAATATTGTCAAGGAGAACTTGAGCTTGATGAGAAAATCAATAAACGATTTGGGGAGATTTTTAGAATAATTACAGCCATTAAAGAGCAACGCGTTAGCTCATCTCTAGGAGATAGGGATTTTGCCAAAGAGGTAGAAAAAAGAGTCTTTCATTACCATAGTTTAGGGCAGAGTGCTATAGGTCATTATAGCTATGGGGCAGATAAATCGTATGATAAGATCAAGACATTGCTAAAAGAGAAACTAAAAACACTGCAAGAATCACCCGAGCAAAAGTGCCAAGAAGCCGAGAATAATTTACGCCAATGGCTTGATGAGTACTCGCAAGACTTGAGAGATTTCTTTTGTGCATTCTTAGACATTGCCAAAAAGGCAGAAACCAATGAAGAAATCTTCAAGCTTTTCTATATATTAAAAATCAATCCATACTTTTACTCCTCTTTAGTGCGACTAGAGATGAATAAAGTGCTAGATAATGAATGTTTAAAGCTTTTCGCACAAGCTGAAATGCTCTTCTATGGTCTAGGCTCTATAAACAATGGGTGTGCTTATAAACTTTATGAGCACACAGATAGCAAAGATAGCTTTAAGGGAAAAGTTATTGATTTTGCTATTCAAGCATACAAAGACAAAGACTATGAAGCAATAAAAGACTTTATTGACAAACTGGCAAAAAATATTTATCAACAAGACAAAAAATACTTTCACTACATCTTCTTAACTTATCATTCTCAAGGTATAGATATGTCCATATTAAATAGCTTAGTTCCCGAGAAAGTATATAATGCAACCATAGAACACATTATCTCTCAAAATGCTTTTAATAATGGTCTGGCAAAACAATATGGCTTTGAGAGTCAAGAAGAATTTGAAAAATTTGAACATGACTTTGGCAATTTGCTTGTTTTAGAACAACCACTCAATAGCGAAGCCAAAGATAAGGCATTGGTCGCAAAACAAGACATTTATAAAAAATCTAACATCCCTTACAATGCAATCTTTGCAAATAAAGAGAATTTTGCAACATTCAACAAAGATTCCATAAAAGCAGAAAATGAAAAACTCACAGATTGGCTAAAAACATATTTTAAAGAATTTTTATAATCGCAATATTGCTTAAAACTTCTAGCGCATATCTTTTGCTTGCCTTGCAAGCATAGATTGAGCAAGCTTGGGTGGTATTGAGTTGGTATTTATCTTAAGCAAAGCATAGCAACATTTCTACTTGAATCACGAGATGATTGTCATATCTTTACCCATACTAGAGGGCGAAGAATCGCTGTAAAATTCACTAGTAGCCAGCAAAGATTCTCTATCCTTATTACAGCCCAAATATAATGAAACTTAACCATATAGGAGCATTATGGAAAGAAATGCGAAAATAATGCTACTTCTGGCTTATAAATAAGCCTAAAAGCGTAAGCAAGCCGCCTATGAGGATATACATATTTATCTCCTCGCCCAAAGCCACGCATGCCACTCCTACTCCCACCACAGGCACTCCATAGATATAAGTGCTTGCCTTTAGCTCCCCTAAATGCTTTACACTCACATTCCAAGCTAGATAGCATAGCCCAGAAGCGACCAAAGAGAGAAAGATAAGGTTTATACAATTACTCCATTCAAAAAATCGCCCATAAAATACACTCAAATCCTCCTCTAAAAGCGGAGATGAGTAAAGCGCGAAAGGGAGAGACCATAGCCAAGCATAAAAAAAGATTCTCTTTAAAATCGCAAGGCTTGAAGTATGGCTAAAATATGCAGAGATTTTCCCCACAAGAAGTGTATAGCATGACCAAATCAACCCCGCTATAATGCAAAGCATATCACCCAAAGGATATACTTCAAAACTAAAATCACCCCTAAAAACAACAAGCACAATCCCCACACATGCTAAAGTAAAGCCCACGCCAAAATACATATTAAGCCTTTTGCCATAGAGCAAATAACACAATAGCCCCGTAAATAGCGGATTAATCGCTACAAGCAAGGCTGCATTAGAAGCAGTGGTATATGTGAGGGCGATATTTTCTGCTAAAAAATACAAACACCCTCCACTGCCCCCAGCTAAGACAAAAAGCCATTCATTCTTAAACCCGCTAAAGCCTATATAAGAACGACACAAAAGGCTTAAAAATATATAAGCCACAAAAAAGCGAATGAAGAGAATTTCTGCTGGGCTAAAGCTATCTAGTAAGGCTTTAGTAGAGCTAAAAGTCCCACCCCAAACAACCACACTAAAAATAGCTAGAATATGCCCCATATAGGGCTTTATGCAAGTTTTAATGAGCCACTCTCCATAATTTATTGAGGTTTATCATCTTCTTGTTTTTGAATATGAGTGATATTAAGCCACACAAATTTATAACAAAGATAAATCACCACCACCCACAAAATAAGCATAAAAATAGAACTTAGCATACACTCTCCTTACATCTTAAAATAAGCCAAGATGCTAATACGCATGCGAATCGGCTTGTATTTCATCTTTAGTGATTTTCACTCTATCCATTGCACGCCATACATAAACAATATATGCTAACACAAAAGGCACAAGTAAAGACACATACGCCATAATAGAGAGCGTATAATAGCTCGAAGAGGCATTGTGTATGCTAAGAGAGCTCTGCAAATCCGCTATAGAGGGATAAAATGCGCTATCTCCTAGCCCTACATTTAAAAGCACTGCCATGACCACAAGCACACTCCCCACACCAAGAGGGAATATACCTCTTATACTCGAAGTAAAGGCATTTTTATATATCCCCCATAGCACAAGCCCAACGCCTATAGCTAAGCCTACAATCAAATATGGCATGGATAAAAAATTATGTAAATAGACATATTTTTGCACACTCACCACGCCCTCACTGATATAAAAGCCATCTTTTAGGCAAATCCATGCTAAAAAGCCACAAATGCAAGGCACAAAGGCAATGCTTGATAGCAATATAGCCCTTCTTGCACGCTTAGCAAGAGTTAAATCATCAATGCTGTTTAAAAAATAGCTCGCCCCAAGAATCTGGCTTAAAAACACAAGGCTAAAGCCTAAGCAATAATTCCCCCATTCAAGTAATGCCTCTAATCCTCTGCTTGCCTTGCTCCATTGCACAAAGTTATGAGAATCAAGCACAAAGTAAGAGCCACTAAAAAATGTGCTAATAGCCACGCCAATTAAAAACACGCCAAAAACACCATTTATCCATAAAAACACTTCATATACCCTAGAGCCAAAGACATTCCCCGCCTTTTTACGATACTCATAGCTCACCGCTTGAATCACAAAGCAAAATAAAATAACCAACCATACCCAATATGCCCCACCAAAGCTTGTGCTATAAAATAATGGAAATGCCGCAAAACACGCCCCGCCAAAAAGCACCAAAGTCGTGAATCCTAGCTCCCATTTACGACCCAAGGCGTTAATAAGCATAGATTTTTCTAACTCATCTTTAGCTAAAAGACATATCAAGCTCTGCCCACCTTGCACAAAAAACATAAACACAAGCAAGCCCCCAAGCAAGCTAATAATCACCCACCAATACACTTGCAAAGCATACAAATCTAGTCCAAAAAACATTATCTCCCTCCTTGTGCTACGTGATTATCTGCTATAAAGCCCTTTTTAATAGCGCGAATCATAATGCCTATTTCCGCACAAAGCAATGCAGTAAAAAGCAAGGCAAAAATAAAAAACGATACTTGCACGTTTAGGCTAGAGAGGTTTGTAGCGGCTATGCCCACGGGAAGTAAGTCCTGTATAGCCCAAGGCTGTCTGCCTACTTCAGCAACGATCCACCCCGCCTCTGCGGCGATATAACCAAAAGGTATGGCTATCACACAAAGCCATAGAATCTTGCGAAATTGCATAATATTATTTGCCATAGAGAGATAAAGCACCACAATAAAAAGCACAAAAAACGCACTGCCCAAAGCAACCATTAAATGAAAGCTATAAAATGTCAAGGCTATAGGAGGGATAGCCTGTTGTGGGCTTTGCAAATAGCCATAGCCAAAGTCCTGCATATGCTTTTGCAATGTAGTTTTAAGCATATCCATACGTTGAGTGTCTTCTTGTAATTTTGCTTCCTTATATTCCCTCAAGGCTTGCAAGGCGATTTTGCCATTTTGCATACGCTCTTCTATGCTAACTATGCCTTTTTCTTCATTCCCATAAAGTAAATCTTCTATCCCGGGCACGAAGCTATCAGGGCTGCGATTACCTAAAATAGAGAGTGCATAAGGTATGGTTAAATCAAATAAAAACACTTCCCTATCATCGCCGGGCTTTTTATCAGGGTTTAAAATCCCAAATGCACTAATCCCTGCGCGATGTTCGCCTTTATAAACGCCCTCCATGGCAGCAAGTTTCATCGGCTGGTGTTGCGTTACCCTATAGGCGCTCTCATCACCGCTAAAAAACAAAAACATAGAGGTAATAAGCCCAAAGCTTGCCCCCACTACAAGGCTCTTTTTCGCCTCAAGTATATGACGCCCTTTAAGCAAATAAAAGGCAGAAATGCCCATCACAAAAAGTGCAGAAATCACATATCCACTCGCCACCGTGTGTAAAAACTTTGAAATAGCCACAGGAGAGAGGGCAACTTCTAGGAAGCTACTCATTTCATTACGCGCGGTATCGGGGTTAAAAATCGTGCCTACAGGGTATTGCATCCAACCATTTGCGACAAGAATCCAAAAGGCACTTAAATTGCTCCCAATAGCGACAAGCCAAGTAGAGAGCAAGTGAAAGCCCTTTGAAACCTTATCCCAACCAAAAAACATCACTGCAAAAAATGTAGCCTCCAAGAAAAATGCCATAATGCCCTCAACCGCTAAAGGCGCGCCAAAAATATCCCCCACAAACCAACTATAATTTGCCCAATTTGTGCCAAACTCAAACTCCATAACAATGCCCGTAGCCACACCAATGGCAAAATTAATAGCAAATAATGCCAGCCAAAAGCGCGTAATGCTACGCCATTGTGGATTGCCCGTTTTTACATAAATACTCTCCATAATAGCGATGATAAAAGAGAGCCCCAAAGTAAGAGGCACAAACAAAAAGTGATACAGCGCCGTTAGGGCAAATTGCGCCCTTGCCCAATTCACACTCTCATTTACTATCTCCATACATTCCTCCTTGCGTAAGATTCTTAAGCACAAAGGCACTTTTATCCTCAAAATCGCCTATGTGTGAGAGATTCTTATCATATATAATCATCTTCAAGCCAACAAAAATGATAAGAAGCTTTATGATGATAATTTTCCACAATACTTTGCCTAAACTTAGATGTTTAAACCCATGCACATAAAGCATTACCACTTTGCGTAAAAAACTCATATAAAGCCTTTTGCAGAAATAAAAGTGTGAATTTTAGCAAATTTCACAAGCCCAAAATAAAGAAAATGAAAGAAAATAAAGATTTTTCCCCATAAACTCCCCCTCCTTTTGACAATAATTATTAATTTATTTTACTTTTGTGATTTTTATGTAAAATGCTTCAAGCTTAACTCACGCTTTTATTGGTTTTATTTTATTCCATTATGGAGATATATATGTCAGCTTTGCACAAATACTTTCACAATTTTCATCACTTGCCTCCACCCACCCAGCATTCACACATCACCCCACATAATCAATCCCTAGAAGCCCTAAGCTTGCTTTTTTGTGTTAAAAAAAGTAATTTCCATATTTTCACACATACTCCAAGCTTTATGGATACATTGCCAGATACTCTAAAATCCCCATTATTTGGGGAATCCCAGCTTTTTAATGCCATTTTAGAAATGCAGGCGCATATACTCAAAGAAAATCCCTCTATTTTTGATGAGCTTTTGCCTTATTTTGCAAGGCTTAATTTAGCACATATCATTGATGATAATGAGTTTGCACTTTTTACCCAAGCACAAGCCCATAGCATAGCACAAACCCAAGAGACAAGATCTCGCCCTAGCCTTACACATCTAAAAAACATACTTGCAAACTTGCATACCAAACTCTCCCCCTTGCTTGAAGAGCACACGCAAAGTATGCTTGCTTCATCGTGGGAGAAGCTTGAAAGCGGGCATTTATGTATCGGGGTAACAGGTGTGCTCAGTGCGGGTAAATCTACATTTTTAAACGCCCTCTTAGGGGAGGAGATTTTAGGCACTTCTACTATCCCCGAAACGGCAAATCTTACGCTTTTGCGCTATGGGGAGAGTGGGGCTAGAGTACATTTTTGGAGCAAGGAGCAATGGAGGGATTTATGCGAGGAGAGTGCGTATGATGAGGGGATTAAAGCCTTTGTGCAAGAGTGCGAGGCGCATTTTGGCAAAGATTTAGACCAACTCATCACACAGCCTAGTCAAATAAAAGATATACACATTAATGAGCTTAGTGCCTATACTTCAGCCAATCATAGCAGCAAGCTTTGCAATCTCATTTCCCAAGTTGAGCTTTTTACTCCCTTAGGCTTTTTGCAAAATGGCGTGGAGATCGTAGATACGCCCGGACTTGATGACCCTATTACCAAACGCGAAGATATTACGCGGGAGTTTTTGGAACGTTGTGATATGCTTATACATGTGATGAACGCAAGCTGTGCAGCCACGCAAAAGGACATTGACTTTATTTTAGAATCTTTACTAGAGCAAAATATATCACGTCTCCTTGTCGTGCTTACTCGCATTGATCTCCTTAGCAAAGCAGAGCAAGCCTCTGCGCTTGAATACACCAAAGCAAGCCTTATAGCGCAGCTTAAAAAAGCCCACTACAAAGGTGATATGACCCAACTCATCAATCGTATCGACTTCCTGCCACTTGCTGGATATGCGGCATTGCTTCATCGCACAAAGCAGTCAGAAAAAGCCAATATAAGCCTAGAAGAAAGCGGGATTTTACAAATAGAATCATATTTGCAAGATATGCTTTTAGGTGAGCAAAGCTTGAGGGCAAGGGATATGCTCTATCTTGCCTACAAAAGCACATATAAAATCGCACAAGAAGCAAAGGCGGCTCTAAGCCTGCAAACTGCCTTGCTCTACGCAAGCAATGAAGAGCTAGAAAAGATTATTACCCAAGAGGAGGCACATAACAAAAGCCTTTTAGATGAATTGCAAAAGCTAAAGTCTCATCTCTCAAGCCTCCATAATGAGCTAAAAAGCTTCCTCTCTGACCTCACATCACTTAGCACTGATGCCCTATCAAAAGCCACAGAAGTGCTTAAGGATAAGATTTTTGATGATATTGTATATGACTACAAGCAAGGGAATAAAACAGAAGTAGCAAATCTCCACAAAATGATAGACCTAAGCTTGAGAGACTGCTTTGGGGACATAGCACGCGAATATCGCTACAAGCTTGGCTCCAAAATCACCCAACTTAAAGCCAGCCTTGCCCATAATGATGAAGTGAGTGCTCCAAATATCCACTTCCAGCTAAAAAATGCCGAGCTTCACGCCATTATGGAATCTTTGACCTTACATACTTTGATAAAACACGCCAACAAAGAAAATACCCTAAGGCAGTCCTTGCAAGATATATTTAATACCCTTTTTGAGCATTTTGTGAGGCTCATTGAGACTAAAAATGAAGACATTAACACCACTTTTCTTGCATATTTTCATAATATTGCACAATATGAAACATCTCGCATTCAAAATGAAATTACACAAAAAGAGCAAAGTATCCAAGCAATACTAAAGAAGCGTGAAGATACAAATAAACAAAGTCAAATGCAACACTTCAATACAAAAGAGCGCGCACTTGATGGCATTATAAATGAGCTACAAACGCATTTAGCAAGCTTAGAATAAGGACATATAATGGGCATTTCAGATTCCGTACAAACCCCACTTTTAGAGACATTCATCAAAGAATATGAGCAAGCAAAAAAGCAGCTCCTCCAAGAAAGTAACCCCACGTATGCGCTAATCGATGAGGTTAAAGAATCGCTCAGTGCAGTTGCAGAGCTTGATTCATACACACTTGATACCCTAAATGGACTAATAGCCCATGAGCAAGAGCCGATGAAAGTAGCTATTATAGGGCAGTTTAGCAGTGGTAAATCTACATTTTTAAACGCCCTTTTAGGGCAGAATATCCTCCCCAGCGGTATCACACCCATTACAGCAAAAGTATGCCATATCACTTATGGGAATGAATATGCCCTTGAGATTACCTATAAAAACGGCAGTAGTGCCACAAAAGCCCTAAACTATATGCACGAAGTAAGCGCAGCTGAAAATGCAAAAATAGCTTTCTATAAGCTTTATGCCCCTCTTGCTTTGCTTAAAAGCATTAATTTCCTTGATACACCGGGCTTTAACTCACTCAATCAAAGCGATACAGACACGACCAATGCGGTGCTAGAGAGTGTAGATGGCATTATTTGGCTAACACTTATTGATAATGTAGGCAAACAAAGTGAAAAGGATATTATCCACTCGCATATCAAACATTATGCGAGCAAAAGCCTCTGCGTGCTAAACCAAAAAGATAGGTTGAAAAATCAGGCAGAAATTGACACAAGCCTTGCGTATGCTAAAAGGGCATTTGCAGGGCTTTTTGAAGATGTGATTGCCATATCGGCTAGAAATGCCTTGCTTGCATACTCTACGCCAGAAGCGCAAGAGGCACAAAATTTAAGGGAAGATTCTCATATTCAAGATGTTATTGACTTTTTACAAACGCATATCGCTCCTTGTGCGCATAAAGCCAAACTCCATAGTATTTATAAGCAACTCTGCACCCTCACTCTTACTTATGCGCGCCTAAGCCTCCATGCCTCATTGCGATTTGATAAACTTATATCATCATTGAAAGATTTGCCTACGCATTTTAGTGATAATTACCCTCAAAGTGCCTTTTATAAGTCATTTCCTACACTTTTTCATACTTTTGAATCTCTGCTTGAAACCCTCTCAAGGCATATCTATAATGCGCTTGAGAAAACTCCAAAAACATTTATGCGAACAGAAAAGGTATTTGGCATAAGCAGGCAAAAACCTTACACAAAGGAAATAACAACCCTCCCTAGAGAGCGGCTAGCTATCAATCTGTGCAACACAGATTCGGAATTTAGGCGAGATTTTATTAAACTCGGTTTTGATATAAGCGCAAAAGCAGAAGAGTTTGATAGCCTCATTCTTGCTCATTTAGGCTATTTAAAGGATATTATCATACATTGGTATGAAATGCTTATTCCACCATTGCAAAACCCACTTTTGCATAAAACGCTTGAAAATATCACCGATGCGTATGCAAATCTCACACTTCAAACAAGCCAAAATCTTAAAAACCAACTTATGCTTTACTCCAAGATACTCTCGCTAAATTACCCCCTAGCCCTGCATTTATGCTTAAATACCATAAGCCTTAAAATCCATGAAGCCCTACAAAAGCATACCCAAAGCCCCGATACTTTGCCGCTTTTTAACCCAAGTTTAGAAAATATCCGTGATGAGCTCTATATGGGCTTTAGCTTCAACTTCTTGCAAGAAAGCCTCTTAACCCAACCCATTCATAAAAAAATCCTTTGGCAGTTTGAACATGAAGAAAAGCTTTTATCCCAAAAGCAAATTGAGATTATCTTGCCATACCAAGAACGTTATAGTAAGCATTATAAACAACTCAAATCTTTATTCCACAAGCTAAAAGCAAAATTAAAAGAAAACCGCTAGCCTATTGCACATTTGCTAACTTGCCATTGCCAACCCTTACACCGGCGGCAATACATAAAGGGGCTCTACTTTAAGCCCAAAGGCAGATCTATCAAGTATATGCGGGAGAGAGAACTCCGCCTCTGTAAGCTGCCATCCTAAAAGGGCTTTTGCATTTTGAATAAGTGAAATTTCACCCGCTGCATTTTGATGAAAGTAGCTATTCCCAAAAGCCTTGATGTAAGCACTAGAGGTAAAGTAAAAGCTCGAAGTAGCAAAAAGCTTAATCCCATGCACGATATGTAATGTCTGCAAAAAGATATGTGTGAGCTTTAAAGCGCTAAAACTTCCCGGTCCATTGGCATAATAAATAGCATCAATCTTGGTATGGTGATAGGCAGGGTGTTGTGATGAGGTGGGAAGCACAGATTCAAAAAAATGAGGCAAAGCACTTAAGAGAAGCTCATCGCTTTGAGATTGAGAGATGAGCTGATTGTTTTCATAGATTCCACATATGAGGGGGGTATGAACGCTTATTAGGACTATATCAATGTGTCTCATAGGCATAATCTAAGCTTTCTTCCCCTGCCTTATCTTCAAGCTCAATAACCTCATACGCTCTCTCATCGCTTAAAAGCTGTTTGGTTAAGAGATGGTTTAGCTTATGGCTCCCTGCAAAAGACACATAAGTCCCAAGTAAGGGCATACCAAGCAATGCCATATCGCCAATAGCATCTAAAATCTTATGCCGCACAAATTCTTCTTTATATCGCAAACCCTCTTTGTTGAGTATCCCGCTCTCATCGAGCACGATACAATTACTCAAATCTCCGCCCTTTGCCAGACCCTTAGAACGCAAATAATTCACCTCGTGTAAGAATCCAAATGTCCTAGCCCTTGCAATTTCTTCTTTATAGGCTTTCGTGGAGAAGATAAATTTATATTGTTGATTACCAATCACGGGGTGATTAAAGTCAATGCTAAAGTCAAAAATCATCTTCTCACTTGGCTCCACACGCACAAACTTTTTCTCCTCAATAATCTCTATAGGTTTTTTTATAGCAATGGCTTTTTTATGCGCATTTTGCACGCTTATCCCTGCCTCCTCAAGGAGCATACAATACCCTATCGCACTCCCATCCATAATAGGCACTTCCTCATTATCAAGGGAGATTCTCAAATTATCAATCCCATAGGCGGCAATGGCAGAAAGCAAATGCTCTATCGTAGAGACCCTCGCCTCACCCATACCAAGCACTGTTGCCATAGTCGTATCGACTACATTTTCAGGCTTTAGGGGAATGCTCACGCCCAAATCACTTCTATAAAACACTATGCCACTATTAATATCTAATGGCTCAAGCTCCATGCGCACAGGCACACCTTTATGCAAACCAATCCCTACGATTTCCACTTTGTTTGTAATGGTTTTTTGCCTCATTGTATATCCTTTGTGAGTATATTGTCACCCTCTTTAAAAATCATTTTGAATAATGCGCTACTTTGGTTAATTTTATGCAACACATCTCTATCAATTATCATTCCTTGAAACAAAAGTGCTGGGGCAAAAATTTTACGACAAATAATAAAATCTCCATTCCCCTCTATATGTCCATAACATTCCCCAAAAAGAAACAAATTCCCCCCGCAGATGATACGTGCCCCGCTATTTATGCGAGATTCTATAACCATATCCCCATCAGTGCAAATCTCCTCTCCACTACGTACGACACGATGTAGCCAAAGTGTATTTACACAAGAGGGATCTGGGGCTGGCGGAGGGGTTTTAGGCTCTTTTTTAACTTCTTGTATTGCCAATACGCCATTATGAATGACCGCCACGCTTAAACCTTGCTCCTGCAAAAAGTCAATTAACTCTTGACTAATCTCTGCTTGGAATGCAAATACATGATTTTGCAAAAGTGGCAAATGCTTACTAACAAACTCCTTGCATTCTTGTATATCTACATTCCCCTCAAACTCAAGCACTCGCATTGTACGTTGCCGTGTTTTTATCATCTAGCACACCTAATTATTAAGCGCAAACTCGCGTGCGGCTCTTAGCACATAAATAACATTATCATCTATCCACCTTTGATCAAGCCATTCATTTAAACGCACAAAATGCCCTTGTACTAAAATACCAAAATGCAAATGATCCCCAAATGCCCAACCTGTCTTCCCTGTTTTGCCTATTTCCTGCCCAAGTGTTACTTCATCACTCACTTCTACATAGCTCTCATACATATGCGCATACAAAGATGAAATACCAAATCCATGATAAAGTAGCAAAGTATTGCCATATAGCCCAAGATAGCCCTTAAGTAGCACTACACCATTATTGCTAGCAATAATAGGCGCATTTTGCACACTTGCTATATCAATACCCAAATGTGTGGCTTCGCTGATTTTTTCTTTATCTAAAAAATATGTGCGATAATCCCCAAAGCTCCCCACAAGCTTGGAGCCTTTTAGAGGTACAAATGCGTGAAAATGCTCATCAATATAGCTTTTTTTAGAGCTTAAATTGCTGCAGGCTTTTAAGATTCTATGCTCATCTTCTTTTCTTATCGTTTCATTAAAAAACACAAAACGTTCGCTATCGCTCTCAAAATCTCGCAAATACTTTTTATCAATCTGAGAGAGCAGTTCATTTAACTTGCCATTTAAGAAATTCTCTTTAATAGTGATATTTGACTTATAATATGGGACATTGATATTACGCGTCATAGGGATATTATGCTTGGTTACATTGCCTGCTTTATCTTTAGCAACCACTTGTGCGTTAAAAAATTTATTTTTCAAGGGCCACGCGATGATACCCACATAAATATCATCATTTAAATACTTAAAAAGCACAAAATCATCTGTGCCATTATTGATATGCACCTCATCTAATGCGCTATCTTTAATCTGCACAGCAACCACCGCGCTCCCACCTCTTAGAATCTGATGAGATTGGGCGATTGTCTTAACCGCAGGGGGAGTAGTATCTACCACAAGTTGAAGCTCTAATTTAGCCGTATTCCCGCTAAAAAAATGGGCATTACTCCAATCTGTTACAGAAATTTTATACTGAATCATCGTGCCATTTTTTAAGGGGGTGGTGGATTTAGGAAGAGGGATTTTAATGGTTTTTGGCTTATTTAAGATAATTTCTTTTGCATCACTTAGCACTTCTCCATTAAAAATCATTTGTATATGGTAATCGCGTATGCCACTTTCATCTTCAAACTCCGCATAAAGCTCATCATCTAAATTCCAATGTGTGGGGAGTGTATGGGTAAGTTGCGGGGCTTTTGTCTCAAAAATAATCGAACTAAAAACGATAAGCCCTACTACAATAAGTATCCCTACGCCTATGCCTACTATGATAAAACCTCTATTACCCATGCTTTAAAACCCTTGTGAGAACTAAAAGCTGGCATTATAGCACACTCTTTGCCTTTAGCGTGATGCACTTTTATTGATCGCTGATTGTAAAAGCTTACTTAATGTATCCTTGCCCTCGAGCGAATCAAGATAGGCAACATTTTGCAACACCTGCACCACCGCACCAAAAAGCTCATGGGGTATGCTTTGATTTAAATCAAGCTGTTTGTAAATCGCACGTGCAAGGGGAGGATTCTCAATAATCCTAATGCCATATTCCCTTGCCACACTTTTAATACGAATAGCCAACTCATCTATGCCCTTTGCTACCAAAATTGGCGCTACGCCTTTATTGTATTCTTTCTCACTATATCGTAATGCCACCGCATAATGCGTGGGGTTAGTAATCACAACAGAAGCACTTGGAATCTCTTGCATCATACGGCTTTGGGCTAGCTTTTGCTGCATTCTGCGGATTTTTGCTTTAATCTCAGGGCTTTGCTCATATTGCTTGTATTCATCTTTGACCTCTTTAATGCTCATTCTTAGGCTCTTTGTGTATTGGTATTTTTTAATAAGATAATCGCTAATTGCCATGACAAAAAATAAAATTAAAAGCACACCGATAAGAATAAGCGCCTTTTCCCTAAACCACAGAATCTGCAGATACAGCCCTGACATTGACAAGCTTGGCAACTCATCAAAAAAGCTAACAAACACTGCAAATCCCACAATAAAGGCTACAAATACCTTCAAAGTAATCATAAAGCCATCAAGGAGCTTTTTTAAGGATATGACATTTTTAATGCCGCTAATGGGATTAAGTTTAGAGAGTTTGGGCTTTATTGCCTTTGGGGAAAATAAAAGCCCAAATTGCATAATATTAGCAAGAATCCCCACAATCATAAGCGCAAGAAAAAGCGGGGCTAACATCACAAACACTTCAATAGCAATACTTAGCATAACATTACCCAACAAGCGTCTATCTACATCAGTTTGCATAAGCGCATTGGCATAAATAAAGATTTTTTGAGCACTTTGAACCCAAAAAGGTATTAAAAAAAACATCAACCCCAAACCCACAAGTAAAACAAAAAACCCCACAAATTCAGGGCTTTTGCTTACATTCCCCTCTTCTCTTGCTTTTTGAATCTTATGGGCACTGGGGGCTTGGGTCTTTTCCTCATCTGCCATAATGAGCCTTTGAGAACATCAATTTTGTGCGCCTAAAAGTGCTAATGCCTGTGCATAATCTGTCATAGTGTTAATATTAAAGCATTCCTCATCACTCGCACTAATCCCCTCATGGGCGTGAGATTCTATAATGCGATGAAGGGCATACATCTTTGACTTATATGCCCAAAGCAAAGCATCAAGCATACAATCTTGCCATTTTGAGATAAGGTAATGGGCTTTATCTGTGCTTTGAGCATAAGCAATGGGGGCTTTAGAATCTGCAAGGGCACGCAAGGTTTTATGAGTGATAAATGGCGTATCCACGCTTACAAAAAGTATTTCTTTGCTTTTAAGTGTCTTAAATGCGTTTATCATACCTACAATGGGAGCATAAATAGGATCTCTCTCTATTAAAAATGCTGCTTCAAAGCCAAATTTATCTCGCTCTTTAGCACTGATATACACTTGCCCGCATATCTCTTGTAAATGGGTAAAAACCAACTCACTCAGCGAGCTTTTACCTAGCGGGATTTGTGTTTTATCCTTGCCTAATCTTGAGCTCTTGCCTCCGGCTAAAATCACACATGGAATCATAATTTTTGCCATCAATCCCTCCTCCTTCAAACTACTCATATCCACTCCCTTACATTTAAACCCTATAATAAGCCCTACAAATCCTAATATGCTTTTAATGTGTTTTTAACTTTTGTTCTATTTTAACTTATTTTGTATAATCGCGCCTCTTTTGTAAGCCAATTGTAAGCCAATGGATACATCAAATAAATATGGATAAATAATTATGCTTATAGATACTTTTAATCGTAAAATTGACTACATGCGTGTATCTTTAACAAAAGAATGCAATTTACGTTGCCAATATTGTATGCCAGATACCCCCCAAGATACAAGCCATAATCAAATCCCCCTAGAGAAAATGCTAGCCTTTATAAAAGTTGCTATTGATGAGGGTATTGTGAAAATTCGCCTAACAGGTGGAGAACCGCTCTTAAGAAAGGGTTTAAGCGCATTCATTGCTGATATTCGCGCCTATGCCCCGCATGTGGAAATCACTCTCACAAGCAATGCCCTCCTCTTAGAAAAATACGCCCAAAGCCTTAAAGACGCGGGGCTTAGTCGCATTAACATTTCTTTAGATTCGCTCAAGTCAGAGCGGATAAAGCTTATCTCTAAACGCGATGGGGGCGAGCAGATTCTCAAAGGTATATATGCGGCTAAAGACTGCGGGCTTAAAGTTAAGCTTAATATGGTGCCCCTAAAAGGGATAAATGATGATGAAATGATTGATATGCTGCATTTTGCCCGTGATAATGACTTTGGCATTCGCTTTATTGAATTTATGGAAAATATACATGCAAAACAAAACCTAGAGGGCTTAAGAAATGCGCAAATACTTGCCATTATCAACGCACACTACCCTAGCACTCAAATCCAAAGTGATTACGCCTCTCCTGCAAAGCTCTATAGCATTACGCATTCTGCTTTTGGGCAAAAGCCCTTTATTTTTGGCATTATCTCCCCGCATGAAGATGATTTTTGCGCTACGTGTAACCGCATTCGCCTAACAAGTGATGGCGTGATTTGCCCTTGTTTGTATTATCAAGAAAGCGTAGTGCTTAAAGATGCGATTCTAAAAGAAGATAAGTCCAAAATGCAAACTCTTCTCAAACTTGCTGTACAAAACAAACCTGAAAAAAACCAATGGAATCAAAATATTTCACAAGAGCAGCACTCCGCGCGGGCATTCTACTACACAGGGGGATAGCCCTAAACTCACTTGCAAGACATACAAGACTTGCAAAGGGTGCTTTAAGCCAAATTTTAAAAGCCTTTATATATAATCCGCATTTGCAATGGCTCGATAGCTCAGTCGGTAGAGCAGGAGACTGAAAATCTCCGTGTCGGTGGTTCGATTCCGCCTCGAGCCACCACTTTTACATACTTTTACTTCGCATTTACTCAATTTTCACACAATCATTACCACAAAGACATACCGCTACCTGATACTTACCTAATACTTAAAGGAATGTTATGAATAATGCACGAGACTTTCTCTATGGAATCGCACTTCTTAGTATAATTAGTGTTTGTGCTTTTCTTATCTCAAACACGCTTCTCCCCTTTCTCTCTCCATTAATCATAGGCATTTTGCTCGGCGCACTTCTCTCCCCACTCTATCCTAAAATCCCATTTACACACAAAGCCATAAAGTTTGGTAGCAAGCAGCTTTTAAGAGCGGGGATTGTTCTCTATGGTTCATATATCACTTTTGGAGAAATTGCCACACTCGGCATAAGCGGCTTTTGCATTGCTGCAAGCATTGTTATTATCACTTTCTGCTCTGCTCTCATCATTGGCAGAATCCTCAAACTTGATACTCAAATCAGTATGCTTGTGGGCATTGGGAGTGCGGTATGTGGAGCGGCGGCTATTTTAGCCTTAGAATCCACTATCAAAGCAAGTCCTAGTAAAAGCTCCATTGCCCTAAGCTTTATTGTGATTTTTGGACTATGTGGTATGGTGCTTTTGCCCTTAGTATATTATAGTGGCTTGCTTCCTTTGAGCGATTACCAATGGGGTATATTGATTGGGGCAAGCTTGCATGAAGTTGGGAATGTCATAGGGGCTGGGGCTATCTCACCAGAGATACAAAATATCGCCATTCTTATTAAAATGACACGTGTGATACTTCTTGTGCCACTTTTGCTCATTATTGCTTATGTGATGTTTGCACAGAAACAGCAAGATTCTAAAGAGCGAGGCACTCTCTATATCCCTTATTTTGCCCTGCTTTTTCTCGTGGTTATTGCGCTTAATTCTATGTATGATTTCCCTCCTGTTATTTTGCAATCAGCACAATTTGGCTCAAAAATACTCCTTGTATTTGCAATGGTAGCACTAGGCTTGCAGATTGATTGGCAAAAGTTTGTATCATTTGGCACAAAGACATTTATACTTGCATTTATTTTGTTTGTCATACTTCTAGTGAGTGCTTATGCTTTAGTATATTTGATATGTTAAGGAGAGAAAATGATACAAGTTATACAGAGCGCAAACTACAATCAAGCCATTAAAAATGGTTGTGTAGTAGTGAATTTTAGTGCGTCATGGTGCCCTGATTGCAGGCATGTAGAGCCAATGCTTGAAGAGCTAGATAAGGAATTTGCTGGGCAAATTACTATCTATAAAGTGAGCTTTGATACAGAGATAGAGCTTAAAAACACGCTTAATATCCGTAAAATCCCTACACTTATCTTTTATAAAAACGGCAATGAAGTAGGCGAGCGCTTAATAGAGCCCCGCTCTATAGAATCTATCCGTACAGCGATTAAAAACCTTATCTAGCCTTGCTTGCTTTAGCAGGGCTAGAAGCTTGAAACTTTAGGAGCCTTGCATTATAATGTGCATTTCTCACCATAAAGGAAGGGGCATAATGACAAGTAATACCAAAATATACATAAAGTTTCTTATGTTTTTATGGCTTGTAGCCATTATATTACGTTTTAGCTTTTTATTATGGCAATGGCAGAGTTTTGAGGGCTTTTCATCACAAGACATCTTAAAGGCATTATATATCGGTGTGCGCTTTGATGGTCGCATAGCAGCCTTTATGTCTTTACCTCTTCTTATCTGCCTTTTTCTAAGCGGGAGATTCTTTAATGCAGTGCGAGTCTATCTGCTTGTGTTTTATGGCATAGTATTTACCTTGTATGTGCTTTTATATATCGCAGATTTTGCCCACTATGCCTATTTACAATCACGGCTTAATTTCTCAACCCTAGCCCTGCTTGAAGATACTAAAGAAGCGCTTGGTATGGTGTGGCAGACTTACCCTGTTATCAAGCTTGTGTTTGCGCTTATATTGATTGTCTCACTCTTAATCTTTTTTAGCAAGAAGATTCTCGATAAATGGGTGCATATCAAAACCAGCCTATCAAGCAAAATCACATCAGGCATTGCTATTTTGCTTATTATATTTGTGCTTATTTATGGGCAATATAGCATAGTGTATTACCCTTTGCGTTGGAGTGAGGCGTATTTCTCTGGGCATAACCAAATCACCGCCCTAGCCCTTAATCCTCTGCAGAATCTTATCGACACCCGCCCTACAAAAGATACCTTTATTGACAATACCCCACAAGCTAGGCTTGCCTACCCCACTGCGGCACAATACCTCAACTTGCAACATTTAGATGAGAAAAACTTGCATTATGATAGATTCACTCACCCCTCATCTCCTGCAGCCCTTAAAGAGAAGCCAAATATCGTTATTATCGTTATTGAATCTATGAGTACGCATAAAAGTTCGCTGATGTTTGATGAGCTTGATACAACACCATTTTTACAATCCCTTGCTCAAAGCTCTCTTTACTTCCCTAACTACTACGCCTCTGCGCGCACGACTGCAAGGGCTATGTTTTCTATCATCACAGGTATTCCTGATGTAAATGAATTCTTTAAAACAAGCTCAAGAGACCCAAATACCATAGATCAACATTTAGTGTGGAATGACTTTGAGGGCTACTCTAAGCTCTATATGCTTGGAGGGAATGCGAATTGGGCAAATATCCGCGGGGTAATGAGTAATAATATCGCTGGTTTGCAAATATATGAGGAGGGCTATTGGCAATCCCCAAGGCTTGATGTATGGGGGATTTCTGACAAAGACCTTTTGCAAGAGGCAAATGCGCTATTACAAACACAGCAAACCCCCTTTATAAGCCTTATCCAGCTTGCAAGCTTTCACACTCCTTTTAGCGTGCCGAGTGATATGACAGATTTTGACTACACACTTCCTAGTGATGATTTTTTAAAAAAATATGGCTTTGGTAGCGCACAAGAATATCTCTCTATGAAGTTTTGTGATTATGCTTTGCAGAAGTTTTTTGAAGTTGCTAAGCAATCAAACTATTATGAAAATACGATTTTTATCATCACCGGTGATCATGGTATGAGTGAGACTTCACTTGCCGCCCCAAGTAATTACCAATACATACGTTTGCATGAATTCCAAGTGCCGCTTATTATCCACTACCCTAAGGCTTTCCCACAAGGTAAGGTTATGCCTCAAGCAGGAGGGCATATTGATATATTTCCTACTGCTGCGGGTTTAGCTGGAGTTTCTGTGCAAAATACCACCATGGGCAGAGATTTACTTGATAATACTTTTGGCGATGAGAGATTTACCTTTATCCGTCGCCTCAATAGACCCCCTATCTTAGTAAGCAGCAAATACTGCTACTCTAATGAATACCCAGAATCTGGAGGGGGAATGCTCTATACTCGCCCAAGTGATGATATAAAGCAAGATTGGCTCCCACTCAAAGAGCAAAACTCACCCCTTGCTGCAAAGCTTCATAAAATAAGTGAAGATATGGAACAAACGGCTACATATATGCTCTACCATAACAGCAAACAAAAGGCAAAAGAAGCCAAAGAGGATTTGTATGAGGGTTTGCATAATGTTATAAACAAACAAGAATAATCCAACCTATGAGGGCGATACATAAAAGAAATATGCTAGAATCGCCCAAAGCTTCAAACAAAGGGAGTGTATGGTAAAGATTGCTATTAATGGCTTTGGACGCATCGGCAGAAGCATTCTACGTGCAGCATTGCAAAGAGAAAATATCCATATTGTCGCCATTAATGATGTGCAAAATTGGGAGATTCTCTCCTATCTCTTAGAGCACGATAGCACGCATGGTCTCCTACCCTTTGCTCCCACTTATGCAAATAACACCCTAACGCTCAACAAAAGCGGCATTCCGCCCATTGCTACGCTCAATTGTAATAGCAAAGAAAAGCTTAATTTCGCGGCATTTGGGGCTGATGTGGTTATAGAATCAAGCGGGCAGTTTTTAGACGCTAAATCCTTAGAGCACCATTGCCAAAAGGGCATTAAGCGGGTGATTCTCTCAGCTTCTCCTACAGATAATATGCCTATGTTTGCCCTCGGTGTGAATGAACACTCCTACAAGGGCGAGCAGATATTTTCTAATGCTTCTTGCACCGCAAATGCTCTAGCCCCACTTTGCAAGGTTATAGCCCAAACTTTTGGCATTGATATGATGAGCTTTTGTATCACTCATAGCTATACAAATGAACAATCCCTACTTGATAGCGTGTATCCCAACGACAAAAGACGTTCTCGTGCTGCAGCACAAAATATTATCCCTACAAGCACGGGCGCTACAAGCACGCTTAAACGTCTTCTGCCCGAGCTAGAGGGAAAGGTAGAGGGGCATTGCGTGCGCGTGCCTGTATCAAATGTCTTGCTCCTTGATATTACCTTTATGCTTTCCTCCCCCACAAGCACAAAAGCCCTAAATGAGTGCATAATACACGCCAGCCAAAACGAAATGAAGGGCATTATAGATATAGATGTAAAGGAGGGGGTAAGCAGTGATTTTATAGGGAATCCCCATAGTGTTATTTTTGTACCAGATTTAAGCTATGTATTAAATGGCACAATGGCGCGCGTTATGGCATGGTGTGATAATGAATGGGGCTATGCTAATCGCGTGCTTGATATAGCACAGCTCTGCACACAAGCTAATAAAGCCTAATGCTCTAAATCCCATGAGTGAATCTGCAAACTCTCCTATAAACTCCCCCATAAGCTCTCTTATAAATTCTCTTAGCAAAACCAATCAATCCCGCTTAGCCAAGCTTAAAATCTCCTCACTCTTGCAGTTTGTGCTCACCCATACGCCTAAATCCTACACAGATACAACCCTCTCTTCAGAACTTGTGCTGGAAAGTAATGGCGTGTTTAAAGTATATATTCATAGCTTGCAGCATAGTTTTGGCGCAAATGCGCATATCAAAATCTATGCGAGTTTGAGTGATTTTGACCAAGAGCTTGTGATGACTATATTTCACCCCCAAGCCTTTCATAAAAAAATCTTTGCCCCCCATAGCCAGATATATGTTATGGGCAAACTTAAGCTCTATAATGGGCAATACCACATAACACAACCCAAAGCCATTACACATATAAATACCATTAATGTGCATTTTAAGACCACAGCCCTCAATACTAAGGCTATGTGCGAGCTAAGCAAGGAGTTTGTGAGCATAGAAAATCTCCTTGAAAGCCACATTCCCCTTGATATAGCAGAGAAAATATATGAAATTTTCAACCCAACATCATCATTTTGCCAAGCCTTTAATACACAAAATACTTTCCCCCCAGCGCATTTGCAAGCACTCAAATTTGTAGAAATATATCAATACCTCTCCCTACTTAGCAAGAAAAAGCGCTACTTTAGTGCAAAATATAAATGCGATAATCATATTGATGAGTTTATAGAATCACTTCCCTTTAGCCTCACTATGGGGCAGAGACAAGCCATAGCCGATATAAGCACAGATTTATCACAAAATATAGCGGCTAAACGGCTTATTATGGGCGATGTGGGCTGTGGTAAAACCATTGTAATACTCTGTGCAGTGATGATGTGCTATCCACATACAAGTATCCTTATGGCGCCAACGACCATACTTGCTGCACAACTCTACGAACAAGCACAAAAGCTCTTACCCCCATATATGCGTATTCACCTCATCACTGCTAAAAGCAAAACACTTAGCCAAGAAGAGCAAAATGCGCATTTTATCATAGGCACACAAGCCCTGCTCTATAGAGAACTAAGCTTAGAAAATCTAGCCCTTGTGATGAGTGATGAGCAACATAGATTTGGTACAAATCAACGTTACAGCCTAGAAAAAATAGGACAAAGTAAAGAAGGCTTGCCAAATCTTTTAGAATCTCTACCCCAAATAAACGCCCGCCCTCATGTGCTACAATTTTCCGCTACGCCTATCCCACGCACTTTAGCGATGATTAACTCACAATTTATTGACCTTAGCATTATTAAAGATATGCCATTTAAAAAAGACATTGATACGATGATTATTGATAAAAGTAGCTTTAAAGATATGTTTATTCATCTGCAAAATGAAATCAACAAAGGACATCAAGCCATTATTGTTTATCCTCTTGTGGAAGAAAGCGATCGCTTAGATTATCTCTCGCTCAATGAGGGGCTTGGCTTTTGGCAGAAGCATTTTAACAATGTGTATTGCACTTCTGGTAAGGATAAAAATAAAGAGCAAGTGATCAGTGATTTTGCACAAAATGGCTCTTTGCTTCTGGCGACAACGCTCATTGAAGTGGGCATATCTCTGCCCAAAGTCTCTACTATTATCATCGTAGCCCCAGAAAGGCTAGGCTTAGCCACCTTGCACCAATTGCGCGGGCGAGTAAGTCGCAATGGACTAAAGGGGTATTGCTATCTCTACACACACCAAAGTACAAATGAGAGGCTTCAAGCCTTTTGTAAGACACTAAGTGGCTTTGAGATAGCAGAGCTTGATTTAAAATACCGCAATAGCGGAGATTTGCTAAGCGGAGAGAGGCAAAGCGGAGATGAGTTTAACTATTTTGATATGGGGAGTGATGTGGAGATTCTCCAACGTGCTAAAAATTGCCTTTAGCATACTTTAGAGTCCCTGCCTAAGGGGAGATGGTTAATACTATAAATTGCCTCTTAAGAAAAATTCACATATAATGTGCGCATTAACTAAAAGATAAGAGAGCGTTACTTATGATTCATATTCTTATTTTTGCCCTATATTCTCACTATATCTATGAGGCAAAGTTAGAACACATCACAAAAGCACAAGAAAATATCTATATAGAGGCATGCTCACATATCACTCAAATCCAAGCTCAAATTATCTCCGAATTGCTTCTCAAAGGAGAAAAGCCCGACTTTGGGCAGACCGTAAGAGATGCGACTAGGCAATTTTGGCACACACAAAAAGCATATAAAAAACACAAAAGACTTTTTTATGCGATTCTAAACTTTGAAGAGGATAAAGTAGCAGAGCTTAACGGGTATTGTTTAGAGCGAGGCTTTAAGGCATTTTTAGACTCTCAACCAGAGGGAGCACATAAAAAGATTGTAGAAAAATATCTAACAAATATTATAAAAGGTGACTAAGGTTTAGAATCTGCCTTTGCATTCCTTATATGCCTTATATGCCACCATAAAAATATCCCCGCACTACCAATAAGAATCACCCCATTAACATCAAGCATAAAGGGTATGCCGCCTAAACGGACTAAAGGTTGGGTCATAAAGGGGGAGCAAAACTGCCCCATAAATACACTTGCAGATAAGAATCCTGCGGCTTTTGCTCGCTCAAACTCTCCTGCTACGGATAAAAGCCAAGAAGTGTTATTCACTAAAATAATGCCAAGCCCAGAGCCTATAAGCACTAAGGCACAAAGCAGTATTGCAAAACTTTGCACAAAACCTATAAGCATAAAGCCCACACCAATCGCACTCAAAGCTATAAAATAAAGGAGATACACACTGCACCTAGAGCGCAACCTCGCATAAAAGAGCGAAAAGATAGCCGAACACACAGAGCTTATAGCAAGGCTAATGCCTATATAATTGCCACTTTTATTGAGATTATGCACAATAAAATGTGGAATCTGCGTAGGAACGACATAAAACATACTCATCGCATAAAATGAAAAGAGATAAATAGGCAAAAATTTCAAAAAATTAAAAGAAACGTGCTCTACTTGGCTTTGCTGCGTCTTTGGCACACTTCTTTGTGGCTCAAAAAGCATAAACATAGCCAAAAGCAAAATAAAAAAGCCAGAGGTATATACTAAAAATGGATAACGCCAATCTATATCGCTCAGCACCCCGCCCAAGATAAGGAATACCGCGCCACCACCTGCCATAAAAAAGCCCTGTAGTCCTAAAGCCCTCTCACGCTTTGCTCCCTGATAATAATCTCCCATAAGCACATTAATGGCAGTCATCACAAATGCCGTTGCAATGCCAAATACAGCCCTTGAAGCTAAAATCCAATAAATGCTTGCCTCTAAAAAGAATCCTATCGCCCCACTCACACTCCATAAAAAAATAGCAGGATATAAAAACTTTATGCGTCCATAACGTTCTATCAAAAACCCGCTTATAGGGGCAAAAACCATAATAAACAAAGCCGGGAGTGTGAGCACAAGGCGCGATAGCATATCAATATGAGCGCTTGAAGCAAAATGCTCTTCAAAATGCGGGATTGATGGCGCAATAATCGTCCCCCCAAGCACAGTCATTGAAGCTGCGGAAAAAAGTGCTATTTGAAATAAAAGGGAATCTGTGCGCTTTTGTTCTAAATTGCTTGAATGAAACATTTTAACCCTGCTTGATTTTGCTTTTAATATTTTCAATCATAACTTTTGTATCGCTATTTTGGAGCATTTCCTCCTCCACACTCTTATATGCCTTGCTTACAGCACTATGGTCTTTCATACCTAGCTCTTTTGCAATCAAAGGCATGGAGTTATACGTCAAAACCCGCGTGAGATAAATCACCACTCGCCTTGCAAAAGCCACTTTACGCGTGCGCTCTTTGGAGGTGATTTCACTCTGCTTGATATTAAGCTCCTTGCTTACTACATTGAGAATATCCTCAAAGGTAGCACTCCCTGAACTTTCATTTTGATAGTTTTTCAACACACTTTCAGCAACTTTAAGCGGGTTGCTATCAGGCGAGAGATTCAAATTAAGATTAATAGTAGAGAGAATCCCCTCAATCTGGCGGATATTGCCATGAATATTTGAAGCGATATAGTGAATCACCTCCTTATTAAGGATAATATGATTAATTTCACATTTAGACTTAATAATCTCTATTTTTGTCTCAAGGTCAGGCGAGGTGATTTCTACCATTATTCCGCCCTCAAATCGCGAACGCAATCTCTGGGCTAATCCCCTCATCTCTTTGGGTGGCTTATCACTTGTCATTACTATTTGCTTTTGCCCGCTATAGAGGGTATTAAAGGTATTAAGCAATTCTTCTTGCACGCCATCTTTGCCGCCTAAAAACTGCACATCATCAATAAGGAGATAATCACATTTGCGATACTTTTCACGGAAGCTATCCATTGTTTGACGCTTGATTCTCTCTATGTATTCATTTAACAACTCTTCTGCTGGGATATAAATCACATTTTTATTTTGCTCTTTGGCGTGATTACCCACAGCATTTAAAAGATGTGTCTTGCCCAATCCCGAATCTCCATGAATCATTACAGGATTATATACTGCCTGCCTATCTGCAACCATTTTAGCCACATTATAAGCAGACTCATTTGACTTCCCAACGACAAAATTTTCAAAAGAATAAAGGGGATATAAAGAGAGGCTATTTGATTGAAAGTTAAGTTTAGCACTTTTTTGACTTTTGGCATTATGCTTTTTTTCTTTCACTCTAATGTGAATTTCAGGACGTATGCCATGGGAACTCTCCTCCTCAAAGGCATCAGCAATGCTATCAAGATAATTGCTTTTTATCCAATTTAGCACAAAAATATTTGGCAAAAAAAAAACCGCCATATCTGTTCTAGAGGCATTTTCATCATATTCCATAAGTGAAATATACGTATCATATTCTTGCTGCGATAGCTTGTTTTTAAGCTTTTTTAATATACTATCCAAATGCATTTACTTGCCTTGAGACACGATATGAGCTAGAATCGTGAATAAAAATGTGAGAAACTGCGACATTTTATCAATATATTACAAATGCAAAATGAGAACAAAGGCTTGCTGCTTATGTCAAACATACTCAAAACTTGGATATGATGTGCATATATTAGGTATTGACCCCGGAACTAGAAATTGTGGCTATGCGATTGTTGATTTTCTCCCATCACAAGCACCAAAACTCATAGAAGCGGGGATTATTAAAATCAAAGAACGCGATTTACAAGCCCAAATTATAGAATTTGTAGAGGGTATAGATTTAGTGCTTAAAGCCAATCGCATTGATGAGGTAGCCATTGAAGATATATTTTTTGCCTATAATCCTCAAAGTGTCATTAAACTTGCGCAATTTCGCGGGGCATTAAGCCTAAAAATTCTCCAAGAGATCGGCTATTTTGCACAATACACCCCCCTACAGATTAAAAAAGCTCTTACAGGTAATGGCAAGGCAGATAAAGCTCAAGTTGCCTTTATGGTAAAGCGCATTTTAGGCATTAGAGGCGAGATTAAGCCCCTTGATATTACCGATGCTATAGCCATAGCCATTACCCACTCTCAAAGAATCGCCACAAACCAATCTAAGCCCTTTGCATGAAATTAAGCTTTTTTGATTTGCAAACACGCAGGGCATATACACTCATAGATAATGCCTTGCACACCCTTAAGAAAAAACCAAGAAACATAACTATTATATGCCCGAGTTTGTCTTATTTCACTCATCTTAAGCTAGAGGCACAAAGGGAGTATGCAGATAATGAGCAACTCTCTTCCTTGCTTTTTGGTCTAGCTTATGAAAAAGCTGCATTAAATGAGCCCATTTATGCCTATGAATTTTATTTCATAGCACATGCACATCTCTTTGATGAGCAAAAATGTATATATGAATGCTTTTTCTACCATAAACACCCCGCCTTTAAAGCCCAAATTATCACAAATGATATGTTCTTGCCTTGTGCTTTAAGGAGCTTTGGCATTAAGGCACATTTGCTTATATGGATAGAATCTTTTCTATGCTATTTTGAAGCAAGTATGCTTAAAGAAGTTCTACCTTATACATCTATTACCCTAGATGAAACCCTAAGTCAAATAAGCTCGCATATTATCTATCTCCAAGAGGCATATCATCAGCATTTTGAGCAAATATATTACTTTATGCCAAATGCCCCACAAGATGAGGAGCTACTTTACATTAATACACCTCATCACACCCAGCAGCTAAAGCTTGCCCCGCTGAGTGAGACAATCAAGCAAGATACACTTACTTTTGAAGCATTTAGAGCGCTTTTAAGCCTACATTATGCGGAGTCAAAACCTCCTCTAGCAAATTTCGCCCCCAAGGGCTTTAAGCATAAAAGGCTATATGCCCTTAGCGCTTGTGTGCTTTTTATATTTATTTGCATTATTCCCCTAAGCCTTGCCCTCTATAATCAATCACTCCATCACACCATCACAGAGCTTAATAGCCAAAGCGAAGTGCTTTTTACCCCAAAAGAAGCAGAGCATGATAGGGCTAAGTATGAAAGCATTGAAGTGCTAAAAGCACAGCAAGAGGCACTTTTAGCTCATCTCAAAGAGACTTCACTCTGGCAGCAAACCTACCACAAACGTTATATATTTATGCAAGATATACACAAAGCACCAAGCAAACATATAAAATATGAGGATATGAGCTTTTATTTCACCCCTTATGTGTTTATCGCTACTCTCAAAGTAAGTGCGCAAAGTCAAATCCATATCTCCGAGCTTTTAGCCCTGCTAAACACCCCTACACAAAATGCACTTCTACAAGAAGAAATAGAAGAAATCCAAGAAAATGAAGATATATCCCATTTCCACGCTCATATTATGGTAATACGACATGCCATCTAAATACCATCTTTTTATATTTAAACTCCAACATCTGCTTTATGGCTTTCTCTCTAGTAAAACATTGCGCGAGAAGTATCTCTTAGGCATTTGTGCAGGGCTATGTGTGCTCTTTGTGATGATTGAGTTTGTCTATATACCACTCTTTGATAATTTACGCTCACTTAGAGCGCTCTATGAACATACACAAAGGGAATTTATGCTCTCATCAGATTCTTTTCTTAATGCTAAAGCTATACAATTAGAGCAAATGCAATCCTTGCGTTCAGAGCTTCAGGGCATAGAAGATGAGCTCTCTTTAATAAAACGCTACTTTAAGGAGCAAGAACCTCCTTTAAACCCCTTTATGCTTATGCCCCAACTTATTGAATTTGCCAAAGGAGAGCATATTAGCCTTGCTTCTTTTGGAGCATATCCGGAGTTTAACGCCCTAAGTATAAAGGGGCGGGGAGAATTTGAAAATATCCTCTCTCTCCTCTCACATATAGAATCTTATGATTTTTTAAGCATTGACTTTTTGCATTTAAAACCCTCAGATATAGCCATTATGTTTGAAATGCTTATTGTAGATCATAGATTTAATCCAAGCACATTGGTAAGCCCATGAGAATCTGCCTTTATTTATGCCTTCTTGCACTTAGTCTCTATGCCAATCAAGCCCAAGCCTTAATCACACATCTGCAAGCCTTTTCAAAATCACAAAGCCTTGAAGTATTGCAGAATATGTCTAATCCTTTTAAACAAATCCACGCCCAAAAGCCCTTAGAAATTCGTGCTATTATTAATGGCAAGGTGCTTATCAATGAAGAGTGGTTTTCTAAGGGTGATGGCATACAAAATTATGTTATTGCGGATATACGCGCCAAGCATATCATTCTTAAAA
Organism: Helicobacter marmotae; assembly: GCF_003364255.1. GTDB lineage: Bacteria > Campylobacterota > Campylobacteria > Campylobacterales > Helicobacteraceae > Helicobacter_C > Helicobacter_C marmotae. The sequence goes on from NZ_NXLR01000012.1 coordinate 44,948, forward strand.
AGGGGAAAGCCTATTATAATGTCTTTGTTGGCGAGATTAAAAACCAAGATTAAGGCATATAGCATTGCCTTATTATGCTACATTTTAGCTATACTTGCACTCACAAGTGCTATATTTCATATCTCGCCAAGGGGGAGAGAGTGAGAGTACATCTTATAATCTTTAGCATATCTTTTTTGTCTCTAACGCTTTTTGCATGCCAAAGCCCCATTAATATCCGCGCCAATAGCAATGTAGCTTTAAGCAAGATTATTGAAGAAATAGCCGCACAATGCCACCTCAATGTCATCTACCTGCAAGAAAACACAAAAAATATGCTAGATAGCAAGAAAACAGCTATCACTATAAGTGATAAACCCCTCCATAAAGTGTTAGATAGCCTTATTGTAGGCAATGACCTCTACTATAGCCTAGAGCAAGAAATGCTTAAAATCGGCTCACTCCTTACCAGAACATTTGAGATTAGCTATATTGCCACTACTCGCGTAGGCTCAAGCAACACAGATATTGTATTCTCACAAGATAATCAAGTCCAAAGCCTCTATAATGGCATATCAAACGCCCCTCTTGCTATCTCAAACTTCGAGCTTGAGAATCAAGCTCATAAAATGGCAATTGGTAAAGCCACATCAAGCAATCCAAACATTGGCAAAAGCGGGACAAAAATTTATAGTATTGATGAAATTGACTTCTGGGGAGAGCTCTATAATGAAATCGCTGGCATAGCATATGCACCCGGGGATATGTACCAACCAGAGCATTTAGAGTTAAAGGGTAAAGGTAAGGATATTATCATCAATAAAGCAGCGGGCTTACTTACTATCACTGCTAGTCCAGCACAAATTGAGCGCATTGGGCAATATCTCAAAAACCTCAACGCCAAAATACAAAAGCAAGTGCTCATTGATGTATATATTTTCAACCTCACTCATAGCAATAACCAAACTTATGGCGTGGATTGGAATGAATTTTATAAGTTAGGCAATCTCCTTACCCTCTCTCCTAATATTGATACGCAAAATACCAGCTCTGCTAGCATACAAAGCAGTGGTGGAAACTTCAGCCTTAATATTTTCTCACAGGGAGTAAGTATTAATCGTATTGTGGAGTTTCTCCAAACGTATGGCAAAGTCCAAAGTATTTCTAACCCTAAGATTCTCACCCTTAATAATCAACCCGCCATTATTAGCGTGGGGAGTGTGCTTCGATATGCTCAAAGCACCACTTATCAAACCACCACACAAGGCACTTCTATACAAAATAACGCCCAAGCCTTTCCCTCCGTTTTTGCAGGGATTTTGCTTGATGTAACCCCAAGCATTAAAGATGAAAAAATCATTTTAAAAATCAATCCCTCCATTACTAAAACCAAAGATATTGCGATTGAAAACCAAACCACCGCCCTTGAGACACCTCCCAACCTCTCCACAAAGCAGCTCTCATCACTTGTGCAAGTTAAAGATGGGCAGCGCATTATCTTAGGTGGGCTTATAGATAAAACAGAGGGGCAGACAATTAGAAAACTCCCTATTTTAGGGGATATTCCACTCCTTAAATATCTCTTTAGCTATAAAAGAAACACCAAAGAAACCCAAGAAATGGTGATTGTAATAGCCCCATATATTGTAGATTTAGAATCTCGCCCCCAAATAATGCCCCAAAACACAAGAGAAGAGCTCATTAATGAAGAAAAAAAGATAGAAGAGATAATAGACTTTAGCAAAGATCTTTCATCTCTATTAAACTTGCAAGATTTGAAGCAAGCATCAAGGGCATTATAATGAACTTCCCTCCGATGAGTTTGCAAAATATCGCACTAAGTGAGGCTTGTCTTAATATCCTTGAATATAAATTTGTCCAAAAGCAAAGATGTTTAGTCTTTCATATTGATGAGAATAATCTACATATAGCAACTGATAGTGATGATATTTCAATGGGACTTGTGCGCACGCATATTTTGCAGCTTTATCCTAAGGTGCATTTATCGTTTTTTAGCACTTCAAGTGAGGATTTTCACCTGCAAGCTCATCAAATTTATCTCTTCCAACATTTTAATAATCTCAAAAACGCCCTCCTTACCCAACACACAAGCCCCGCTCACAATCAAGAAGATATGAGAGAAAAAGATATTAGCGTAGTCGCTTTGCTTGATTTTATCTTGCAAGTGTGCATTGAGCAAAAGGCAAGTGATATACATTTTGAATCTTTTGAGCATAACGCCCAAAGCAAAGCCCGCATAAGAATCCGCATAGATGGTATGTTAAGAGAAATTTTTAGCCTAGAATCTTATGTGCTTGAAGCACTCAGCTCACGCTTAAAGCTCGAATGCAAGCTTGATATTACCCAAAAGAGGCAAAGCCAAGATGGACGCTTTAGCAGGGAATTTCATGGAATCTCTTATGATTTTAGGCTTTCTATTCTCCCTGCCTTTGGGGGAGAATCACTTGTAATTCGAATTCTTTGTAAAAACACGCAAAGCATAAGTTTGCAATCTTTAGGCTTCAAACCGGAGCATTTAGCAATCATCACACATCATATCCATATACCAAATGGCATTATTCTCCTCACAGGACCCACAGGGAGTGGTAAATCAACCACGCTTTATGCGATGTTAGAATCCATAAAATCCCCCGATAAAAAAATCATCACCCTAGAAGATCCCATTGAATACCACACAGAGCTCACCACCCAAGTGCTTATTAATGACAAATATAACTTTGGATTCTCCCAAGCTTTAAGGGCATTATTGCGGCATGACCCCGATGTATTGATGATAGGAGAAATACGTGATAAAGATAGCCTTGATATAGCCTTAAGGGCTTCTCTTACAGGGCATTTAGTCCTTAGCACCTTGCATGCAAATGATTCTCTTAGCGTAGTAGAACGTTTGCTTGATATGGGAGCACAAAATTATCTACTTACCTCTAGCTTGCGTCTTATTGTCTCTCAAAGGCTTGTGCGCAAACTCTGTGAATATTGCAAAACCCCTATAGATTCACAAAACATATACCAAAAGCTTCTCTATGCGAAACTTGAATATTTATGGGAAGATATAAAAGATGGGACATTTTTTGCTCCTTGTGGATGTGTGCATTGCAATATGCAGGGCTTTAGCGGGCGCATACTTTGCTCTGAGCTCTTAGAGGGCTCAAATTTACTCTATGAATATATCAAATCCCCAAATGATAAGTCTCACACCTATCATTTGCTGAAAAAATCTGGATTTAAGAGTATGCTAGAAGAGGGTATGAGTATTCTCAAAAATGGGCAAAGTAGTTTTGAAGAAATTTATAGGGTGTGCAATATATGAAAAAACTTCCACAAAAATATTTAATTAAAGGCATTAAAGACAATCAACATGTGCAAATTACATTATTTTGCACCTCATATGAAAACGCAAGAGAACAAAGCTTGCAAAAATACAATATCTATCCTATTGAAATCAAAGCCCTAAGTGGATTTGAATTTCTCCATCTACAAATGCTCCGTTTTCATAATAAAATCACAAAGCAAGATATAAGCGCATTATTCTTGCAAATCTCCATTATGCTAAGCGCGTCTTTACCCATACTAGAGGTCATACAAGTTTGTGCAAAAAGCACAAAAAAGCCCGCACTCAAGCGGATTTTACTTGAAATCTCCTATCGACTTAATTTAGGGCAGAAGCTCTCACTTGCCTTTAAAGAGCATAGAGGGGTCTTTGGCGAGATGACTTGGAGTATGATAGAGCTCGGGGAGAAAAGTGGCGAGCTTGGAGAGGTCTTTAAAATGCTAAGCAATCACTCCATAAGAGAGTATAAAAATAGAAATAAAATTAAGCATGCTCTTCTTTACCCATTGCTTGTGCTTATAAGCATTATAGGGGCATTTGTGGGGCTTATGCTATTTGTACTGCCTGAATTTTTAAATATGTTTGAAGAAATGAATGTAACTCTCCCCATATATACGCGCATTCTTATGTATTTGCAGTCTTTTTTTAGCCATTTTGGGCTTTTATTTTGCATAGTTATAGCATTGCTCGCTTACCTCCTGCAAAAGCTCTATAAACATTCAACACGTTTTAAATACAAAGTCCATGCCCTTATGCTGCATATACCGCTTATAGGGGAGCTTATTAAGCTGCATGTGTTTTATCAATACACTTTCACACTTTTTTTACAGCTTAAATCCGTCACACCCCTTGATATGGCACTCTCCTTAAGCAATAGCACCCTCTCTAATCTTGTGCTTAAAGCACATTTTGCAAGGGTTTTAGAATCTATCAAAAATGGCAAGAGCTTTTCTTTAGCACTTATGCAAGAAAATATCATTGATGAAATTACTCTTGGGCTTATCACCGCAGGGGAGCAAAGCGGCAAACTCGCTGAAATGCTTGAAGTATGCGCTAAAAGATTTGAAGAGAGCATTCAAGATAAAATTACCTTTCTCATCTCCCTTATCGAGCCTGCCCTTAGCCTGATTATGGGCGCGCTTTTGCTCTTTTTGGCATTGGGGGTATTTGTGCCTATGTGGGATATGAGCGCTGCGGCGATGATGAACTAAGGCTTTATAAAAGCTTGTATATGAGGCAAAAGGCTATCAAAGCTCGCTCCATTTGGTGCAAATATATCATCTCTATGCTGATGATTTGAGCCTTTTGCAAGGAGAGTGTGGGCTAGGGATAGTACTTCTTTTATATCCTTAGCGTGGAACATAAGATGAGATTCAAGCAAGAATCTATCGTGAAAAAGCAAAAGAGAGCGCGTAGAAATCACCGGTATGCCTAGATAACAAGCCTCTAAATTCATAGTCCCCCCTCCGCCAATAAGCAAATCCACAAAGGGGTAAAATGCCTTTGGTGGAAGCTTGTCTTTTAGAATCTTCACATTTGTATATTTGCCATAAGCAGATTCTAACTCCTCCCTCCCATAGCGAGGCATAAGCAATATATTTGCCTCCTTTTGAAGTAACTCTATGCTTTGATAAATCAGTGATAACTTCTCTTTCACATAATGGGCTTTGTATTCTTCCTCACGCACTAAGATAATGGGAAGCTTGGAATCTAAGCCATATGTTTGGATAAATGCTTTCCTTTGTGGAGAGTTTTGCTCAAAGCTCGGCACATCACCTAGCCATAATGCCACATCTATAAAGTCATAAGCCATCACTTGAGAAGGAAGCAAACCCAAACAGGTATAGCAAATCTCAGGCACGATAAATGGACGAAACACAAGGCTGCTAAGAGGTAAGGTAAGGCGGGAGAGAATAGTAAGGCTTTGTGGGCTAAAGACCTCATCTGCCACTGGCGTATCAGCAAAATGCACTATGGGAATGCCCAAAGCAAATGCGCATTGCACACCATCAACACTCGCCCCTGTGATAAAAAGCTTAGGCATAACCCCCAAAGTCTCAAAAAGTGCTAAAAAGCCCTGTTGTCTCTCTAGTCTAGCTTGAAATTTGCCTATTTTGCTCTCTCCTCCATAGCCCCCCACTTCATAAGCCTTTATGCCAAAAAGTGCTAAGAGTTTTGCGCATTCATCATAGCCCAAACTTTTACGCGTAGTGATAAGCACTTGACTATATTGCTGTAATTGCGGGATAAGAGACTTAAAAAACATCACATACTTAGGGTCAATAATATCAAGCCAAATCATCTTTGCCCTTTTCTCCATATTGTGAAATTAGCTTAAAACTCGTAATATTCTACAATGATTCTATAAAGCACAAGAGGGAAGAATGGTAGAGAAAAGAGAATGCAAGATTGATATTACACTTTTACACTACACCCCCCTACATATCTGTTCTCATGCCATACGCACTTGTTGGCAGAGCTTTGATAAGGGCGATAATGGCGGAGAAAAGGATATAAGTCTTATTGATAGAGTGGGGAATAAATATAAACACGCCAGCACTTTAGAACATTTATATTATAACTTTTACATCAAGGGTATATCGCGTGCTTGCCTCCAAGAGTTAGCTCGTCATCGTATGGCAAGCTTTAGTGTAAAATCTAGCCGCTATACATTAAAAGAGCTAAAAGACCTCCCTAGCTTTCTACCCATTAATGAAGAAAATCTTGCAAGAGCTGAAAAATATGTAGTCTTTACTAGCAATGAGCAAGTCAATGAAGCTTCTGTGCTAGCCCTTGAGCGACTAAGGGAGATTCTTTGCAATAATGTCAATAATGATATAGCAAAATTTGCCATGCCCGAATCTTATCGCACGGAGCTAAGCTTTAGTATCAATGCCCGAAGCTTGCAAAACCTCCTTGCCTTGCGCACTTCTAAATCTGCATTATGGGAGATACGAGCACTTGCCCTAGCACTTTTTGAATCGCTCCCAGAAGATCATAAATTTATTTTTGAAGAATGTTTACAATCTTAGAAACCTCATATCCCACAAATTGACAATCATTCCTTGCAAATGGAAAATTCTAGGTTTTGTAAAGAATTTTTATTACCTGTATAGTTTTTATTGCTAGAATCATAAGGCTTTTAGCAGCAATTTTTCTTAAAACTAGGAGTCTTTATGAGTCATACAAAATATCAAAGAGGCTATTTTATGCCTCCTGTAGAATGTTTAGAATGGAGTAAAAAAGAATATGTCCAACATGCCCCAATATGGTGCAGTGTAGATTTACGCGATGGCAATCAAGCCCTTATTACTCCTATGAGCCTAGAAGAAAAAATCACATTTTTTAAACTGCTGCTAAACGTTGGATTCAAAGAAATTGAAGTGGGATTTCCCGCTGCGAGTGAGACAGAATATCGCTTCTTGCGTACATTGATTGAAGAAAACCTTATCCCTGAAGATGTAAGCGTGCAAGTGCTTACTCAAGCAAGAGAGCATATTATTAAAAAGACTTTTGCTAGTCTAGAGGGCTGTAAGAATGCGATTGTGCATGTATATAACTCAACTTCATATGCCCAAAGGGAACAGGTATTTAAAAAATCTAAACAAGAAGTCAAAGATATAGCCATTCAAGGGGCAATGTGCCTTAAAGAATATGCAGCAAGCACAAAGGGGAATTTTAGATTCGAATATTCGCCTGAAAGCTTTAGTGGCACAGAAGTAGATTATGCCCTTGAAGTATGTAATGCCGTTATTGATGTATTTAAGCCAAGTGAAGACAAAAAGCTTATTATCAACCTCCCTGTAACCGTGGAGATGAGCCTACCTCATATCTATGCAAGCCAAGTAGAATATATGTCAAAGCATCTTAAAAATCGCCAAAATGTGCTTATCTCCCTCCACCCTCATAATGATAGAGGCTGTGCTGTGGCTGATGCGGAATTAGGGCTTTTAGCAGGAGCAGATAGAATCGAGGGGACACTTTTTGGTAATGGTGAGCGCACCGGAAATGTAGATATTATCACACTCGCTATGAATATGCTCTCTCATGGCATAGACCCAAAGCTTGATTTTAGCAATATCCCTGCTATTTGTGATGTGTATGAAAAGGTAACAAAAATGCAAGTTTATGAGCGACAGCCTTATTCTGGTAAGCTTGTATTTGCGGCATTTTCTGGCTCTCATCAAGATGCTATCGCTAAAGGTATGGCTTATCATAAAGAGCATAATTTAAATACTTGGAGTGTGCCATATTTACCCATTGATCCTAAAGATGTGGGCAGAGTATATGAAAGTGATGTCATACGCATAAATTCTCAAAGCGGCAAGGGGGGTATTGCCTACATTCTCCATAATCATTATGGTATCAATCTCCCCGCACCTTTAAGGGAGGAATTCTCCTACTATGTAAAAAACATCTCTGATTCTCTCCATAAAGAGCTAAGCCCTGATGAGATTTGTGATATTTTCCAAAAGGATTTTGTGAATGTGCAAACTTGCTTTAGCATAGAGCAATGCCACTTTACACAAAAGGATAATGCCCCTCAAATTGAAGTCTCTCTCACATTAAAGCAAGCAAATAAAAGTGAGCCAATTTTAATTACAAGCAGTGGAAATGGACGCCTTGATAGCGTAGCAAACGCATTAAGAGCATATTTCCATATAGACTTTGAAATCCTTGACTATAGCGAATATGGTCTCAAAAAAGGTTCAGATTCTAAAGCTGTATCATTTGTGCAAATTGAGAGTAAAACTCAAAAATGCTTTGGAGTAGGCATTGATAATGATATTATTAAGGCATCTGTATTTGGACTAGCAAGTGCGCTTAATCGAATTTTAATACATAAATAAGGAGTAGAAAATGGGAATGACTATGTCACAGAAGATTCTAGCCGACCGCGCAGGATTAGAGAGTGTGAAGGCAGGAGATTTGATTATGGCAAAACTTGATATGGTGCTTGGTAATGACATTACCACACCTGTAGCCATTAATGCCTTCAAAGCAGCAAAATTTGAAAAAGTATTTGATAAAGATAAAATCTCTTTAGTAATGGACCACTTCGCCCCTAATAAAGACATTAAAGCAGCCACTCAAAGTGCGCAGTGCCGCTGCTTTGCTAAAGATTTTGATATTTCACATTATTATGATGTAGGCAATATGGGCGTAGAACATGCACTCTTACCCGAGCAAGGCATTGTAACCATTGGTGATTTGATTATCGGAGCAGATTCCCATACTTGTACTTATGGGGCATTAGGGGCGTTTTCTACAGGGGTTGGCTCTACAGATATGGCTGTAGGTATGGCAACGGGGCAAGCGTGGTTTAAAGTCCCAAAAGCGATGAAGTTTAATCTCAAAGGGAAATTGCGCCCCTTTGTGAGCGGTAAAGATGTCATCTTGCATATTATTGGCAAAATTGGCGTTGATGGGGCTTTGTATAAAAGTATGGAATTTGGTGGAGAAGGGCTAAAAAACCTCACTATTGATGATAGGCTTTGTATAGCCAATATGGCTATTGAAGCGGGGGCAAAAAATGGTATTTTTGAAGTTGATGATATTACGCTTGAATATGCTAAAGGGCGCACGAGTAGAGAGTTTAGAATCTACAAGCCTGATATAGATGCAGAGTATGAAGAAATCTTTGATATTGACTTAGATGCTATTAATCACACTGTGGCTTTCCCGCATTTACCCGAAAATACTAAAGAAAAGGAGCAATGGGGAGAGGTTAAGATTGATCAAGTCGTAATTGGCTCTTGCACAAATGGGCGATTAAGCGATATGGCAATAGCAGCAAATATTTTAAAAGATAAAAAAATTGCTAAAAATACGCGTTGCATTATTATCCCCGCAACACAAAATATTTATTTAGAATGTATCAACAGAGGCTATTTAGAGACATTTATTAAGGCTGGTTGTGTCGTTTCTACTCCTACTTGTGGTCCTTGCCTTGGTGGGCATATGGGAATCTTAGCTGCAAATGAAAAATGTGTTTCCACAACAAATCGTAACTTCGTAGGGAGAATGGGGCATGTAACCAGTGAGGTATATCTCTCCTCCCCTGAAGTAGCAGCAGCAAGCGCAGTAAGAGGTATTTTAAGCGCACCTCAAGATATATATTAAGGAGAGTTAATGAAAGCACAAGGTTTTGTCCATAAATATGGAGATAATGTGGATACAGATGTAATCATTCCCGCACGTTATTTAAATACTTCTGACCATAAAGAGCTTGCAAGCCACTGCATGGAAGATATTGATAAAGATTTTGTGAAAAAAGTCAAAGAGGGTGATATTATGGTAGGAGGGTGGAACTTTGGCTGCGGGAGCAGTAGAGAGCACGCACCTATTGCCATTAAAGCAAGCGGGATAAGCTGCATTATTGCTAAATCTTTTGCGCGGATTTTCTATAGAAATGCCATTAACATAGGGCTTGCCATTATAGAATCTGAACAAATCGCCCAAAGCCTAGAAAATGGCGATAAAGTGGAGATTGACTTTGATCGTGGTGTGATTAGAAATTGTGAGAGTAATGCCCAATTTAATACCACGCCATTTCCGCCATTTATCCAAGAAATCATTAATGCAAATGGATATTTAAATTGGATTGCTAAGGCTAAAGCAAAGGCATAAAGGAGAAATTATGGAAAAACATATTGCCCTCATACATGGCGATGGCATAGGCAGAGAAGTCATCACGCAAGCTCTAAAGATTCTAAAAGCTATAGCAGAAAAATATCAGCATACATTTATATTTAATGAAGTCTTAGCTGGGGGCTGTGCTATTGATGCGTGTGGTCAATGCCTCCCTAAAGAGAGTTTAGAAATATGCAAGCAAAGTGATAGTGTGTTACTTGGGGCGGTAGGAGGACCTAAATGGGATAAACAGCCCCCGCATAATCGCCCAGAATCTGCGCTTTTAACCTTACGCAAGGAGCTTGGGCTATTTGCAAATATTCGCCCTGCAACTTTGATACAAGATTTAAGTAATGCAAGCCCTCTAAAAAATGAGATTCTCAAACTTGGCATTGACTTTATCATCGTGCGTGAGCTCATTGGCGGAGTGTATTTTGGAGAGCATAAATTAGAGGAAATTCAAGGGCAAAAGGTAGCAAGCGATATAATGAGCTATAGTGAAAAACAAATAGAATCGATTGCAAAAGTAGCCTTTGAAATCGCAAAAAATCGCAAAAAACGCATTGTCTCTGTGGATAAAGCAAATGTATTAAGCTCTTCGCGATTGTGGCGAGAAGTGGTAGAAAAAGTCGCACAAAGCTACCCTGAAGTAGAGCTTAGCCATATGTATGTAGATAATGCAGCTATGCAAATATGTAGAGCTCCTAGTCAATTTGATGTAATCCTCACTGAAAATATGTTTGGTGATATTTTAAGTGACGAAGCAAGCATCATCACAGGCACTATTGGGGTGATTCCCTCTGCTTCTCTCTCTCAAAATACACGAGGAATGTATGAGCCTATACATGGCAGCGCACCTGATATTGCTGGCAAAGACATTGCTAATCCAATAGGGACAATCCTCTCTGCAGCGATGATGCTAGAGCTATCTTTTGGATTAAAAAAAGAAAGCGAGGCGGTGCAGGAGGCGGTGCAGGAGGCATTATCTCAAGGCTATCGCACAGCAGATATGATGAGTGAGGGTATGAAAAATGTGGGTTGTGCGCAAATGGGCGATATAATACTTCAATGTTTGATGAAATAACATTTTATGCTATTTAATTCATATATCTTTATATTTTGTTTCCTCCCTTTTGTATGGGTGGGATTCCACGCCCTCAAAGCACTCAATAAGCAAAATATAGCAAAAATCTTTCTGCTTTGCTCAAGTTTATATTTTTATGCTTTTTGGAAATTCATATATTTGCCTTTGCTTTGTGGCTCTATATGTATTAATTATTACTTAAGTAGAAAAATGCAGCAAGCGATGAAATTACACGGGGGGGGGGGCGAAAGCAAAGATTTGGCTTATTATAGGCATAATCTTTAATATCTCTTTACTTGGATTTTTTAAATATAGCGATTTTTTCTTAGAAAATGTGAATCTTCTCTCTAAGATTCTCTCTTTTGATATAAATATTCCCCTACCCCATATTGTGCTTCCTTTAGCTCTCTCATTTATTACCTTTCAGCAAATCGCTTTTTTGGTGGATTGTTATAAATCTAAGATAGAGGATTCTTCATTTTTAGATTATTGCCTTTTCATTAGCTTTTTCCCTCAACTCATAGCTGGACCGATTGTACATCATAAAGAGATGATGCCTCAATTTAAAGCCCAGCATTCTATCTGTTGGGAAAACATTGCTAAAGGGCTATTTATCTTCTCTATAGGCTTATTTAAGAAATCTTGCATTGCCGATACTTTGGGAGAATATGCAGATAAAGGCTTTAATGCCCTGCAATCAGGGCTTAGGCTTAATTTTTTTGAATCTTGGGCTACTTCTTTAAGCTATAGCCTAGAGCTTTATTTTGATTTTAGTGGATATTGTGATATGGCTATTGGTTTAGGGCTGCTTTTTGGCATTGTGCTACCTATAAACTTTAATTCCCCCTATAAGGCTTTAAGCATTAGCGAATTTTGGCGCAAATGGCATATCACTTTGGGGAGATTCTTAAGAGATTATGTTTATATCCCCTTAGGTGGGAGTAAGAATCCTCACATACAAAATCACGCACATTCTTTATTTTTAAATCAGCTTTTCACTTTGAGAAATTGCTTTATTGTGGCGTTTTTAAGCGGTGTTTGGCATGGGGCGGGCTGGGGATTTATAATATGGGGGTGTATCCACGCTTTAGGGCTAATCTGCCATAAAAGCTATATTTTTTTATTTCATAAATATTTAATGACTTTAAGAGAAAATAGGCTTTATAAAGCCCTCTGCTATTTTCTTACCTTTAATTTTATCAATATTGCTTGGGTGTTTTTTAGAAGTGAGAGTGTTTATGCAGCACTACTTTGCCTTAAAGGTATGTTTATGGGGGATATTATCCTCCCCTCTGTTTTTAAGGCTAAATTAGAGCCTTTTTTTGGCTTTGTCTCCTTTGATAAATGGGCGGTGGCTATGGAAGAGAGTATGTATATCGTATATGCTCATATCATTATAGGTTTTATACTCTGCCTTATGTGTAAAAATAGCCAATATCTTACTTCACATCTTAAGCCAAATTATTGCAATTTTGTTTTTATGTGCTTTTTAATGATAGCGAGTCTTCTCACGCTTGATAAAACAAGTCAGTTTTTATACTTCAACTTTTAAGGGGAAAAATGAGCTATAAGTCTTTCGCGCTTTTATTTCTTAGTATTATAGGCTTGCTTTGTGCTTTGGTGGGCTCTATTTTGTGGTATTGCTCGCGTATTGGGGAGCATAATAGCTTTGCTTTTATTGTGCGCACGCAATTAGAGAGAAATGCCCTATATGGCACAGCTTTAAATGAAAATGTCTTTGCATATAAGTTAGAACTTTTAAAGGCTAAAAAGCCAGAAATCATCGCTCTTGGCTCTTCAAGGGTGCTCCCATTTAGGGAAGTCTTTTTTAATACTTCTTTTATTAATGCCGGAAATGCTATGAATACACTCAATGAGGGCATAGACTTTGTGCAATCTTTGCTTACTTTCCATAAACCAAAACTCATCATACTTGGCTTAGACTTTTGGTGGTTTAGTGAATCTTATCCAAACTACACAAAGGGCGAATACCGCTCTATAACAGGTAGGCAGATTTCTTCAAGCAAAATTAAAGATATATTCTCGCTGATAAGCAAAAATACTTTTTTTGAGAGTAAATATATATTTAATAATGATTTTATTTCAAATCCCTATACACATCTCAATACTTTAGGCATCAATGCAATGTATCGCTCTCAAGGATTCTTAAAAGATGGCTCATATCTCTATGGCTTTATATTTTCTACACAAGCCACAAAGGACTCACATTTTGCTGATACACTTTGGCGTATAGACCAAGGGGTACAAAAGTTTGAATACGTTAAAAGTTTTGCAAAAGAGCGATTAAAGAATTTAGATACGCTTTTAGGGCTTTTAAATGATAATCATATAGAAGTGGTAGTTTTTATCCCTCCTTTAGCCCCAGAGGTTTTTCAAACGATGCAAAAAATGGGTGAAAAATATGCCTATATTGATAAATTATTTGATACTTTAGATAAAAGCTTGCAAATGTTTAATTACCATAATCCAAAAAAACTAAGTGCTGATTCTTGTGAATTTATCGATGGATTTCACGGAGGGGATATATTCTATGCCAAAATCTTACTTGATATGGCACAAAGTATCAAAACTTTAGAGACTTTTGTAAATACTGCTTATCTCTCTGATATTATAAATACGCATCAAGGGCGAGTATTTGCTTTAGATTCTATAACTGACTTTAAAGAAAAAGACTTTTTGCATTTAGGGTGTAATAAGTAATTTATAAAAGTTTTTAGAATCTAAAATTTTGCTTTGTAGCTTTAAAATGACAAACTAATTTCCTTTGCAGGTGTTTATTATGTGTGGGTTTCCCTTGCGGGTAGCCAAGTTTGTCATGTCTTTGGGCTTGTAAAGCCCGAAGAATCTCTAAACGAGTCACTAGTCGTGCTTTTTGGTGTTTTTGAAAGCAATTCTTTGCCCCTTATTGGGGCTCTAGACATGACAAAATGGCAGATTTTCTAGTGATTCCTTTAAAAAGTCTTTAGTAGATGAAAGAGATTCTTCGCTACGCTCAGAATGACAACAAGTCCAACCCACAAGACAAAATTACCTTGCAACGGAAATTAGTTTGTCATTCTGAGGCTTTGCAAAAGCCGAAGAATCTCTACCCGAATCACTAGTCGCCCATAGCAATACTTCGCTACGCTCTAAAGATGACAAAATCCACTAACGCAAACCTATAAATCATTAGCACACTTCCACTTGATTATTGAATAAAAGTGGTAAAAGATAATCCCTCAGTGCGCTTAGCTTTTGGGATTCTCTCTCATTG
>NZ_NXLR01000013.1 GCF_003364255.1 Helicobacter marmotae
TTACCACTGACATTTTGCATAGAAGCGGTAATCTCTTCTACAGCTTGAGCGGTTTGCTCTAATGAGCTTGCTTGAGAGTTAGTGAGATTAGTGAGGTTATTTACGGCTTCTTGCAAAGTTTGTGCCTCTTGGGTTAAGCGTTGAGCAAATCCACTTGAGATAGCAAGCATTTGCGACATTTCTTTTCCCAAAACATTTGCTGTAATTTCAACATTACCTTTCGCATTAGGAATTTGGCTTGTAAAATCTAACCTCTTGTATTGCTCAAAAACATCATGAATTAAATTCATATCACTTCCCACACGTTTTTGCAGCACGTCAAGTAATTCATTTAAAATATCTTGGAGTTTTAAAAGATTAGGATTATTTGCCCTTGTCTTTAAGCGGATAGTCAAATCCCCCTGCTCGACCTTATGGACAGAATCTATGGCTTGAGAAATCGCCATATTATCTATTTCCATATGGGCTTTAATATCCACCACCGCTTCATTAATACGTTTTGCCATTTTGCCAAGCTCATCGCCTTTATCTACAGCAATATGAGCGACATCATTTCGCTCATATTTTAAAAATGCAAAAAACTCCTTTAGCCCATCATAAATCATTCTTATATCTTTTTGCATAATAAATTTCACATAGCCCACGACTAAAAGATTCACGATCACCATAGTAATAAGTAAAATAACAATAATATTTATCTCTGTAGAATGCAGCTCTGCTAAAAGCTCATCATATGGAGCAAAATTAAACATTGTCCAATATACACCATCCCACACTTCAAAGCTATGGAGAGCCACTAAGCCCTCTAAGCCCTCCTTTGATACCATTTCTACAATATCTTGGCTCTCTTTGTTTGACTTTTGGAGCTCTATTGCCCTCTTTGTACCCAATGTATCACTTACTGATAGTATTGAAGAACCTATTGCTCCTTTATCATAATAAGCTACCACGAGCTCATTGTCCCCAAGCAAAAGTCGGCGAGTATGCGGGAAAGCATTAGTTGCCTTTGAGAGAATCTGCTCCCCAAACTCACTCATATTAATAACAGCCCCCACAACTCCTATACGCTTTTTCTCATAATACACGGGAAAAGCAATACTTATTGCCTTAATTTCTTCTGAACGATACATTAAAGAAGTAGGGTCAGAAAACATCACTTCCTCAGGAGAGGCATTCCTTATAGGGACATTTGCAAAAGTTTCTATTAAGTTTTTGCCATCTTTGCTCCTTATATCGTATATGGAGCCTGTATTAATGCCTTGATTGTAGCTTTGTGGATTATCATCTACAAATACCATACCCTCTTGAATATCCTCATCATACAAGTTACTTTGGATTTTCACATAAGTTGCCACTATGCTTTGGTCATAATCCACAATATAGCCAAGTAGGCTTTTTAAAACTAAAGGAGACATCACCTCTTGCTCATTTAAACGTGCCTCAATCGCCTTAGCCATAGATTGCAAGCCCGCTCCTGCGACGTTAAAGTATTCTTCAGATTTTTGTGTATCAGAGCTTGCCTTAGCCATTAAAAATCTTTTAGCGTCATCTAGCATACTGCCTTTGATATTCAAAGACACAAGTAAAATTGCCCAAATATTCCCAATAAGCAAAGCTAATGTCAAAATCAAACTTACTTTATTGCCAATACTCATATTTCTAAACATATTCAATGCCCCTCTTTCTTTTCAAAGATAAAATTAAAATTAGTTGTAAAAGGTTTTAAATTTCTTAACCATTTTAAACAAAATAATTTTCTATATTAAAATGCTCTTTCTTCTAAAAATAGTAAATGAATGGAGAAAAAAGTAATAATTACACTAAAAAAGAGAATTTTGTGTAATTATTGGAATTTTAAATAATTCATAGGTTTTCGCTGTAGCTATGCGACCTTTGGCAGTGCGCTCTAAATAGGCATTTGCCAATAAATACGGCTCAATCACATCTTCAATGGTTGCCTCATCTTCACTCATAGCCGCTGCAATGGTGCTTAATCCTATAGGTTTGCCTTGAGCTTGGAGTAAAATATCCAAATAGCGCAAATCGAGTTCATCAAATCCTAATTCATTTACGCCAAGCTCATTAAGAGCGTATTTCACACATTCAAGGTTAATCTCCCCCTCACTTGCATAAAGCCCCACATCGGCAAAATCCCGCACCCTACGCAATAATCGTAATGCAATACGAGGCGTGCCCCTTGAGCGCTTAGCGATCTCATCTGCTCCACTTTGAGAGATAGTCCGCTTAAGCTTTTGAGCTGCTAATGACACAATGCGCGAAAGTTCATGGCTTTGATAAAATTGCAAACGAAAACTCATGCCAAATCTATCCCGCAATGGATTTGATAGCATACCTGCACGAGTTGTCGCACCAATAAGCGTAAAAGGTGCAATATCAAGCTTAATCGTCTGAGCTGCTGGACCTGAACCGATGATAATATCCAAACGAAAGTCCTCCATAGCAGGGTAGAGAATCTCCTCAATAGCCGGACTTAGGCGATGTATCTCATCGATAAATAAAATATCCCCATCATTGAGATTGGTTAAAATCGCTGCTAAGTCACCTGCTTTTTCGATCATAGGGGCGGCACTTACTTTGATATTACTCTCCATTTCATGCGCGATAATATGACTAAGAGTGGTTTTACCTAATCCGGGCGGTCCAAAGAATAAAATATGATCCAAGCATTCTTTGCGCTTCTTACTCGCTTCAATGGCGACTTTTAGATTCTTTTTAATCTTTTCTTGTCCGATGTATTCTTCCCACATATTTGGGCGTAAAGAAGCCTCTTGGGCAGATTCAAAGCTTAATTTCTCTACCTCAACTACACGATTTGGCTCAACACTTTGAATATTTGACTTTTGAAGTGAGATTTTTTCCATTAATAGCTCTCCCTATCGCTAGGGAAAGCACATGACTTCACATCTTTAGCATAAGCCCTTATAGCCTCTTTAAGCATACTTTTGCCATCACAATAACGGCGCACAAACTTAGGCTGAAATGTATCAAAAAACCCAAACGCATCACTCCATACCAAAATCTGCCCATCACAATCCACCCCCGCACCAATGCCAATGGTAGGGATTTTAATCGCTTGAGTAATGGCATGACCTGTTTGCTTTGTAACACCCTCAATTAAGATTCCAAACGCTCCTGCTTCCTGCATAGCAAGCGCGCATTCTATGAGCTCATTACATTGGGCTTCTTGCTTGCCCTTTATTTTGAATCCACCATCAAAGCGCATAAATTGAGGCTTTAAGCCAATATGTGCCATTACTGCAAACCCCTCATCACACAGCGCTTTAATGAGTGCATACTTTTCTATGCCTACTTCGAGTTTAATAGCATCTGCTCGCGTATGTTTATAGAATTTACGTGCATTTTTTAGAGCTTCTTTTGTGGTAATATAACTTCCAAATGGCATATCTGCAATAAGAAAAGAATGCTTCACTGCCCTACACACAGCCTTTGTGTGATAAATCATCTCTTCTGTAGTGAGGTTAAGTGTATCATTATTTCCCCCAAAGCTCATATTGAGGCTATCACCTACTAAAAGTATATCCACCTCGCCATCAAAAATATGCGCCATAAGTGCGTCATAAGCGGTAATAGCTGTGATTTTCTCCACACCCTTTTTTGCCCTTAATTGCCCAAGTGTCATCTTTTTATCTAGCATAATGCCTCCTTATTAAGATTCTATATGTAAGAGCACTACCCCGCATATAACCATAGCAATGCCCAAATACCCTATAAAACTTAGCTTTTCTTTTAAAAACACATAGCCTCCTAAAGTAGTGCCAATAATCCCCACTGCACCCCAAGTCGTATAAGCCACGCTTAAGGGGATAACCTCAATTCCTAAGGCTAAAAGTGTAAAAGCCACACAAACCATTACAATACAAGCTAAAGTGTAACCCTTATGTGTAAAGCCTTGTGATTTTTTTAAAAGCAAATTCGCCCCAATGTCAAAAAACGCTGCCAAAACCACCAAAGAGAGTGCCATTGCTTGAGTATGAAGCCAATGCTCCATTATCTTTGCCTCCTATGGGCTCTAAGCTCAGCATAATTCATAAGACAAATCCCGCATAAAGCAAGCAAAATGCCGCATTTTTGATAAAATGAGAGCTCTTCATTAAAATAAAAAATCCCAATGAGTGTTACACACAAGCCTCCTAGAGCCTCCCAAATCGCATACGCTATACTAATAGGCAAGCGCTTTAAACAAAGCGCCATAAAAAAATAAGACAATACAAGCAATATATACATACCCAAAAGCCCAAAATTCCTATACTCTTCTTGTAAAGTGGCTTTCAGCAGACTTAGGGCTATGATTTCTACCATAACAGCGCAGAATAAAAATACATACGCCTTTATTAAACTCATTTTTTTGCTCCTTTATTTTGAGGGAGAAACAATGTGGGCTTTTGATATATCAACATTAAAATCACAGCACTCATAGCAAACATCACAAAACTTAGAATCTGCCCCATAGATAAGCCAAAGTTATAATATCCCATTTGCACATCTGCCTCTCTAAAGTATTCACATATAAATCTTGCCAATGAATAAAGCATACCATAAGCCACAAGCAACGCACCGGGCTTTTTCACATAACGCATAAGCCAAAACAAAATAAGAAACACCAATATCCCCTCGCTAAAAGCTTCAAAAAGCTGACTGGGGTAGCGTAACTCCCCATTTACCAATATGCCTATTTTTGCTGATATGCCATCAGTTTCTATCACTCGCCCAAAAAGCTCATGGTTAAAGAAATTCCCCAAACGTCCAAATACATAGCCCAAGGGAATGGAAATGGCTGAGAGGTCCATAAATACCCAAAAAGGCTGCTTTTTAAAATAGCAAAATAATATCGCCGCTATCACAAACCCACTCACCGCTCCATGATAACTAATCCCGCTAATGCCCACAAACACACCATCTTCATAGGGGTTAAACATCTGCCAAGGCTGCAGGAGATATTCCCATCTCTGCGGAGAATAAATCAGCACATATCCTATACGACCGCCTAAAATCACACCTATTTCTACCCAAATAAAAAAGCTATCAAGAAGTTCTTGTGTAATGGGGAAACGTTTGGGTTGGTATTTGACAAAAGCCTTAGCAATAAGAAGTGCTATAAGCATAGCCCCCACATACATAATCCCATACCAATGGACATTGATATTAAATACCTCAAAGGCTATGGGGTCAATGTATTCGTAGATTCTATTCCATACGCTATAGTGTTCCAAGCTTATCCTCCATGATTTTAATTTTAAACTCATCAATCATATCGATTTCATCAAAAAACATAAATAATCTCACATCATCAACAATAATCTCTATAGTGATTTTATCTACACTTCGTAACTTAAACAAATACCCCAACACATACGAGCTAAGCGGATAAGCTTGGATAAAATAAAGCCGCAAAAGCTCATTATGGGCTAAAAATTCAGGCAAAATATTTTCAAGGTCAATTTTAAAGGCTAAAAACGCATCATAGGTCTTTAGCTTCCCTACACTTCTTACCATTTCTAAATCATTAATACTTACAACACTTAATCCCATATACCCCACCATTTATTAATTTACAATAGAGATTTTGCCTCCACTTTGCGCTCCATACTAAAGGCGATACATTTTCTACCTGCAAGGGAAATTACTTTATCTTGTCTTAGGCTTTTCTTAGAGCTTTGCAAAAGCCAAAGAATCTCTCATCTACTAGAGACTCTCTATAAGAATCACAGAAAGCCCACAGCAATTCTTCGCTTCGCTATGCTCCCGCTAGATATGACAAGGGAGCGAATTTTCTAGCGATTCTCTTTTTTCTTTTTCTATAAGGTGGAAGGGCTTAAATGTGCAAAGTTTTATAAAATAATGAGGCTTATATACTTTACTTGTGCAGGCAAGCTCCAACCCCATAATAATGCTCCACAATAACACTCTTGCCCCATTATATATCCACCCCCGCCATACTTGTATGTCGCTTTATAGATAGACTTCACTGCTAGGGGAAGTTTGGGACTTTTGTCATTCTAAACCTGTATAGCAGGTGAAGAATCTCTAAAAGAATTTCTAGTAAATTAGGTAGAGATTCTTCATCTCCGCTCACGCCATCCATAAAACATAACAATATGGCAAACTCTGCAATGCCTCCAAAGCCAATTCTAGCAAAGCTTTATTGCATGCAATTAAACATCAATTAAACATCGATTAAACTTGGCTATATTTTACAACGTAATGAAAGTATGCCCCTAGGAGGGCTTACCCTCAAGCGAAATGCCCCACCACACGCTTTAATAAGAGCTTTTCCCCTCCCGCCTAAAGGCACAAAAGCAGTGTTTTTAGCATATTTGTAGCAAGGCTTAAAAGGGAAAGATAATGTGACAATAATATGCGTAGCCTTAATAATCATCTTACAAGTAATGCCCTTAGATAATCCCAAAGAGCAAGGCAAGGGGCGAGATTTGGGCAATGTGTAAAGATGTAATTTATCTATGCGCATTATATGGTGCTCGATGATATTATGAGCACATTCGCAAAATGCAAGTCCGATATTATCGATACTTTGCCCCTTGCAAGGAAGATGAGATTCTATCCATACAAGCATAGCCCCCACATCGCTCAAACTCGCCTTAAATTCCCTTTGATACACTCTCATATTTTAAGTATGGAACTTGCTAATGGCGTCATTAAGTGCTTTTACCTTTAAAGACATATCATTAGCGATTTTGTGGATATTATGCCCCGCACTTTGGGTGGATTCTGAAGATTTGGCTATATCTTGCATCATATCTGCAAGTTCTTTGGTACTTTGGGCAATAGAAGTGCTAATTTCTCTTAAAGAGAGAGCATTGTGTTTGGTAGAAGTGAGCTTAGCATGGGTATCATGGGCTTCATCAATAAGGGGCTTTGTCTTCTCTGCGATATGTGTCATATCTTCGCTCCCCTCTTTGACATTCTGCCCCATATCATTAATGCTTTGTATCACCAGATTCACACTTGCAGCGATTTCATTGAGGGATTTTTGCGTTTTTTCTGCGAGCTTTCTCACTTCATCGGCTACCACCGCAAAGCCCCTGCCATGCTCTCCAGCACGTGCGGCTTCAATGGCGGCATTAAGGGCTAGGAGATTGGTTTGGTCTGCTATATCATTAATAATCGATAAAACAGATTTAATTTGCTCAGCCATACCCTCTAGCTCTTCTACATGGGTTAAGATATTATGCTGATTCTGTGCGGAAGTATTAATAAGTGCTATGGAATCTTGGAGATTTTTCACAAATTCATCAAGCACATGTTCGGTTTGCTCTACATTATTTCTTGTCTCATTGGCAATTTGCAAGGCATTATCAAGATTCTCACTGACATTATGAGCTAAAGCATTTACCTTATCTACTAATTCAAACTGCGAATCAGCATTTTGAGATAAAGTATGAGATACATCTAAAAGTTCATTACATGTTTGGGTGCTCTCATCGCTTACATGCTTGCTTAAGGCGATGGTATCTTGTATGGTTTGGATAAATTTATTCACATAGCCTGAAGTAGTCCCCACCTCATCATTACTTTTTATAGCAATGCGCTTGGTTAAGTCCCCACTTCCCCCCTCTGTGAGATCTCTTGCCATATTACGTAGATGATTAAGCGGCTTTACAAGCTCTTTTTCAAAGAATATATATAAGCCAAGCAATATCAATATGCCTGCTACAAACATCGTAAGCAAAAGATAATTTTCGCTCTCTTCAATTTGCTCATAAAAGCTCTGTGTAGAGATTTTAAGCTCTAATACCCCCAGCACATCTCCACTTTGAGTTTTCTCATATTGATGACATGCCATGCAACTCTCATCGGCTATCAAAGGCTTAAGAAATGTTACATTATGTATGCCATTTTCATAAGATTCTTTAAGTTTAGCCTCCTTGCTTGCAAACACATCAAGCACTTCTTTATCATTGCTGACTTTTGCACTCATACCAAATAAATCAATCACACTTTGGCTTTTATGGATTTGCAGCCCAAGCACTCCTGAAATCTTGCTCGCATCTAAAAGCCCAGCATCAATCACTTCCCTTATGCCTATATTCATACTCATACGCACAGTTTGAAAGATAGAATCCCCTAGCATTTGCGCATTTCGCTTCCCCTCCTTGACTGCCATATTTTGATAGCCTGTGCTAATAATGCCATAAAGCACGCCAAAGCCAATGATAATAAACACCATTAAAGTAAAAAGCACTTTTGAACGAAATGATTGCAACATACTCCCCCCTCCTTTTTAGCTTATTTTAATCGTTTTAATGCTTCCTTGACAATTTCAGATACGCTTGTAAGCTCAATGCCATCAAGCATTTTTGCAATCTCATTTTCCTTAAAGCCCAAACTCTGCAAGGCAAGTGAGGCTTCATGCTTGAGATCATTATAAACGGGCGCACTCTCTAAGAGCTCTGCAAAGAATCCTGCTACATCAATCATAATTTTCCCCGCACCTTTATGCCCTACGCCGGGCACCTTTTTTAGCGCATCAATATCCTTATTTGCCACAATATGCGCAAACTGCTCAGGGCTATAGGTAGAGAGGATAGCAAGGGCTACTTTAGGACCTACGCCATTAATTTTAAGCAATCGCTCAAATGTCTGCCTCTCTATATCCCTAACAAAGCCAAAAAGCAAATGTGCATCTTCGCGGATAATATGCACACAAAGAATCTGCACTGCCTTTTGTGCATTTCCTTCTAGCTCTGCCCTCAAGGCATTTGTAGCATTAAAAGACATCTGCACCCCATAAATCACTCCCCCCACATCTATTTCGATACGCATAGGCTCTAATACACATACCACGCCCCTTAAACCCACAATCATACTCATTGTGCCCGCTCCACCTTTTGGAGTTTATGTTGGTTTTGTTCAATATGTATATCCGCACTCTCGCCATCGCTAAGGAGTAAAACATCTTTAATTTCTGGGAAAAAGCTTTCATATATAATTTCATTCTCTCCCTGCCATGGGCTATCTGCGACAATGCTTGCTTCTTTTGTTTGCTTATCAAGATGCTCTAAAATCGCATTGAGGTCTTTACTCTCCTTTTGCAATTCAAGGAGTCGCTCTTTGAGATATTTTGCACGACGAAGTAAAATCACATATTCTGCTATGCTATCAGTAATGTTACGTTCATTGGGTTTATTGTTTTTCTTATTATCTTCTATAATCACTTTGATTTTTTCTATCACGGGTTTTGTCCTACGCACTAAGGCGAGATCTTTGCTTAAAACGCTAAGAAGTGAATTCATCAATTGGAAGTTATGCTCAAGGCTTGCATTAATATGCTGGACTTCTTCTTGCGTTTTTAAAGAAGCCCTTGAAGAAATGGTAATTTGATTTTCCCCGCCGCTTATATTTGTAATATGTAAAGAATGCGAGAGGGTAAGGTTTGTGTGTGAATGAAGAGTACCAATGACTATATCTTTAGCCCTGACATTTCCACCATTAGCCTGCTCTATAAATACCTCTTCCCCCTCTATATTGCCTAATTCTAAGCGATTAATATGGACTTTCTCCCCTAAGGCTTTGCCTTTATGAATATCGATATTGACTTCTTGGGCTTGCACTACTGAACTCTGGTGTGTTTGCCCATTAATTTCTACTTTATGGGCTATGATTTTGGCATTTTCTGCGACACTCCCATAAATCTTCACATCTGCTGCCTCAAGCACGATACCTGCACCTATAGCATCTTGATTAGGATCTGCACATGCTACTTCAAGTACAAAGCCCTTTTTATCTCCTCCAAGGAGTGAGCCACTTTTACGTAAGCTTACTTCAGGCAAATGAAAGTCAATAATCATTTTTAGCTCCCCCTCGCCTAAACTCACATAGGAATCTTGCAGGGCATAATACTCGATGACATCTGATTTTTCTTCCATCCTAAACTCTTCTTCTTTACATCTTAATTGTGCTTGGGATTCTCTTTTTTCTTTTTTGACATTCACATACTCTCCCCTTAAATTACGCCCACTCACGCCCTCTTGTGCTTTGAATCCTAACCCCACTAGCTCCCCACTCTTTGCTGCAAAGGAGGCAAAATCAACGCTAGGGATATGACTCGCATTCCACTCTTCTTGTAAGATAAATTTAAAATGTGAATTCATACTCGGGGTATATCCCCCCGCTTTTGCAATCACAAAACTTCGCGTAGCCTCTAGCTTGCCAGATATTTCAAGGGACTGAAACAACTCCCTTAAAGCTTGAATCTCTTGTGCAGTCTTATCCCCAAAGATTCGCACCACAACGCGTTCTAATACCTTTGCTCTTGTAATTTGTGCATATAATTCATTAAAAAACCCCTCATCATCGCCTATCTCTAAGCCCTTTTTGAGCTCTAAGCTTAGCTCATAGCATTCACTATCCACATTTAAGGCTACAAATGGGGCTAAATCCCCCTCTTTTAACCCACGCAATACGACATCATAAACTTGTTTTAGCTCAAAATCATTTTGATTATATTTTGCCTCATCACCTAATATTTGCTCGCATTCCTCTGGGGTAAGGATACTAAAGTCTTTCTTTTTTTCACCGCGATAAAGGGTATTGATTTGCAATATATCAAAGCTCACCATTTGCTCTTCTATCGCATACATTTCGCAGATTTTTTTAATTTCAGCCTTGACATCAGGGCATGCTTTGATAGAAATAGGTTCAAAAAGCTGCATACGACCCCCTCGTAGCTCTAAAGTTTATTTATTACAGCTATGATTGTACGCTTTTAATCTTTATAAAGGGTAATTTTTGATTAAAAAGGCTTTTTTAACCAATAGCAGCGGTATTTTGCTCTCACGTATTGCTGGCTTAGTGCGCGATTTATGTATGGCAAAAATCTTGGGGGCAAGCATATATAGTGATATATTCTTTGCTGCTTTTAAACTCCCCAATCTCTTTAGACGTGTCTTTGGTGAGGGGGCTTTTACACAAAGCTTTTTGCCTAATTTTATCCATAGCCGCAGAAAGGGTATGTTCGCACTCATTACTTTTTGTATCTTTGCACTTTTTATTTTTGTCCTCTCTTTGCTTGTAGCTTGCTTTAGTGGGTTTTTTACCAAGCTGCTTGCATACGGATTTGATGAGCATACCATAGAGCTTGCTAAACCCATTGTAGCCATTAACTTTTGGTATTTAGAGCTTGTGTTTATCGTAACCTTTCTCTCTGCACTTTTACAATATAAAAACTGCTTTTGGGTCAATGCCTACAATACCGCGCTTTTAAACCTTGCGATGATTGCTGCCTTATTTTTAAGTGAGAGTAAAGATTCTATGCAGGTAGTCTATATGCTAAGCTATGGGGTTATCTGCGGGGGCATAGCTCAAATTCTTTTACATTTTTATCCCCTCTATCGCTTGAGATTCTTTAAACTCCTATGGGTAGGGGTGATAGAACTCTCACAATGGATACACTCTAAACACGCAAATGCCAAAGTCAAAGCGCGCATAAAAGAGGCAAAGGCAGAAGTAAAGGCGTTTTTTAAGCAGTTTTTCCCCGCTATGCTTGGGAGCTCCACTGCACAGCTTGCTAGCTTTACAGATACACTTTTAGCTTCATTTCTTGCCACAGGGAGCATTAGCGCCCTTTATTATGCCAATAGAATCTTCCAATTCCCCCTAGCGATTTTTGCTATAGCTATTTCAACCGCGCTCTTCCCCCTCATCGCAAAAGCCATTAAAAATAAGCAAAACACCCAAGCCCTAAATGCCCTCAAAAAGGCATTTTGGTTTTTACTCATTATTTTATGTATATGTGTCATTGGGGGAATTATGCTGAGTGAAGAAATCATTAGCCTTTTATATCAATGGGGGCAATTTAGTGAAGAAAACACTCGCATTGTCGCCCAAGTTTTTAGCGCGTATATGATTGGCTTAGTGCCCTTTGGCTTAAGTAGAATCTTCTCTTTATGGCTTTATTCCTATCAAATGCAAGCTAAAGCAGCAAAAATATCAGCTATTTCTTTGCTCTGTGGCGTGATATTCTCACTTATCCTTATGCACCCATTTGGCGCAATGGGACTAGCCCTTTCAGGGAGTTTAAGCGGTTTTGTGCTTTTTATGCTCACACTTAGAATCTTTGGCTTCAAGCAATTCTTAGCTATAATATCTCACACAAAAGCATGGCTACTGCTTGTAGGCATTATCAGTATTGAGGTTTTGCTCCTCTATTGGCTCAAACCCTATATCAAAACCTTTGTGCAGGCATTTCATCTCTTTGTAAGGAATCTCTTATGATTACACTCTTTGATAGTGCAAAAAAGCAAAAGCTCCCCTTTGTGCCATTGGTGGAAAACAAAGTGCGCCTTTATGTATGCGGACCTACCGTGTATGATGACGCGCATTTGGGGCATGCACGAAGCTCTATAGCCTTTGATCTCTGGCGGAGACTCTTTTTGTTTTTAGATTTTGAAGTGCTTTTTGTCAAAAACTTCACAGATATTGATGATAAAATCATTAAAAAATCCCTACAAAGTGGCATAAATGTAAAGGAATTAAGCGAAAAGTACATCAACCTCTACCTGCAAGATATGGACGCCCTTTTAGTATTACGTGCAGATATTGAGCCAAAAGCCACAGACAATCTCCCCCAAATATGCCAAATGATAGAATCGCTCCTGCAAAAAGGCTATGCCTATAAGGGAGAAAATAGCGATATTTATTTGAGTATCCATAAAGATACGCGCTATGGAGCCCTCTCTCATCGCAGTGAAGATACGCAAAACCAAAGCCGCATACAAAATGCACAAGATAAATTAGAGAGTAATGACTTTGCATTATGGAAAGGCTATAAAGGAGCACAAGATATTGCTTATGAAAGCACTTTTGGTAAGGGTCGTCCGGGCTGGCATATTGAATGCTCGGCAATGATTGAAGAACATCTAGCCTATAAAGACAAGCCCTATGCGATTGATATACATGCAGGGGGTGCGGATTTGCTCTTCCCTCATCATGAAAATGAGGCTTCTCAAACGCGCTGTGCGACTGGAAGAGAGCTTGCTAAATACTGGTTGCATAATGGATTTGTCAATATCAATGGTGAAAAAATGAGTAAATCACTTGGCAATAGCTTTTTTATCAAAGATGCCCTTCAATCCTATGATGGCGAAATTTTGCGCAATTACCTGCTAGGGGTGCATTATCGTCTAGCCCTTAACTTTAATGAAGAAGATTTATTGCAGAGCAAAAAACGGCTTGATAAAATCTACCGACTAAAAAAGCGCATACTGCCCAGTAATGATATGCCCGATTCTACGGCACATAATGATTTAACATACCTCAATATGCTAAAAAATATTGCTAAAAACGCACAACAAGATTTTAAAAATGAGCTGCTTTTAGCCCTAAGTGATGATTATAATATCTCAAAAGCTCTAAGTATTATTGAAGATATGCTTGCACGTAGTAATGAAATCTTAGATAAAAACCCCAAAGACAAAGCCCAAAAGCAGACTATTAGAGCAAATCTTGCCTGTGTAGAATACCTCCTAGGGCTTGGAGGTAAAGAAGCTCAAAGCTACTTCCAGCTCGGACTAAGCCAAGAAAAAAAGCAATATATTCAAGCACAAATTCTTAAAAGAATAGAAGCAAAAAAGGCAAAAGATTATGCCCTAGCAGATAGCATACGCGATAGCCTTAAACAAGAGGGGATTGAAATTATGGATACCCCCTCTGGCACAACTTGGGAGAAGATATAAGAGGGCTATACTATAAGATTCTCACTTTAAGGACATAAATGCCCTTTGTTACTAAGCATTATTATCTCAAAGAGCCTATAGCAGCGTTTTTATTCCTTATGCGGGAGCGGGGCTATAGCCTCAAAGCCGCTCAAAGGGCGATAGATAAAGCTTATCTTAGACAAAATGGACGCAAAGTAGCCAAAAATGAAATGCTCTCTGGGGCAGTGCAATTAGATGAATTCCAAGCAACTGATATAAATCTCGCCCCACTTTATGCCAATGAAGATTTTTGCGTATATGATAAACCCCATAATCTCCTAAGCCACCCTAAGGGGAGATTCTATCACTACTCACTCAATGACGCCCTAAAATCTCGCTTTGGCAATACAGCTAGCATTCTCCATAGGCTTGATAAACAAACAAGCGGGCTTTTACTCTGCTCTATTAACCCTAAAACACAAAAAGAGCTAAAAAAACTCATGGAGCAAAGGGCGGTAAGCAAAATATATCGCGCGATTATTCAAGGGCGTCTTAAAGAAGAGATATTGATAGATGAGTCCATTAGCACACAAATGCGTAAAGGCGGGGATTTGTGCATTAAAAGCATTATTTGCAAAAATGGCAAGCCAAGCCGCACATTAGTGCGCCCCATTGCGTATGATACAACTTCAGATTCCACACTTATTGAAGCTATCCCCCTCACAGGGAGAACGCATCAAATCCGCTTGCATTGTGCCTTTATAGGGCATAGAATCTTAGGCGACCCACTCTATGGGGCAAAGGAAGAATACAGCAGAATCTACCTAGAAAATCCGCAACTCCCACAATATACGCAATACTTTGGCGCGCCATATTTATGCTTGAATGCCTATCAACTCAACTTCTCTTTTAAAGACAAACTCTATAGCTTTAGGAGTGGCTTTAGCTTCCATTGTGCTCCACACTTTAGCTCATATTTTCATACTTCCGCTACAATGCCCCCTTTAACGTTACAAATATGGCGAAGTTAAGAATATGGCAAGGAGGGGTTATGAGAGCATTTTTAGGCACATTAGTTATTATTTTTGGAATCACCATTTTTTGGCAAGCATGCACAGAGAATGTACTTAGCTCATATCAAAAAGAAATCTCCACCACACCACAAAGCATTCTCCTTCACTTTAAAGTGCCTATCACGCAAGATCCAGATGGCATAATCCACCAAGCAGATGAAGATACATTCACACTTAATGGCAAACATATTAGCGCAAAATATGTATATAAATCTCCTTATGAACTCCTTATTATGCCCAATATGCCACTCTTAGCGCCAAATACAACATATAAACTCGCCATTAAGCTCTCAAACCTTGCAGATTCTTTGCTTACCAATTTCCTCTCACTTTCACTACATACCCAATACACACAAATAGCATTCTCTCAATTCACTCCCATATATACTGATAGCCATAGCTTTTCTCTCCATACAGAAATCGCCCTCTCACAAAAGGTAGATATAAGCTCTCTCCTGCAAGCCATAGAACATAAAGACCACAAAGCCATAGCCCAAGCTATTACCTTTAAAGATGATGAAAATAACCATATTCCCTTCACGCTTTTATCCATAAAAGACAAACTTTTTTTAGAAACTCCCTCTTTAGAGATAAAAAAGGGCAGTACAAACTACACACTCACACTCAAAGCCTCATATTTTGGACTAAAAGATGATGAAAGCCTGCATTACATACACGCAAGTAGTGCTCATTTAGAAGTTATAGACATACAAGCCATTAATGCCCAAACCCCTTATATTCAAGTGCATTTCTCTGCCAATCTTGCCAATGAGGCACATTTACAAGACTTTATTAGCATTACACCACATATACAAAGCAAAATCTCACAACAAGGCAATACCTTACGCATTGATGCGCCATTTCAACCCTCACAGACCTACCTCTTACGTATTAAAGAGGGCATTAAAGGCATTGGCACTTCACACTTGCTTACTCCCAAAGAAGAGCATATTACTTTTCATCAAATCCCCCCAGCTCTTGCATTTTCACAACAAGGCGTGTTTCTCCCCCATAATGCACAAGATAAAATCGCATTTAAAAGCATAAATGTCAAAAATGTGAATCTCAAAGTAAGTAAAATCTACCCAAATAACACAACCGCCTACTTATACAAGCAAAATCTCATCGGTGATATGCAATATCACGACTATAGCAATGAATATTATGGAGATTATGGCATATATGCAGATTTTAAGCAGCTAGGTGATGTAGAGCTAGAGCAAACATTTTCCATTGATTATGTCAAAAACCAATGGATTCAAAGTGAAATTGACCTCTCTTCACTCAAAGACAAGCAAGGTATTTTTATCCTCTCTCTTAGTTTTACACAAGATGATGTAGATTATGAATTTTTAGAGGGTACGCCATCATGGCGTAAAGAGCAGTTTTTTAACCAAGCAAGCATAGAGAAGCATTTAATTTTTTCCAATATTGCCCTCTTAGCCCAGCAAATCAATAATAAACTTGAGGTGTTCGCCCTTGATATGCTAAGCAACCAACCTCTCTCTTCTGTGCAAATCCAAGCCATTAGCCATAAAAATCAAATGCTACAAACACTAAATACCAATGCGCAAGGCTTTGTGGCTTTTGAAAATGCAAAATCCATTCTCTATCTCCATGCGAGCAAAGAGGCAGATAATACGATTTTAAAGCTAAATACCCCCATTAGCACAGAAGGCTTTGATACAGGAGGGATAGACATTAAAAAGGGCATAGAGGCTTACATTTACACAGATAGAGGTGTGTATCGCCCCGGGGAGAATGCCTATATCAATATCATAGCAAGGGCAAATGCTAAACCTATAACACACCCCATATATATAACTATCATCTCCCCACAAGGCAAAAGCATAGTGCAAGATATTATGCTAAAAGATTCGCTTTTTGGGCTATTTTCTTACACTTTTAGCACGAATGCATCTGATCCTAGCGGGATTTATCAACTTAAAGCTAAAGTCGGCGGGAGTGAATTTTGGCATAATATATCAGTAGAAAATATCATACCAAATCGCATAAAAGTAGAGCTACATACAGCAGATATAATCCATGCACAAGCCCTAAAAGAGCATGGCAATGCGAGCTTAGATATAAAATCACATTATCTCTTTGGTGCCCCTGCAAGCAATTTAAACTTTGAGGGGAATCTTTTTATCCAAGAAAAGCCCTTTTATGCCCCTGCATATAGCGAATATACCTTTTCTCACCCTCAATCTTTGCGATACCGCTTTGAATCTTTCAAAGCAGGGAAGCTTGATAAAAATGGCTATCAACATATAGATTTTAACCTCCAAAAACTAGAAAATATAGGTAAAAACTTGCAATCTACCTTTAATGTCAAGGTCTTTGAAAATGGAGGGCGAGCTGTGAATGCAAGCAAAGCAGTAGATATAGTGCTCTATGATAGCTTTGTGGGTATTAAAGCCCCAAAAAATCGCTATGTGAATGCCAATGCAGCTATCAACCTCCCTATTATTGTGCTCTCAAGCCAAACGCACCAAATACTGCCAAACCACGAGCTTATTTATAGAATCTACCATAATAGCTACTCATGGTGGTGGGATTATAGTAATTATGATGATTTTGTGCGCCATATAAAAAGTGATAAAAACACAAAACTTCTTCAAGAGGGCACGCTCCTATCCAAATCCACTCCTAGCACTTTAAGCTTTAGCCCTAATCAAAATGGCGAGCTTTTCATAGAGGTAGAAGATACCACCAATGGTGCAAAAAGTGCTATCTCACTCTATGCAAGCCAAAATGGCGAACCAACATTAATACCAAAGCTCACACAACTCAAACTCCAATCGAACAAAACACACTATCTCAGCACAGATGAAGCCATAATTAGCTTTGAAAGCCCTAAAGATTCTAAAGCGCTTATTAGCATTATAGGGCAAGATAGGATTTTAGATCGTTTTTGGATTGATACAAAAGAGGCAAATACACACTTTACACTCCCACTCAAGGCAAGTTATGCGCCCAATATCTATGTAGCTGTGCATGTATTGCAAGATTACAATACCCTTAGCAACGACCGCTCTCAACGGCTCTATGGCGTTATCCCCATTATGATAGAAGATAAAGATTCTAAACTCACACTCAATATAAATGCCCCTACACTTATACGCCCAAATAGCACATTTGAAGTCAAACTAAGCAATAAAGAGCATAGAAGGGTGGCTTATAGTCTAGCCATTGTCGATGAAGGACTGCTTGATTTAACAAACTTCAGCTCACCTAATCCTTGGGCATATTTCTATCAAAAATTCGCATTGCCGCTTTTAAGCTTTGATAATTATGACTTAATCATCGGGCGCAATATTGGTAAAATCTCACAAGTGCTAAAAGCTGGTGGCGATGAAGCCATGGGAAGTGCAAGGCGCAAGGACTTAAGCCAAGCACAGCGATTTAAACCTGTGGTATTTTATAGTCCCCCTATTATGAGTGATGAGCATGGAGAAGCGAGCTTTAGCTATGATATGGGTGCATATATGGGAAGTGTGAGAATTATGGCAGTAGCCCTAGATGATAGAGCATTTGGAAGTATCTCACAAAATATGCAAGTAAGTGCGCCTGTGGCTATGCTGCCCACCATCCCTAGAAGCCTAAAAATCGGCGATACCTTTAGCCTAGCTATAGAAGTACTCCCCACACAAGAAAAAGTGGGCAAAGCCACACTCACACTTAAAAGCGGTGAGAAAATTGCACTTGATAGAGATAAAATTGCACTTACTTTTAAAGATAAAACCCCGCAAATAGTATATGTAAATGCCAAAGTAAGTAGTGAGCATATAGGGCAGGATTTTATTGATATTACGCTCTCAAGCGGGGATTTTCATATGCAAGAGAAGACAGACATTGACATCTTGCCTTATAATCCCTATATCACATTAAGCAAAAAGCTAACGCTTGAGCCTAATGCCTCTATTCAACTAGAAAATCCAACAGCTTTTATTAAAGATTCGCAAAGTGGCTATGTGCTTATTAGCCAAAATCCCATTCTTAGCATTGACCACCGCCTAAGGTGGCTTATGGGCTACCCATATGGCTGCATAGAGCAGACTACCTCAAGCGTATTTCCTCAACTTTTTTTAACCACATTAAGCAAGGCAGATTTTATTGATAAGCCTACCATAGTGCATAATATCAACGCAGGGATTGCACGTATTGGGAGGTTTCAGACAAATGATGGAGGGTTTGCATATTGGCAGGGAGGCTCAAAGCCTGATGAATGGGGCAGTGCGTATGCGGGGCATTTCTTACTTCTAGCCAAATCGCTTGGCTATTATGTCCCCGAGAATGTGCTTAAAAAATGGCTTATGTATGAGATAAATTATGTCAAAACCATGCCATTAGAGAAAGTGATATACCCTCTCTATTTGCTCTCTTTAGCCGGAGAGCCACAAGTAGGCTTGCTTAATAGCATATATGAGCAGCACTTTCACACTCTGCATATCACCGATAAATGGCTTTTAGCTGCTGCCTATAAACTTGCCGGCTTTAGCTCCACTGCAGAAAAAATGACCAAAGACCTCCCTACTAAAAGCACTCCAAGAGATGAAAGCTACTATCACTTTAGCTATGGCTCGCCTTTACGCGATGAGGCGATGATTTTACAAGCATATATAGATATTTATAAAAGTATGCCCCCAAGTGCTTTTCACTCTATTACCCAAGCTTTAGAAAGCAATGAATGGTATTCCACTCAAAGCCTTGCCTACGCACTCCTAGCCTTAGCGCAAAATCCTCCCATACCACAGAATGAACAACTTATTGACATTGACTTTAATGATAAAAACTTTAAGGCTAAAGATATACTAAAAGTCCCCTTTAGTGCGTTACAAGGGGAAATACACTCAAAAAGCAACTCCCCTCTTTATCTTAATCATGTATGGCATGGAATCTTGTTAGAGAAAACACTTCAAGCAAAGGAATCAAAAATCGCCATTAAGCGGAGCTTTGTTGATGAAAACAATACCCCCATAGATGTAAAAACTCTGCCATCAGGGGCTAGCTTTTATCTTAAGCTTACGCTAGATAATGCCCATAAACCCGTGAGTGTATCAAATGTGGCTATCACGCAGAATCTCCCCAGTGGTTGGGAGATAGAAAATACAAGGCTTAATCCCCATAGCAATATCCCCTCTTTTATCCATGAAGATGTGAGCTATACGGATATAAGAGATGATAAAATCATGTGGTTTGTAGATTTTAACGGGCAGAAAAAGGAGATGTTTGCAAAGATTAATGTCATCACGCCCGGCTTATATCTCTTACCACCTGCGTATGCAGAAGCGATGTATGATAATAGCTTTTTAGCCAATACAGAATCTCTGCCTATTATAGTAACCCGCCATAATGAAGAGTAAAAAAGCATTTGCATTTTTTAAGGGCATTTTTTTACTCTGTGGCTTTGGCTTTGTGCTCTTTATGGCATATGGTTTAGGGGTATTTGTAAATTTCTACCAAATGCTTAAGCACACAGAGGGCGATATATTCCAAACTCAATATAGTAAAAGTGTTGTAGATAGAAATGGGGTACTTTTAAGTGTATTTTTAAATACACAAGAGCAGTGGCATCTTAAATCTCCCACTCAAAACGTCCCGCTTAAATTATATGCCGCCGTGCTTACCTATGAAGATAAGCATTTTGATAAACATTTTGGCATTGATATACTAGCCCTTTTGCGAAGCCTAAAATATAATGCAAGTAGCCTCTATAAGCGCACCTCAAATAAACATATGGGTGGGAGCACTATCAGTATGCAAGCAGTCAAGCTCTACACCAAAGCCCCACGCACATTTACTCATAAAATCAATGAAATATTCCAAACGCTAGCCCTTGAAGTGCGCTACAGCAAAAATGAGATTCTCAATATGTATCTTAATAATGCTCCATATGGGGGCAATATTGTAGGGTATTACTCAGCTGCCCTTTTGTATTTTAATAAAGAGCCAAATTCTCTTAGCTGGGCGGAATCTGCCCTCTTGGCAGTTTTACCCAATGCACCCGGACTTATCAATTTAGAAAAAAACACATCTATTTTGCGCACTAAACGCAATGCCTTGCTCTATAGATTGCACCAAAAGGGCTACTTTAATGCACATATCCTCTCCCTTGCACTGCAAGAAAAGATACCCGCGCATAAACTTACTCATCATAATATCGCACCGCATTTAAGCACATATCTTGCCTTAAAAGAACAAGAGCATATCATACATACAACCATTGATAAAGCAATGCAAATGCGTTTAGAATCTACCATTAAACAATACCACCACAAGCTTTTACCCCAAGGTATATTGAATCTTGCTGCACTGATTGTAGATACCCAAAGTGGGGAGATACTCTGCTATGTGGGTTCGCAAGATTTTTTAGATATACAAAATTATGGGCAAATTGATGGAATCCGTGCTATGCGTTCTCCGGGCTCACTTTTAAAGCCATTTTTATATGCACTAAGCATTGATGATGGCTTGATTGCACCAGAGAGTTTGCTTATTGATGTACCCATATTTTTTGCTAATTTTCATCCACAAAATGCGCTTAAAACCTACCAAGGGCTTGTAATGGCACAATATGCCCTGCAAAAATCACTTAATGTGCCATTTGTAAAGCTTCTTCAAATATATGGATATGAAAAGTTCTTCTTCAAACTCCAAAGTATGGCGGGCTTTAGCTCAAGTAATCCCTATCAATATGGCTTGTCCTTTATACTTGGCTCTAAAGAAATGAATATGCTCCAAATTGCAAGACTTTATAGGGGGCTAGGCAATTATGGGCTATTTGGAGATGTATCATTTCTCCCACGCAAACAAAAAGAGCAAATGCGGAGATTTCTCACAAAAGGCAGTGCGTACCTCACCTTACAAACGCTCAAAGAATTAGAGCGAGAGGGGAGCTTAGAATACCACAAAGCAAAAATGACATTTTCATGGAAGAGTGGCACAAGTTATGGCAGAAAGGACGCATGGGCTGCAGGAAGCAGCCCCAAATATACTATTGTCGTATGGGCAGGCAACTTCACAGGCAAGCCAAATCCTAATATCTTAGGCGTCAAAACCGCAGGGAGCCTGCTCTTTGAAATCCTCTCCACACTCCCTGATAATAATCTACACTTTGACTTCCCCTCACAAGATATTATCTCTATTGAAGTAGATAAATTTAGTGGCTACACCTTAAGTGATGAGCATAGAATCTTACTTAAAGGGCAAGATTCTATAAAAAGCATTCTCTATCCGAGTGAAGCAAACCCATTGCGCACCTCGCCTTTTTATCGCAAGGTATTTATGTATCAAGGAGAAGAAGTAGATTCTTATAACCCCCATTTTATAGACGCAGCACCCAAGTTTGTTTTAAAACTTCCTCATGATGTCCTTGCATATTATCAAAATCAAGATGTCAATATCACTAAACATATACAAACAGAGCATAAAAATGTGCGCATTCTCTACCCTACGCAAAATCTCAAAATCCTCCAGCCAAAGGACTTTGATGGGCAAAAGGCACTCATTATACGTATAGCTAATCTCAAAAATCAGCATATCTCTTGGTATCTCAATACAGAGCTTATCCACCACTCTCCTCAAAGCACATTCAAAATATTTCTCAAGCAAGGGAGCTATCACTTAAGTATTGTGGGCGAAGATGGCAGTATGGATAGTGTCAAATTTGAAATAGAATAATAATTACCAAAATAAGTTAAGATTGCAAAAAACACGAAGGAGAAAGTATGAAATTTCAAGGCAGCAATGTGCTTATTACTGGTTCAAGCAAAGGCATTGGCGCACAAATTGCTCAAACATTAGCAAGCTATGGATTAAAAGTGTGGATTAACTACCGCTCAAAGCCTGAACTTGCCGATACGCTTAAAAACGATATAGAATCAAAAGGTGGCAAGGCTGCGGTAATTAAATTTGACGCGAGCGTTGAAGAGGAGTTTGTCGCTGCATTAAAGGTAATCCTAGAGAGCGATGGCACACTTAGCTATTTGGTCAATAATGCGGGTATTACCATTGACAAACTTGCTTTACGAATGAGTGTAACTGACTTTGAAGATGTGATTAATGCCAACCTAAAGTCATGTTTTATTGGCTGCAGAGAAGCCTTAAAAATTATGGGCAAACAACGTTTTGGAAGTGTTGTAAATATCGCTTCAATCATTGGTGAGCGCGGTAATATGGGGCAGACAAACTATGCAGCAAGCAAGGGCGGTATGATCGCTATGAGCAAATCTTTTGCCTATGAGGGCGCAGCACGGAACATTCGTTTTAATTGCGTTACGCCCGGCTTTATCAAAAGCGATATGACTGATGAATTAAAGCCCGAAATTGTAGAGGGTTATATTAAAAATATTCCGCTTGCGCGTTTTGGAGAAGCAAGTGATGTAGCCCAAGCTGTGGCATTTCTACTCTCAGAGCATTCAAGCTATATTACAGGTGAAGTACTCAAAGTCAATGGCGGACTCTATATGTAAAACAAAGCTTGCCATTTAACAAAAGTTGTTACAATGCAAGGCTTAAGTCTAAAACAAGGAGAATATAATGGATACATTTGAAAGCGTAAAGGCAGTGGTAGTAGAAAATTTACATGTTGATGCAAATGAAGTAAAACCGGAATCTCGGTTTGTAGAAGATCTCAATGCAGATTCACTTGATGTAGTAGAGCTTGTTATGGCATTAGAAGAAAAGTTTTCAATTGAAATTCCTGATGATGACGCAGAAAAAATCAAAACCGTTGGCGATGTCGTAACATATATTGAAAAAGCAGGTAAATAATATAAAAATAACCCTAGAATACTCTCTGGTGAGTGAGGATTCTCTATCATACCTACTTAAACACAAAGGAATAATATATGCGTCGAGTGGTAGTAACCGGCTTAGGAATGGTCAATTCGCTAGGCTTAAACAAAGAAGACTCCTTTAAGGCGATTGTTAATGGAAAGTGCGGTATCAAACACATATCCTGCTTTGAAACAGAGAATTTCCCTGTAAAAATTGCTGGTGAAATTACTGATTTCAATCCCGAAGATGTTCTTGACCCACGCGAAGTAAAAAAGGCAGATAGATTCATACAACTTGGCTTGCAAGTAGCCAAAGAGGCTATGAGGGAAAGCGGTCTGCTTGAGGGAGAAGTGGTTAATTCCGCATTTGGAGAGAGATTTGGTATCAGCTCAGCTGCAGGTATTGGCGGGCTTGGCAATATTGAGAAAAACTCAATTGTCTGCGAGCAAAAGGGACCACGTCGTATCAATCCGTTTTTTATTCCATCTGCGTTAGTCAATATGTTAGGAGGCTTTATCTCCATACAATACGCACTCAAAGGACCAAATCTATCAAGCGTTACAGCGTGTGCAGCGGGTACACATGCCATTAGTGAAGCAGCAAAAACCATCATGCTTAATGGCGCAGATGCTATGCTTGTTGTCGGTTCAGAATCTGCTATCTGCCCCGTAGGTATTGGTGGATTTGCAGCAATGAAAGCCCTAAGTGATAGAAATGATGAGCCACTTAAGGCTTCTCGTCCTTTTGATAAAGAACGTAATGGCTTTGTTATGGGAGAGGGTGCGGGGGCATTAGTGCTTGAAGAGTATGAACATGCCAAGAGACGTGGAGCTAAAATCTATGCCGAACTTATTGGCTTTGGCGAAAGTGGTGATGCTAATCATATCACTACGCCCGCTCCACAAGGAGAGGGGGCATTACGTGCGATGAGGGCTGCGCTTAAAATGGCAAATACATCTGTGGATTATATCAATGCCCATGGCACAAGCACCGCCTATAATGATTTATATGAGACAATGGCGCTTAAAGCCGCTTTTGGCGGGAAAGATTCTGTCCCTCCTGTAAGCTCTACAAAAGGTCAAATCGGGCATTGTCTTGGTGCTGCAGGAGCCATCGAAGCGGTTATTTCTCTCATGGCATTGCAAAATGGTGTGCTTCCTCCAACCATCA
This sequence comes from Helicobacter marmotae, assembly GCF_003364255.1. Lineage (GTDB taxonomy): Bacteria > Campylobacterota > Campylobacteria > Campylobacterales > Helicobacteraceae > Helicobacter_C > Helicobacter_C marmotae. Next base: position 24,722 of record NZ_NXLR01000013.1, read on the forward strand.
ATCAAGAAACTCCCGACCCTGAATGCGACCTTGACTATATCCCAAATACTGCACGCGAAAAAAACATTAATGTAGTTATGAGTAATTCATTTGGTTTTGGTGGTACAAATGGCGTTGTAATTTTTAGCAAGATATAGCATAAAGGTGGGCAATGGCTACATATCTTGATTTTGAGCAAAAAATTAAAAATCTCCAAGATGATATAGATTCAGCTTCTTTGCGAGGTGATGATGATGCAAAGTCAATCCTCCAAAAGGAGCTTGAAAAAGAAGTAAATAACGTATATGCCAATATAAGCGATTACCAAAAACTCCAGCTTGCACGTCACCCAGACCGCCCTTATGCTATGGATTATATTGAACTCATTGGTAAAAATTTATATGAAATTAGCGGTGATAGACATTTCAAAGATGATAAAGCCATCGTGTGTTTTCTTGCCACAATAGGCGAACAAACCGCGATGATCATTGGTGAAGAAAAAGGGAGGGGAACTAAAAATAAATTAGCACGTAACTTTGGTATGCCAAGCCCTGAGGGCTATCGTAAAGCCTTGCGCGCTGCTAAACTTGCTGAGAAATTCCATATCCCTATCCTTATGTTGGTAGATACTCAAGGTGCTTATCCCGGTTTAGGCGCAGAAGAACGTGGACAAAGTGAAGCTATCGCAAAGAATCTCCAAGAATTTGCCAAGCTCAAAACCCCTACCATTGCTATTGTTATTGGTGAGGGGGGAAGCGGTGGGGCTTTGGCTATTGCAGTGTCTGATAGGCTTGCGATGATGCAATACTCTGTCTTTAGCGTTATCTCACCTGAGGGCTGTGCGGCGATTTTGTGGAATGACCCATCAAAAATAGAATCTGCCACAAAAGCACTCAAAATTACTCCCATTGAACTCAAAAAATGCGGGCTCATTGATGATATTATTGATGAGCCTATTATCGGTGCTCATAGAGATAAAGAAAATGCCGCTAAAGCTATAAAAACCTATTTCCTTAAAGCCTTAGAGGAAATCTCACAAGATGATAGCTACCTTAGCAAACGTTACAACAAACTCATTAGTTATGGGGCATTTGAATAATCAAAACCCGTTTCTAATTTCATACACAAGGAGTAAAAATGAAAAAGTGGTTTTTGGCATTTATGAACTTGGCTCTTATTATAGGTCTTAGTGCCTGCAAAGATAAGCAAGAGGTTGCACTTGATTCAATAGAGCAAATCAAGCAAAAAGGAGTTGTACGCATTGGGGTATTTAGCGACAAACCTCCATTTGGCTTTATCAATGAGAATGGTCAAAATGACGGCTTTGATGTATATATCGCAAAACGTATCACAAAAGACCTCTTAGGTGAAGAAACAAAAGTTGAGTTTGTCCTTACAGAAGCTGCCTCTAGGGTAGAATTCTTGCGCTCTAATAAAGTAGATATTATCATGGCAAATTTCACTAAAACCCCTGAGCGCGAGCAGGTTGTAGATTTTGCTAAGCCTTATATGAAAGTTTCGCTTGGAGTTGTCTCTCCCAATGGTGAGATTACAAGCATTGATGATCTCAAAGGCAAAAAGCTAATTGTCAATAAAGGGACGACAGCTGATATGTTTTTCACTAAAAAATACCCCGAAATTGAACTGCTGAAATATGAGCAAAATACAGAGGCTTTCCTTGCATTAAAGGATAAAAGGGGCGATGCACTCGCACATGATAATACCCTTGTGCTCGCTTGGGCTATGGAAAATGAGGGCTTTGGCGTAGGTATCCCTGCACTTGGCGAAGAAGAAACTATCGCCCCAGCAGTGAAAAAGGGTAATATCGAGCTTAAAGCTTGGCTTGATAATGAGATTGACACACTCACTAAAGAGGGCTTTATACAAGAAGCGTATGAGCACACACTTGCACCTATCTTTGGTGAGGAAAGAATGGATTCTGTAATTTTCTCTAATCAGTAACTCCCATCAAAAGCCCTTCATTTAGGGCTTATCTTACCTCTTTATCATTCTCATAGAGCACTTCTCTAATAACTTTTCCATTTTTATCATATTCCCTGCTTAAGCCGTTTTTCTTACCTGCTTTGTATTGGATGGTATGCCATAGCACGCCTGTAATATCATATATTTTCATCTCCCCCTCTTGTATGCCTTGAGCAAAATACATCTCACTTCTTAGCCTGCCATCGCTGACATCAAAAAGCCGACATACCCCATGCAAATATCCTAATCGATAATAAGCCTCATAAATCAATACCCCTTTATGAGAAAAAATCTGATACAAGCCCTCCCTTTTGCCATCGACATAAAATGCAATTTGTGCTATAGGACCATCAAGGTAGTAGAGAATTTCCTTGCCATGCTTAATCTTAGTACCCGGTTTATAGGTAATAAGTGCCCTGTAAGTTTGCCCATATTCTTGCACTTCTTCGCTACTTTCCTCTCCACTTATCTCTTCAAGCATTTCTTGACTATAGGGTATGTCTTCCTTTTCTCCCTTTTCTTCTTGCTCTATTTCCTTTGGTGGAAGTGGCTGTGGCAAAGGTTTTGCTAATATAGGCTTTGGTGGGGCTTGCTTTATGACTTGTTTTGCTGCTGGCTTGAGTGCTGTTTTTGTTGGTGCTTTCTTTGGGGGTAAGGTATTCTGTGCCCTTGATTCCTTACTTGATGTTTGAGTTGGAGTTTCACCATCTTTTGCTTGCTTAGGCATTTGTGGTGCTAAAGGCTCCACACACCCGGATAATCCATAAACTAACACTGCTATAATACTAAGCCATTGTGCTTTCTCTCTCACTTCTCCCCTCCATTATCTTTAATAACACGCCTGCCAACGGCAATTCTTTGTATCTATAACCTCTCCTTTGGCATTATATTGCTGCATGGCTTGCTTTTTCCCGTCTTTATAGAGCGTTGCATATACTAAAGCCCCCGCTTTATTGAAATCCTGCCTTATGCCATGAAGCCTATCATTTTTATATGTAAATTCCGCACGGAGCACTCCATTCTCATAATATGTCTTGCCCTCCCCCTCGCGTTTATTGGAGACATATTCTTGCTCACTTTGAATCTTGCCATTAGGGTAATAAAACACCCGCTTTCCTTCTTCCTTGCCTTTATTATATGTCCGCCTCTCTTGCAAGGAGCCATCATTGTAGTAAGAAAGCACCTCGCCTTCATATTCGCCATTTTCATAATACGCCTTAAAAAGCAGCACACCATTAAAGGAAACTTTTGTTTGCTTGCCACATTTTATCGTTGTGCCTTTGCAATATTGAGTTTTAATGGTTGTGGGGGCGTTTTTATCCCCTGTATAGGAGATTCTAAGATCATACGCTGCTTGGGCAAATAATGGCATAAACACAAATATCCTTACTACACGCAACATATCTAGCTCTTTAAACGCATAATATGCACACCTAAATGTTGCAATTTATGCTCGATTTGCTCATAGCCCCTATCAAGATGATAGATTCTATGAATATTTGTAACCCCCTCACTCACAAGCGCTGCCACAATAAGTGCTGAACTTGCACGTAGGTCTGAGGACATCACATCAGCGCCATGAAGTGGAGTTACTCCCTTAATAGTAGCATGGTTACCTTTAAGTGAAATATCTGCCCCAAGCCGTTGCAATTCACTCACATGCATAAAGCGATTTTCAAAAAGCCTCTCTTCAATCACACTTACCCCCTCACATTGCGTAGCTAAAGCCATAAATTGCGCCTGCATATCAGTAGGAAATCCGGGATATTCTGTAGTGACAATCTCAAAAGGTTTCAAAGTCTTAGCTGGAAGCAAAGTAATGCTATCAGAGCTTTTATCAAAGTTAAAGCCAATTTCTTCAAGCTTATCAGTAATCGCCATAATATGGGCATTTTGCACTTTATGTAATGTGATTGAAGAGTTTGTAATCGCCCCAGCACAAAGATATGTCCCTGCTTCGATTCTATCGGGTATTACTTCAATAGGTGCGAAATTAAGAAGCTCTCCCCCACTTCCCTCAATGACAAGCTCATTGCTCCCTATGCCTTCTATCTTAATGCCACTTTTTGAGAGTATCTCACATAATTGCACCACCTCTGGCTCTTTGGCGGCATTAATAATACGCGTTGTGCCATGTGCAAGTGCTGCAGCCATAATGACATTTTCACTGCCTGTTACGGTGATTTTATCAAAAAATATATCAGCTCCCTTTAAGCCCCCCTTTGCCTCTGCAATAATATATCCACCCTCTATACGAATACTCGCCCCAAGATTCTGCATAGCTTTAATATGTAAATCCACAGGACGAGCACCTATAGCACAGCCCCCGGGCAAACTCACTTCACAATAACCAAAGCGTGCTAAAAGCGGTCCCAAAACAAGAATAGAAGCACGCATTTTACGCACAATATCATATATTGCTCGCGTATGCACAATATGCTTAGAGCACGCACTTAAGGTATTATTATCATGCCAAGTGATATTCACACCCAAATGCTCCAAAAGCCGCGCAAGAGTCTTTACATCAGCTACATCGGGGAGATTGCTAATATGTACTTCATTAGAGCTAAGCAAAGTAGCAGCAAGAATAGGCAAAGCCGAATTCTTCGCCCCAGAGACAGAGATAGCACCTCCCAAATGAGCACTTTTTGTAATTTGTAAATAATCCATAATAATCCTTTTTATTTACTTTCGCGTTTTTGCAAAGCCTTACCGATAACTTCTCTAATACTAGCCTTGCTCTCAGGGTTAGCACCCTCTAAACTATCTTGAAAATTCACAACCTCATCGACTTCCATAAGATTCATATTGGCAGCAAAACGTGAAATAATATCAAGCCACAAGCTATGCTCTTCTCCGTCTTGGGGATAGCTTTTATGATTTTTTATAAATTTTTCAAGCAATGCCCTTAATTTTTCTTTATTATTGGTATTTTCATCAATTTCTTTTGAAATAGCACTCAAATCACTTTCTTTTTGCTCTACTTTCTCATTATCAAGGGCAATAGAGAGAAGCCCCGCAAAAATAATAGGCAAGCAGAGTAAAAAAAACAATAACCAATAAACAACATAAAAACTAAGATTAAACATTAATGCTTTAATTGCCCATAAAACTCGATAGTGGCTTTCACATAGCCATCAACACTTCCACAATCATAACGTCTGCCCTCAAACTTATAAGCCAAAACATGCCCCTTTCTGGCTTGCTCATTAATCGCATCTGTAATTTGTATTTCACCCTTTTTGCCCGGTTTAGTTACGCGTAAAATATCAAAAATATCAGGCGTGAGAATATAGCGACCGATGATAGCAAGATTACTTTTAGCATTTTGCACTGGGGGTTTTTCTACCATATCGCTTACTTTATATACGCCTGTTTCTATTTCTTCACCCTCAATAATCCCATATTTATCTACCTCGCTCCTCTCCACTTCCTCAATGCCAACAATACAGCAACGATATTTTTTATAAAGTTTCACCATTTGACTTAATACACCCACCCCAGCGGGATTTACGCATAAGTCATCAGCAAGCACGACTGCAAAGGGCTCATTGCCTATTAAAGTCTCTCCCGTGAGAATGGCATGCCCTAAGCCTTTCATTTCATTTTGCCTTGTGTAAGAGAATGTGCAACATTGCGTTACCTTCCTAATGCTGCTTAAAAGCTCTTCTTTATCTGTGCCTGATATTTGATGCTCTAATTCATAGTTAATATCAAAATGATCTTCAATGCTTCGTTTCCCACGTCCAGTTACAATCCCTATATCCTTGCAACCAGCCTCTAGGGCTTCTTCTACGCCATATTGTATAAGCGGTTTGGTGAGGATAGGGAGCATTTCTTTTGGCATAGCTTTTGTCGCAGGTAAAAAGCGCGTGCCATATCCAGCAGCGGGGAAAAGACATTTAGTAATCATTAAAACTCCTTTAGTTAATTAGTGTTTCCTTGAGGTAACTTTCAAGCTGAATATGATTCCCAAAACTCTCTTGATAAACAATATAATTTGCCAAAACTCTTAGCCCATAATCGCGAGATTCTTTATAGGGAATAAGCTCCATAGAAAGCCAAGGCTCATAATTACGATTCTTAATAAAAAGCGTTTTGCTTTTTAGTGTGCGTCTTAAAAAGCCCGGACCGCCATTATAAGCATAGGATACAAAAAGTTTATGCTTAAATTCCCTTGAGAGATCATTTAAATAAAATGTGCCAAATTCAAGGGCAATTACTGGATCAAACATATCTTCTAAGCTAATATTATCGCGTTTAAGACTTTTGGCAAATGGTTGCACATTAAAGGGCATTATCTGCATCATACCAAGTGCATAAGAAGTCGATACAAGTGCGGGTAAAAGCGTGCTCTCTTGCTTAGCAATCGCATAAGTGAAAGCTTTTTCGTCATTATTTTTCCATGAAATTTTCTCACTAAAGGGAGTGATGAAATAATGAATACTAAAGTGGGTTAGCTGATTGAGTACATATACAAGATGTGGGCTCGTGTCCTTATATGCAAAATGTCTGGCTAATTCTTCCAAATCTTGCCTATTTTTGATTTGGGCTAAATGTTCTTTTAAAAGTTGCCATTGAAAGGGATCTTTAATATCAAATTTTGGCTTCCTTGAAGAGAGCTTACCTAGAGTAGTAACCACCTGATAGCTTGGGGGGACATTGAGCTTTTGATTAGCATAAATAGTATATATATCTACATTTGTGCTTTGGGCTAAAGCTTCAAGAAATGCTCTATCCCTGCTTAAAAAATATTGCCAAAGTAGAGTGCGGTTTTTCTGCATGGGAGTTTGAGCTTTATTATAAGCGTGTTTAAAGTAAGTCAATGCACTTTTGTGCTGATTATGCAAAAGCTCATTTAAGCCAAGCATAAAAAGCGTATAAGAATCTGCCCCCGTAATATTAGCCCCTATAAGAGATTTTTTAAATTTATCATAGCTTTTATCCATACTCACAATAATGCGCTCTAACATAGCATTAAAGGCTTTATTATTCTCATCAGCAAGTCTTTTTAGGGCTTGAGGCTTGATACCTTGATTAATAATATGGAGGCGATTACTCGCCCTTAGCACCTCATATAAACTCGCAAAAGTTTGCGCATCACTTTTAAGCATACCTGTAAGAATCTGATGAGAGCCCAAAATTTCTATACGTTTTGCAAACTCTACATCTGCCTTGTCGTTAAAAATTTGCAGCAAAAGATCTTTGTTTTTTTTAGGCATGGAGGGGATATGGGCTAGATTCAACCCAACTTTAATGCACGCTTTATCTTGTGTAATGAGTTTATCAAAGCTAAGACTTTGGCAATACAAATCCCGCGGCAATTCCGCACTCTTGCCCTTTATGCTTAAGAGATTATCAAGCTTGGGAGTTTTACGAAATATCATATCATAGGCTTTGATCGCTTCTTGTAAAGAAGTGCGCTCATCACTCAAAAACTGCCAAATATAAAAATCCCTTGCTAAACCTCTGGGCTTAGATTCTAAAAAATCAAGCGTAATATGAGTATGGGCATATACCATACCTAAAGCGATAGATGATAAAATCCACACTCTTATCATTAAATGTGCTTTAAACCAACTCATAGCATTTGTGCCGCTTGCGCCAAAAGACGCACAAGCGATAAATCAATAAACTTTAACACCACCGCCACAATTAAAGGTGAAAAGTCAATGCCACTTATGGTGGTGGGGATAAACTTACGAAGTTTTGCATATAATGGCTGAGTTAGGCGATTAAGGAGCTGTACTATGGGATTAAATGGATCAGGTCTCACCCAGCTTATAAGTGCAGCAATAACAATAATCCATATATATAAATTAATAAGCATACTTAATATAGTCGCTATAGCGTGTAAAAAGGTAGCCAAAACCATTTTCTAATCCCTCTCTTTAAATTGTGAAAGCATAGAGTAATCTTGTGAACCCAAAGTAACAATATCGCTTAAGAAAAAACGCAAATATGGATAAAGTTCGCTTAATTCTAAGCCATGTGTAGAGCCTGTAAGGAGGATTCTTAAAGGCTTAAAAAACTTTTTACCCTTTAGTTGTGTGCGCTGCATAAGGGCAGTTTTAAGACTTTCATAATCTTTTAAATCCTCGCTATGAGATTTTATCATCTCTTGCAAATGTGCATATAATATCTTGCATTCAGATTCAAAGCTTTCATTATTTTCGGTTTGTGCGATGTTTTTAGGAGCAAATAAAAGTTTGATTTTTTCACGAATTTCATTAAGTGTGCTTGCCTCTTGCAAATAGAGCTTTGCTAAAGCCCCAAGAGTTGGGTCTTTGCTATCTAAAAGCAGGGCAAACTCTTGCTCGTTTAAAGCCTTCAAATGTTCTCTATTTAGAAATCGCAATTTTTTCATATCAAATTTCACAGGGGATTTTGCAATATGCTTTATATCAAACCACTCAAAGCAATCTTTTAATTTAAAGACTTCTGTGGGTGTGTGATTCCCTATAGATACAAGATAATTCACAATCGCTTGGGGTAAAAACCCTTCTTCAAGCAACCACGCTACAGAGGACGCACTATCGCGTTTGCTCATTTTACCGCCACTTTCCCCAAGTATAATGGGCAAATGCGCATATCCTAGCACTTTCTCATAGCCCAAAGCACGATGGATAAGAATCTGACGTGGAGTGTTACTCACATGGTCTTCACCTCGCACGATAAAGCTCACATCATAAAGCATATCATCAACCGCACAAGCAAAATTATAGGTGGGGATTCCATCTTCTTTCAAAATCACAAAGCTATCTATCTCATCTGCCTCAAAGCGCACGTGCCCTTTGATTGCATCTTCAAAGCTAATGGCACTCTTTGCCCCTCTAATGCGCACCACAGGCTTTGGATTGCTATGTTTTTCAAGCTCTGCCCACTTTGGGTCATAGCGAAAGGGCTTTTTTTGTTCTTTAGCTTCAAGGCGCTTGGATTCTAAAAATGCCTTAGAGCAGTAACAATAAAAGGCTAAATCCTTGCTTATAAGATATTCTGCAAGCTTGCGATGATGCGTAAAATTATCACTTTGATAGACCAATTTATCCCATAAAAGACCAAAGAGATTTAAAAGATTGAGTATCTCCTTATCCTTGCCCTCAATATTGCGTGCAACATCTGTATCTTCAATGCGGATAAGAAATTTCTCATTACTTTGTTTAGCGATGATATAGTTAAAAATAGCTGCTCTAAGATTGCCTATGTGCATATCACCCGTAGGAGAAGGCGCAAATCGTAGCATTATCTCCCCTTAAACATCTCTGCAAATGCTTTGGGATTAAATTCATTAAAATTATAATCCTCCTCTGTGCCCGCTAAAAGGGCGTCATTAAGTGCAAGAAGCATTTGATTAGCCTCTTGGATTTTCTCTTCCACATAAAGCACAAGCGCATGTGTATCTAGCTCGCCCTTTTGTGATTGTGGCAAAAGTGGCAGAGGATTATTCACGCTAAAGGTATATGCTTGGGAATGGAGTGTTGTATGTAGGCATGTATCAAACAACCCACAACCCATAAATGAGGCATTCTCTACAATCTCTTGTATATCTTGGCTCAAAGTATGTGCATCTTGGATAGTTGGATTCTTTGCTATTTTTAGAATCTTCTTTAGTGCAGCAGAAGCACTTTGAAGCGCACCAATAAATTCATTTGCCCCTTTAATATCCTCTCCAAACTGATGTATCCTCTCTCTTGGGTGTATTTCAGGCTCAAATTGCTCCCCTATGTGTTTTTGAAATGTGGATAATATATCTTGCATAAGCCTAACCTCACAATTAGCATTTTTACTGATATAAAGCATATTTTATTCCAATTGAAGTAATCTCACGTACTCAAGCCCACAGAGATGTTTAGTCGTATTTCACACTCCCAAAAGATATGAGCAAATAATCTCCTTATGTGGGTAGCTAAGTTTATTGCCTCTTGGAGGAGCACGAAGTAGAGGTGAAGCATTCACAAAAGCATTACAATTAAGCTTGCATAAATGAAAGGGGGAGGGGGAGGCATAGCGATAAGCCGAGTTCTGTCGTGGGTGGCTATTTATCTAGGATATGTTTTGCAACATACCTCAAGCGAAGAGTTCATATTTAAGACTTTAACCATACTCTTCTTGCTACGGATTGGGTTTGCATGGACATTTAGCATTACTGCAAAATCGGTAAGCTCTTACCCCACCTTTTCACCCTTACTTTTATTTATCATAAACAAAAGCGGTTATTTTCTGTTGCACTTTCCCTTAGGTTACCCTAGCCATTTGTTAAATGGAATCCTGTCTTAAGTAGCTCGGACTTTCCTCTTTTGCGTCTGCAAAAGCAACCACCTACTATGCCTACGTGAAAATTATAGCAAATTTTGTTATAATCATAGTTTCTTTACTTAAGTTATATTAAGGAGACATAGCCTTGCAGTGCGCATTGATAAAAGACAAACACCTCGGACATCAAATTGGAAGAGTTTCACGGAACTTTCAAGCATTTTTTATAAATGAGCTAAAAGCCTATAACCTTAGCTTTGAACAAGGTGTGGTACTGCTTTATATAGAAGAGGATTCTCAAATATATATCAATCATATCGCCAAAGAACTTGATAAAAACAAAGCCACTATTTCAAGGGAGATTCAAAGACTTATCGCCAAAGGATTTGCCTCTAAAAAACTCGCCCAAAATGACAAGCGCACTTATATCTTTACTCTCACTCCAAAGGGCAAAAATGCCTCGCTTTTATTACGCACTAAACTTATGCAGCTTGAAGCCCTCATCCATGAAATATGCACACAACAAGAAATTGACACTTGCCTTGATGTACTTACGCGCATACGTCTTATGCTTGAAGACGCCCTACTTAAACAATCTCAACTAGCCTAAAAACCACCGCCAATACACAAAAGCAAAAAGTGGAATAAGCACTATCCCCACTACACTCAGTAAAAATCCCAAACGCACCATATCCCATGTTTTGATATTCCCTTTTGCGAACACAATAGCATTAGGCGGCGTAGATATGGGAATCATAAATGAAAAACTCGCACATATCGTAATAGCAAGCATCGTCATAGTAGGCTCATTCCCGCTAAGGAATGATTGCGTAGCGGTATAGATAATAGGGAGCAAGATAGCAATAAGTGCGGTCGTGCTTAAAAAGCTCGTAGCAATCATCGCACAAATGCAAGCCAAGAATAAAAAGATAAAAAATGGCAAATGTTCAAAATTCTTAAAATACCCCTCAAATACCCCGCCAAGTTCAGATTGTGAAAATGCTGCAGCAATGCAAAAACCCGCACCAAATAAAAAGATAAGTTCATAAGGGATTGATTTAGAATCATCCCAATCCAAAAAGCCAATTTTAGGCACAAACATCAAAAGCCCAAATGCAAGCAAAATCACATTTTCATTTAAACCCAATCCATTATAAAAAGGCTTAATAGGAGAGTTGATAAAGAGCAAAACAAGGAGCACAACGATAAAAAAGAGCAAACGTTTGTGCGCAGACGTAAGCTCTACATGCTCAAAGCTATCAAGCTCCAATTCGCTTTCCCCTACCTTATAAGAGAGAATATAAATCATCGCACAAAGCATAAGGCAAGTAAGCGGAGTCATCATAAAAATCCATGTCGTAAAGCTAATGCCCTCCAATCCAAGCTCTTCTAAATATCCTAAAAATATCAAATTGGGCGGAGAGCCAATAGGCGTAGTGATCCCGCTAATACTCGCCCCAAAAGCCACAGCAAGCAAAAAGCGCATTTTTAGCGCATAATCTTGGCTTACAGAGAGGGCGATAGGGAGGAGCAAAATAGCTGTTGTGGAGTTTGAGAGAGCCGTGCCTAGCACACAGGCAGCAAGCCCAAGTGCAGATATAATGCCCTTTGGCGTCTTAGGGAAAAGCCCTAAAAACTTGCTTGCTATGACTTTATGCAAGCCTATTTTTTCTGTCGCTGTAGCAAGCATAAACCCACCCAAAAAGAGATACACGATAGGATTGGCATAATTAGCAGTAGCACTTTTAGTATCAAGAATCCCAAAACTTGGGAAAAGGATAATGGGTAGCAAAGAGACTACTCCTAAAGGGAGGGCTTTGTTTGTCCAAAGGGTAACAAGCAGGGCAATAATCCCCAAAAGCGCTGATACCTTAAAAGAAGCATCAAGGTAAAAAATCGCCAGCAATGCCGCAATTAAGCCAAAGATGAGAGCTACTAATATGCCAATGATAGTCTCATAGGTGATACTTTTTTTCTTCACGCCTTGTGTGAAATGTGTATAGATTCTATGTGCTTTTGCTCTCCTATATGCCCTTGCGTGAATATTTTTATGTGCTCTTACTTGCGTGTTTTCATACGTGCTTTTATGTAGATTTTTATGCGTATCGCTACCTTGCTCAATATTGCTTTGTGAATCTTGCTGAATTTTACTTGCCACATATATCCTTTAAGTTGTTGTTTTATGGGGGAATGCCTAAAAGTGCGGATTATAGCATAATTCTCAAATAAAGCCTATTTTAATACATATACCCCCTATATGTATATTTACAAATTTCTGCCATAATCGCCCATTATTTTTAAATCAAACGGGGAGGTCCCCATGGAAAAACAAACAATAGAAAAAGCACAAAATGAGAAAGCACAAACTCAAGATGACCTTACTTGCTCATGCTGTGAAGATCATACTCACTCACATAAACACGAACTCACTTTTATCCTCACACTTATAGGGGTATTTGCCCTCTGTATGCTTGCGCTCCATATAGAATCTTTTGCAAATATAAGCTTTGTACCTTTGCTTGTATATTTCATACTCTTTATGATTTATATTTTAGCAGGCAAGCCTATATTCTCTGCTTTTTGGGAAAATTGTAAAAACAAAATCTTCTTTGATGAGCACACACTCATGCTCTTTGCCACTCTTGCAGCATGGTGTATTGGCGAGGTAAGTGAAGCTGTGGCTGTGCTGCTTTTTTTTCGCGTGGGAGAGTTTTTAGAATCTCGTGCTATAGCCAAGTCTAAAGATTCTATTAGCGCACTTGTGCAGATTATGCCTGATATTGCACATAAAAAAGTGCATAATAGCTTTATAGATACCCATCCCCAATCCTTGCAAATAGGCGATATTTTACTTATCAAAGTAGGGGAAAAAATCCCCACAGATAGCAAAATCCTTAAGGGCAAAAGCTATATTGATATGCACTCAATTAATGGTGAAAGCCGCCCTGTGGGTGTAAAAGAGGGGGATAGCATTATGGCTGGGGCAATCAATACAACTGCTGTGCTAGAAGTACGTGTAGAGGGACGTTTTGAAGATTCACATATTGCTAAAATTGCCAAACTCACACAACTTGCAGGCAAAAATAAAGCCAAAAGCCAAAAAATCATCACATCATTTGCGCGCATTTACACGCCTATTATTTTTATCATTGCTCTATGCGTAGCCATTATCCCCCCGCTTTTTAATGGGGAATGGCATGAGTGGATATATCGCGCACTTGTAGTAATGATGATAAGCTGCCCATGTGCGCTTGTAATCGCCGTACCTCTAGGGTATTTTGCCTCTATGGGGAGAGCAAGCAAAGAGGGCGTGCTTTGCAAGGGTTCAATTTATTTAGAGAGTTTAGCAAATGTAAAAAACATCATTTTTGATAAAACAGGCACACTCACTTATGGCACATTTGAGATACTTCAATATGCTCCTACACAAGGTTACACAGACCAAAGCCTTTTAACGCTTGCCTGCATTGCTGAGCAAAACTCAAACCACCCTATCGCCACCTGCATAGCCAAGCACACAAAGCCTATGCAAATAAATATCCTCTCCTATGAAGAAATAGGAGGCAAGGGAGTGAGAGTTATATGCGATAAGGGCGAGATACTCGCGGGCAATGCCGCACTTTTAGGAGCATATCATATTGATTTTACGCCCATAGACACCCCCCATAGCATTGTCTATATTGCCCATAATGGTAATTATGCAGGGCATATCCTTATAGGAGATAAACTCAAAGCAGATGCAAAAGAATCTTTACAAGCCCTAAAAGATTGCGGTATCAAGCACTTTGCCATTCTTAGCGGGGACAATCAAGCCAATGTAGATACAATCGCCAAAGCATTAAATATCACCCACGCTTATGGCAATCTCCTCCCTGCCCAGAAAGAAGAAAAGCTAAAAGTCCTTATGCAGCAATGGCAAGGTAAAAGCGCGTTTGTGGGCGATGGCATTAATGATAGCATTGTGCTTAAAGCAAGTGATGTGGGTATAAGTATCAACACAGGGGAGAGAAGTAATGACATTAGCAAAGAGAGTGCAGATATTATCTTAAGTCATCAAAGTTTGCAAACCCTTGTGCAGGCTTATAAAATCGCACTTTTTGCACGCAAAATTACATGGCAGAATATCTCATTTGCACTCCTTAGTAAGCTTGTGCTTATAGTCTTAGGCATTATGGGCATTGCCAATATGTGGCTTGCCGTATTTGGCGATGTAGGCGTAGCTCTTTTGGCATTACTCAATGCCATGCGCCCTGTGCATAAGGCATAATTTAGTTTGTCATATCTTAAGCGCAGCCGAAGAATTGCTATTAGCATTACTAGAAACTCTACCCCTCTTATCATATCTTTACCCCTGCAAGGGGTGAATAATTGCTTTTAACAACTAGCGATTCTTGAAGGGATTCTTCGCCTCCGCTCACGCCCGCCCCCAAGAGCTGATAAAATAATTTCCTTTGCAGGTCTTTATTATGTGTGGGTTTTCCTTGCGGGTAGCGAAGTTTGTTATGTTTTTGGCGAAGCCGAAGAATTCACGTGGGCTTTCTAGTAGGTTTTGAGAGAGATTCTTCACCCCCTAGCGGGGACAAAGATATGACAAAAATGAAGATTCACTAGTCGTTAAAAGGAGATTCCCCTTTGCAAATGCTAAAGGGGAGAAGCATTAATGCGCCACAGCCTCGCTTGCACCAATGCCTGTTTTTGCCCTAAAATCAAAGGCTTCAAAATTCTCTCTATCAAGCTTAGCCCTTTTACTCTTGTCTGTAATGGAAAAAAACCATAACAAAAAGAAAGTAAGAGGAATTGAAAAAATAGCAGGGTGATCATAGGGGAAAATGGCATGCTCAAAGCCAAAAGTTTTTACCCACATACTCGGGCTTAAAATCACAAAACTTATAACAGCTATAAGCCCCAATAATCCTCCTATAAAAACCCCTCTGGTGGTGAGATTTTTCCAATATATGCAAAGCAAAATGATAGGGAAATTCACACTTCCTGCTATACCAAAGATAAGCCCAACCATAAAGGCTACATTTTGATTCTCAAACACAAAGCCCAAGAGAATAGCTAAAATGCCTAAAATTATAGTAGCTACCCTGCTTACTCTCATTTGTGTTTTCTCATCTGCCTTGCCATTTTTAAATGTGTGAGTGTATAAATCATGTGCGATTGCACCAGCCCCGCTTATGCACAAGCCCGATACCACAGCTAAAATCGTAGCAAAGGCAACAGCAGAGATAAACCCAAGCAAGATATTCCCTCCTAAAATTTCAGCAAGTATGATAACCACCATATTAGAAGCCCCATTAAAGTTCCCACTCGCATCTATATATCTTGTATCAGCTAACACAAAGGCTATGGCTCCAAATCCCAAAATAAACATGAGGATAAAAAAATAGGCGATAAATACCGTAGCCCAAAATGCTGATTTTCGTGCTTCTTTAGAATCTTTAACCGTGAAAAATCTCATTAAAATATGAGGTAAGCCCGCTGTGCCAAAAGTAACTGCAAGCCCTAGAGAAAATGTAGCGATAGGGTCTTTAAAGAACACACCCGCTTTCATTATGGCTTCGCCTTTAGCGTGATTAGCTATAGCTTGATTAAAATAATAGGTAAGATCAAATTTTGATAAATATATGATGATTAAAGCCATTAATGAAGTACCGCCTAAAAGCAAGGAGGCTTTGATAATTTGCACCCAAGTCGTTGCGTGCATACCTCCAAAAATAACATAAATCATCATCAAAATCCCTACTAACACAACAGCCAACGCATAAGGCAAGCCAAATAGCGTTTGTATCAACTGCCCAGCCCCGACCATTTGGGCTATCAAATATAAAATGACGATACATAAAGTGCTTAGGGCTGCCACTATGCGAATAGGCTTTTCTTCTAATCTTAAAGCAATCACATCAGCAAAGGTAAATTTCCCTAAATTTCTTAATCTCTCCGCGATTAAAAAAAGTATTATAGGCCACGCTATAGTCCAGCCAACAGGGTAGATAAGCGCATCAAAACCATAAGAAAAAATCAAAGCACTAAGTCCCAAAAAGGCAGCCGCACTCATATAATCTCCAGAGATGGCAAGCCCATTTTGAAAGCCCGTGATATTTCCACCCGCTGTGAAAAAGCTCTCCGCAGATTGAGTCTTTTTAGAACAAAAATACGTAATAACAAGTGTCGCTATAACAAATAAAGCAAACATCGCTACCGCTGGGGCATTAAAAGCACTTTTTGCAACTTCGCCCTCAGCATCAAAGGCAGCAGCAAGCATAAAAGATTGGCAAAACAAAAAACTAAGTAATATTTTCATTTCCTTCCTCCTTGATGAGTTGGGTTTGTCTCATTTTTTTAATAATTTCTTCTTCCTTTTTGTCTAAAAACACATTCACAACAAAGCTATATACATACGTGCCAAGCACTCCTAATAAAATAGAGCATAGTCCAAAAACTATCCCTAAAGTAACAGGCGAATCTCCAATTTGCAAAGCTAAAAAATCAGGGGTAAAACCTGTGAGAATTAAAAAACTAAAATAACAGCCCAAAATAATTATGGTTAAAACCAAGCAAAAACGCATTTTAAAGCGATAAAAATCTTCAAATTCTTTAAAAACCATTCTTTGCTCTTCATTAATTGGTTCGCAATAAGCCTTTTTACATACCATCTTTTCCTCCTTTATTTTATTTGCATTGAGCCTATTTTAAGGCTTTTTTAGTGATAGCAAAACACTAAATTTTAGGCAATACTCACCCTTTTCTTGTAAAAATATTTTTAAAATATTCTTTCAAGTAAGGTTGAAAACTGCCAAACTCCTCATCATTCTCTTAAGAGATATTCCGCCCTAAACGCCATCAATATGACAGACTTGGCTACCTTATAGGGAGTGGGCTTACCCTCTTATAAAAGAAATTAGTTTGCCAGCCCTTGGGGGGGAACACGAAATGGAGGCGAAGAATCTCTTCGCAAATCCACTAGTGAATCGCAATCCTATTGGCATCACGAGGGAATGGTAATGACCGAAGAATTGCTATAGGCGATGAGTGATTCCCTTAGAGATTCTTCAGGTCGATTCTCTGCCCGCCCGCAAAAGGAAACAAGAACAACACTAGCCATTCATTCAAACCATCCACCCTTATATGCCAATATAAGGCTCACAAAGAGCCTTATAGCTCTCCTCAAAAACCCTTTAGCCTAGCCAAAATAAATCACTAAATGTATGGAAAGGTGTATTTTCTAAAGTCTTTTGATTAGAGCATAGCTCTTGTAAATGTGCGCATTTTTTGGGGCTAAGTTTGATGGCGATATTGCGCTTAAATTTCTCTATAAGCACAGGGATACCCTCTTCTCTTCTTCTTTTATGCCCAATGGGATATTCTACCTCTATCTTTTGGCTTTTGCTACCATCTTTGTAGAAAATCTGCACGGCATTTGCAATGGAGCGTTTATCAGATTCTAAATATTCTCTTGTGTAGCGCTCATCAACTTCAACAACCATTTTATCCCTCAAAGCATCAATACGCTTATCTTTGGCTATGCTATCTTCATAATGCTCTGCAGTAAGCTCACCAAACACAAGTGGCACAGCGACCATATATTGTATGCAGTGGTCTCTATCGGCTGGGTTTGCTAGCTCGCCTACTTTATTGATGATTCTATGTCCTGATTCTTGAGTGGTGATAATGATTTTTTCTATATCATCAAGGCGGTTTTTCACTTCATCATGGAGTTTTAAGGCTGCTTCAACGGCAGTTTGTGCGTGGAATTCCGCAGGGAAGCTGATTTTGAAAAGCACATTTTCCATAACATAGCTGCCAAATTCTTGGGGGATAGTGAGCTTTTGCCCTTTCATTTTCACATCTTCATAACCCCAGAATTTTGCACTAAGCGCACTAGGATAGCCCATTTCACCACTTAGGGCTTTTAAGGCAAGATTCACTCCTCTACTTGAAGCATCGCCTGCTGCCCAGCTTTTCCTTGAGCCTGTATTTGGTGCGTGGCGATAAGTCCTTAATGCACCTCCGTCAATAAAGGCATGGCTCACTGCATTGCGCACTTCTTCAAAGTTCCCTCCAAGCATCACACAAGCTACTGCTGTGCTTGCAATCCTCACAAGCAATACATGGTCTAAGCCCACTTTGTTAAAGCAATTATCAAGGGCAAGCACACCTTGAATCTCATGGGCTTTAATCATAGCTTTAAGCACATCTTTCACAAGCAATGGTGCTTTACCTTGTGAAAGATTCTTTCTACTCACATAATCAGCCACTGCCCAAATCGCTCCGAGATTATCGCTAGGGTGTCCCCATTCAGCCGCAAGCCAAGTATCATTAAAGTCAAGCCATCTCACCATAGCCCCTACATTAAATGCCGCACGTTCAGGCTCTAGCTGATAGCTTGTACCCGGGATTTTCGCCCCCAATGGACGGAACTCCGCCCCCTCCACGACAGGACCTAAAAGCTTTGTACAAGCTGGAAAATTCAAGGCTAAAAGCCCACAACCTATCGTATCCATAAGGCAATAACGTGCCGTTTCATACGCTAAAGGTGAGTTAATCTCATATTCCAACGCATAGCGCGCAATCTTAGTTAAAAGTTCATCAAACTCTGGTCGTTTTGTTTCTAAAATACCCATATCTGCACTCATTATATCCTCCTTTGTGCATTAACGATTTTGCATAGGCACAAATGCCTTATTGTCTGGACCTGTATATTCACTGCTTGGGCGGATAAGCTTGTTATTTGCTCTTTGTTCAAAAATATGAGCCAACCACCCCGCTGTGCGTGAAAAGATAAAAATAGGGGTAAAATATGATGTAGGTATGCCCATAAAGTGATACGCTGAAGCACTATAAAAGTCCAAATTAGGGAAAAGCTTCTTTTGATCCCACATAACTTTTTCTATCGCTTCACTAATAGGATAAAGCCCTTTTGTATCTTTGACATCTTCGCTGAGTTTTTTACTCCATTCTTTAATAACCACATTGCGTGGGTCGGCTTTCACATACACGCGATGTCCAAAGCCCATAATCTTATCTTTCTTAGCAAGCTTATCTAAAATGCCCTGTGTGGCTTCCTCTGGAGTGCGATATGCTGCTATAAGCTCCATTGCCGCCTCATTTGCCCCACCATGCAAGGGACCCCTTAATGCTCCAATCGCCCCTGTGATACCTGAATAAATATCTGACATAGTCGCTGTAATCACCCTAGCAGTGAAAGTACTTGCATTAAACTCATGCTCTGCATAGAGGATTAAACTCACATGCATAGCCTTTACCCATAGCTCTTTAGGCGCGCTTTGATGAAGGAGGTCTAAGAAATATCCCCCAATAGAATCTTGAGAAGATTCTGTGCCAATCTCCTTGCCACTATGATGATAATGATGCCAAAAGCAAAGCGCGGATGGGAAAATACCTAGCAATCTTGTAGCGATTTGTTGTTGCATAGGAAAAGACATTTTCACAATATCATATTCTTCTGGCTCTAAACACCCAAGCACAGAGCAAGCTGTGCGCATAATGTCCATAGGGTGCGCATTTTTAGGTAAAAGTTTGAGTGATTCTTTTAGGGCTTTGGGCAATGCTCTTGCTGCGATAAGCTCCTTTTTGAAAGATTCTAACTCAGCTTTAGTAGGGAGCTTTTCCCTTAAAAGCAAGTATGCCACTTCCTCAAACTCACACTCACGAGCTAAGTCATAAATATCATAACCTCTATAATTAAGCCCATGCCCTGTCCCAACGGTACAAATAGCTGACTGCCCAGCACTTACACCTGCAAGCCCGCCTACTTTTGTATTTTTAATTGCTTCTCCCATAATTTCTCCTTTTATTTAGATTTAAAAAGCAAATCAAGTTTTTGCTCATATTCGTGGTAGCCTAAAGTCTCATAGAGTTCTGCGCGAGTTTGCATATGCTCTATGCTGTTTTTTTGCGAACCATTTTGCAAAATATCCTCAAACACTCCAAGTGCTGCCTTACACATAGCCCTAGCAGCTGAGAGCGGATAAAGCACCATAGAAATGCCCACCCCTCCTAACTCCTCACGCGTAAAGTAAGGCGTTTTGCCAAATTCTGTAATATTTGCCAACACCGGCACTTTGATTTTGTCTGTGAATTGTTTGTATTCTTCAAGTGTATGTATGGCTTCAGCAAATATCATATCTGCTCCAGATTCTACATACAAGGCTGCTCTATCAAGAGCTGCTTGTTGTCCCTCGCTTGCATGTGCATCAGTTCTTGCCATAACCACAAAGCTTGTATCAAGCCGCGCATCTACTGCTGCTTTGATTCTATCACTCATCTCTTGTGGGCTTACAAGCTCTTTATTAGGGCGATGTCCGCATCGTTTTTGCGCGACTTGGTCTTCAATATGACACCCCGCCGCTCCACTTCGTGTAAGCTCTCTAATCGTGCGAGCAATGTTAAATGCCCCGCCCCAGCCTGTATCTGCATCAACTAGCAAGGGTAAATCACTTGCTGCGGTGATTCTCCGTACATCAACACATACATCTTCTAATGAGCTAATGCCCAAATCGGGCACACCCAAACTCATAGCCGCTAATGCCCCGCCGCTTAAATACAATGCCTTTGCACCGCATTTTTGCGCTTGTATCGCACTATAGGCATTAATCACGCCTAAAATCTGCAGTGGAGCATACTCTCTCACTGCTTCTCTAAATTTTGTTCCTTGTGTTTTCATATTTCTCCTTTTTAAATGGGTAAATTAAAATGATTTAAACCTCCTTTATATGGTATGAATATATGGTATTTAAGGTCGTATTTTGTTACTCATACGCCAGATTTTCATTTTCTCCGCTTGGGCTATTAAATCTTCTCTAAAATCAGGGTGAGCTAGAGAGATAATCGCCTCGCATTTCTCCCAAGTACTTAAGCCTTTGAGATTTGCCTTGCCATATTCTGTAACAAAATAATGCACATTTGCCCTTGTAGCAGTAATAATGCTCCCCTCATGCAAAGTGGGGAGGATTCTGCTTTTTAATGTGCCATCTTTTGCCCTCATCGTTGAAGAGCAGCAAATAAAGCTTTTGCCATTTTTTGCCAAATATGCTCCAAGCACGAAATCTAGCTGCCCGCCTGCCCCGCTAATATGCCTTGTGCCTGAAGATTCAGAATTTACCTGCCCAAAAAGGTCAATATCTACGGCATTATTAATAGAGATAAAGTTATCTAATGCCGCGATAGTGCGTATGTCATTGGTGTAATCAACAGGCGCGCTCATACATTCTGGATTATTGTTAAGAAAGTCATAGAGCTTCTTACTCCCCATAGCAAAGGAATATGTCTGCCTCCCTTGATTGATACTCTTTTTTCTCCCATTTACCTTGCCTGCTTCACTCATTTTTACAAAAGCATCAACATACACTTCTGTATGCACGCCTAAATCTTTCAAATCTGATTTTGCGATAAAAGACCCCACCGCATTTGGCATACCGCCTATGCCTAATTGTATGCAGGCTCCATCGCTAATCTCCTCTACTATCAGTTTTGCTACTGCTTCATCAACTTGTGAAATCTCCGCAGATGGCACTTCTACTAAAGGCGGATTATCTCCCTCTACAATCATATCTACTTGAGAAATATGCACATCTGTGCCAAATCCACCTAAACAGCGGGGCATATTTTCATTCACTTCGACAATCACCACCTTTGCTTTCTCTATACACGCGCTTAAATGTGAAGCAGATAAGCCAAAATTAAAATAGCCATGATTATCCATAGGAGCCACTTGGAGCATAACCACACTTGGCGTAGCCTTTGTTTCCTTATAATATCTAGGCAATTCAGAATACCTCATAGGCATATAAAATCCCAAACCTTGCTCGATAAGCTTACGTCCGATACCACTTGCATGCCACGTATGCCATGAAGCATGTTTGCCTTGTGTATCAACCTTGAACACTTCAGGCATTTGCACTAAAACTCCTCCGCGAAGCTTAATGTCATCTAGCTCTTCTATACGTTGGCTTAGGGCGGCATCAAGGGCTATAGGTGTCGTAACAGCCCAACCATAATCCACCCAATCACCAGATTTAATCACCCCTACAGCAGCAGCTGCACTTGTCTGCTTTTGCTTATACATCTGATATATATCCATAATGCAACCCTTCATAGAAATTCTCACACTTTAACAACGCACTACCTGCCTTTATTAATGTGGAGTGACACTTATTCTAGCAAGGATATGATTTTTTACTTTGCACAACTTTTGAATTTTTCTTGCCACTTTGTCGTATAAATTACATTTATGTATAAAAATTATACATTTTTACGCATTGCTTTATAATATTTCACAAAATAGACTTTCTCCAAAGAGAGAATCTATACAATAAAGAAACTTCAAATAAAAACTTTATCAATAAGGAAAACTTATGGCTCTTAGTCTTTTGGAGAAATTGCTTGTAATCTATGAACGCTCGCACCTTAGCGTATCGCACTTCGCGCGTATCATTGGCAAAGATAGGCGTACATTGACTTCATGGATTGATAAAAATGTCAATAAAGAACCCGATCAAAAAGTGCTTCATAATGTTACAACATTTTTTAGATACCCTGAGCGCATTTGGGATAAAGACTGCTATGAGGAGGAATTTTTCACTCTTCTTACACAAATACCAAAAAGTGAAATACGCATTATTGATAAAGGCTATGAGGGCGGATTAGAATATATTTTAGAAAAGGAAAAAAACAGACGTTTTGTAATACACCCTAGATTCCCCTCTCCTGCATATCGCGATAAAATTATTACCTTTCCTTACAAGTTTGGGCATTCAGAATATGCGGCAATCCTTCGACGTAAGCGCTATGAGCTTGTATTAGAGCATGGATTTGAGAGCATAGAATGGTATAGCATAGAATCATTATTACGCTTTGCATTCTCACCCATAGGGAATATTTATAGCATTAAGGAGCGATTAGCTATTTTAAGGCTTATGCTTGAACATTTTGAAGATAATTACAATAAAAGCCTTTATTTGTTTGATTCCTATAGTGCGAAGGCTTTTGGTGTGGATACGACTTATCTCTCTCTAAGTCCGCATGAAAATTTAATGTTTTTTAAAATGCCCATAGATTCTATGATTATAGAAATCACAAACAAAGCCCTAGTCCATAGAATCCACAAATATTTTACCGCCCCCTCACATGCCCCTAAGCATATCCCTAAAGACTATGCCCCGCAGATTCTTAAACTCTGTGCCCAATGCCTTGAATCAAAAAAGGGAATGATACATTTCTGCAAAACCCTTGCGCAAAATACCCCATATGCGCAACTCTTCACAAGCTCGATTTCTACAGATTTACACCATTTATTGCATACATAGAATGGCTAGAGATTTTGTCATCTTTAAAGGTAAAGACATAAAAAAAGGGGGGGGGGATCCTTGGGACCCCCTGTGTGCGTAGGTTTTATTATCACTTTGCAAAAGCCGAAGAATTGCTTTTAACCACTAGTGATTCGTTTAAGGAGTCTTTAGTAGATAAGAGAGATTCTTCGCAATGCTTGGAATGACAAAATAATTTCCCTTGCGGGTAGCTAAGTTTGTCATTCTGAGGGAGTGAAACGACCGAAGAATCTCTCTTAGCGACTAGTGATTCCTTTAGAGATTCTTCGGTTGGGCTCTGCCCTCCCTCAGAATGACAATAAGTCCCCAACGTCTCCCAGCAGTGAGACACGCTCTCACTGCGATAAAATTAAATCGCACGAAGTGCCACCTCTTAAAGCGTCGTCGGGGTGGGGGATATATAAGGGGGAGGGAGCGACTTCGCAATTCAAGCCCCTCCCCCTTATAGAAAAAGAAAAAAGGGAATCACTAGCAAATCCGTTAGTTTGGCATCACGAGGGAAGGCGTAGCCTGACCGAAGAAACTCTGTTTGATTCACCAGAAATTCTCCAAGTTTGTCATTCTGAGCGAAGCGAAGAATCTCTAAACGAGTCACTAGTCGCCCACAGAGATTCTTCGGTCGTTTCACTCCCTCAGAATGACAATAGTGGCAGAGTTTCTAGCAATTCTAACAGAGATTCTTCGCCTGCTATGCAGGCTCTAGACATGACAACGAATCCAGCCTTTACTAAAAATCCAAAAAGCAATGCCTCACCCTAAAGGGTAAAGACATGATAAAGTGGCTGACTTTCTAGTAAATCAGGGAGCAATTCTTCGCCTGCGGCTTGTGATGACAATAATAAAATCACTTTTTCCTTTTTAGCCATTGTGAAAAGCTCGCCACATAGCTCCAAAAAAGCGGGATAAAAAAGATAGCAATAAATGTCGCTGCCATCATACCGCCAATTACTCCCGTGCCAATGGCATGCCTGCTCGCACTCCCTGCCCCGCTGCTTAAAGCCAAAGGCAACACGCCTATACTAAAAGCAAGAGAAGTCATAATAATAGGGCGGAAGCGCAATTTCGCCGCACCTATGGCAGATTCCATAATGCTTTTACCCTCTTTTTCGTATAAATGTTGAGCAAACTCTACAATCAAAATGGCATTTTTCGCCGATAGGGCGATAAGCATTACAAGCCCGATTTGAAAATATATATCATTATTAAGCCCTCTTAGAGCGGTAGCCACAACCGCACCAAACACAGCAAAAGGCACAGCACTTAGCACAGAAATAGGCATAAGCCATCGCTCATACTGCGCACAGAGAATCAAAAACACAAAAACAAGCCCAAACACAAAGGCAAGCATTCCCGTGCCACTTGTGCTTTTCTCTTGATAGCTTGTACCTGAATAAGCAATGCTATAGCCCTCAGGCAGCACTTCTTTTGCCACTTCTTCAATCGTCCTTAGCGCATCACCGCTTGAGTAGCCCGCGCCCTCATTGGCATTCCCTATGACTTTCGCACTTGTAAAGAGATTAAATCTATCTACAATATCTGGTCCAATCACGCGTTCAGGGCGTACTAATGTGCTTATAGGGATTAAGTCGCCATTGCCAGACTTCACAAAGATACGTGCCAAATCTTCTACAGAATCTCTAAATTCACTTTGCGCTTGGATATTAACTTGATATGTCTTGCCATAGAGATTAAAGTCATTCACATAATACTGCCCAAAGGTCGCCTGCATAGTAGTGAAAACATCATCAATATTGACATTCATAGCCTTTGCTCTCTCCCTATCAAGCGTAATGTGATATTGCGGAATATCCGCGCTGAAAAGACTTCTCACGCCTACAAGCTCTTCTCTTTGATTTGCCTCTGCTACAAGGAGATTAGTGTATTTCTCTAATTCTTTAATACCTCTCCCTCCTCTATCTTGGATATAAATTTCAAATCCCCCCACAGTGGATAGCCCCATAATAGCAGGCGGAGTCGTTACAAGCGCAAAGGCATCAAGGGCTGCATTAAATGCACCTGTCATCTTTTGAGAGAGGCTAAAGGCACTCTGCGTGCGCTCATTCCAATCTTTAAGCGTAACAAAAATCACAGCCCCAGAAGTACGCGCCGCACTTGCTAGCATATCAAAGCCGGCAATGAGAAAGGCGGTCTTTACTTCTGGCTGCTTATCTAAAATATCTAAAGCCTTTCTACCTTGCTCAATGGTGCGAGAAAGTGAGGCAGCAGGCGGGAGCTGGATAAAGCTTATCATACTCCCCTTATCTTCACTTGGCACAAGCCCTGTAGGGAGCTTGCTTAATAAGCCCCAAGTAACGCCTATAATTGCCACAAAGCAAAGCATAAGGGCTAGCCCTCTTCTTAAAGCCTTGCCAATTTGCTCGCCAAATTTATGCGTAAGCCAATCAAAAAAGTCATTAAAACGACGCACGAGATAAAAACTTTTAGGTGAATGTGCTTTAAGGATAGAAACACACAGCGCAGGGGTAAGGCTAAGGGCTACAAAGCCCGAAATCACAACGGAAATAACAATAGTAATAGCAAACTGCTGATAAATCGCCCCTGCAAAGCCCCCGATAAACGCCACAGGGATAAACACAGAGCAAAGCACAAGCACAATAGCTACCACCGGTCCTTGTATCTCCTCCATAGCCTTCAATGTCGCTTCTTTCACAGAATATCGCTCTCCATTAGGATGTGTTTCTGTATGTAAGATTCTCTCTACATTTTCAATCACAATAATCGCATCATCAACCACAATCCCAATAGCCAAAATAAGCCCAAAGAGTGTAAGGAGATTAATAGAAAATCCTAAGGCATACATACCCGCAAATGTCCCTATAATCGACACAGGGATAGCAATCACAGGGATAATCGTTGCACGGACATTTTGCAAGAAAAAGTACATAATAATCACCACAAGCGCAATGGCTTCAATGAATGTTTTAACCACTTCTTTAATGGAGATTTTCACAAAGTCTGTTGTATTGTAAGGATTGGCATAGTGCATACCCTCGGGGAAACTTGCAGAGAGCTCTTTCATCTTTGCCTCTACGCTATCAGCTACTTCAAGCGCATTCGCTCCTGCCTGCAGGGCAATACCAAATGCCGCAGCATTTTTGCCATTAAGGAGAGGATTCACACTATAGTCTTTCGCTCCAAGCTCTATTTTGGCTATATCTTTGAGACGCAAAGCAGAGCCATCGCTTTGTGAGCGCACGATGATATTGCCAAACTCTTCTGCACTCACAAACCGCCCTTGTGTCGTTACAGAATATGTAAAAGCAACATCACTTCCTATAGGCTCTTTCCCAAAGGAGCCCACCGCAAATTGTGCATTCTGCTCTGCGATTACACGTGCGACTTCAGAGGGGGTAAGGTTGTTTTGAGAAAGTTTGTCTATATCAAGCCAAATTCTCATAGAATAATCCCTCGAGCCAAAGGCATTCACATCACCTACACCCGGGACCCTTTTAAGCTCATTAATCACATTTAAAATCGCATAGTTTGCTACATACGTCGCATCATGGGCGGGATTATCTGAATACATCGCATATACTGCAAGCATAGTAGAAGATCTTTTCCTTGTAGTAACGCCCACCCTTTGCACTTCTGTGGGGAGTTGCGTAAGTGCGGCTTGAACGCGATTGCTGACATTTACGAGTGCCATATCCGCATCAGAATCATTAGCAAAAAACACACTCAAATTCAGCACACCGCTTGAAGTAGAAGAAGACTTCATATACAGCATACCCTCCACACCATTAATGCTATCTTCAATAATACTTGCTACCGTATCTGCCATAACTTCAGCGCTTGCGCCGCTATATGTAGCTTGCACGACAATTTCATTAGGCACGACTTGAGGATATTCCTCCACCGGTAAAACAAAAATACAAATCGCACCTACTAATGTGATAATAATCGAAAGCACCATTGCAAAAATAGGGCGATTAATACAGAATCTTGACATATTTCCCCCTATTGCACTTGGCTTGAAGTATCTACTTTATTTTGCGAAACTTTACTTACAGGGCTTACTGGAGCACCATTGCGAATTTTGGAGAGTTGATTGAGTATCAGCTCATCATTATCTTGCAAACCACTTGTGGCTAAAACTTCTCCACTCTGCAGCCTTTTACCTAAAGTAACGCGCGCAATCTGTGCCTTGCCGTCTTTAACTAAATATACATAACTCCCCTCTGCATCTTGCATAAGCGCACTCTCAGGTATAGCTATGGCATTTTGAGCTTCAAAGCCCTTAAGGCGCACCCGCACAAACTCATTGGGTAAAAGTCTGTGCTCTTCATTATCTACAATAGAGCGAGCCTTAATACTTGAAGTTTGGCTATCAAGCACACTATCGACAAAGTCAAGTTTGCCAAGCTTGTCATACACTTGCCCATTATTAAGGATATACTCCACTTCAATAAGATTATTTTCTAAACCACGCATAAGGTAATAATCTGTATTAGGAATGGCAAATTCCGCATAAATAGGGCTTAGCTGGGTAATGGTAGTCAGCACATCTTGCCCGCTCCCTCCTACGAGATTGCCCACATCATAGCTTCGCATACCGATTCTCCCGCTAATGGTTGCTACCACATCTGTATAGCCTAAATCAATATTCATATCATCAAGTGCCGCTTGTGTGCTAGCGACATTGGCTTGGGCAGAGAGGAAGTTTGAGCGCGAAGTATCATATTGATCTATGGTATAAACGCCTTGCTTATAGAGCTTTTCCACGCGTTGCCAATCGCGATTAGCCTTAATGAAATTCGCCTCTGCAGACTGCCTTTGGGCTTTGGCTTGATTAACCTTTGCTTGGTAGCGAGCCGGGTCGATTTTAAATAAAAGCTGCCCCTCTTGGACAATATCTCCCTCTTTAAAATTCTTTGATAAAAGCACGCCTTGCACGCGTGCATATACGCCCGCACTCTGCACGCTTTTTAATCGTGCAGGGTATTCAAAGCTTAAATTCACATTTTGGTGTGCGATTTTTTGTGTCTGCACTTGAAGTGCGCCTTTTGCTTGCACACTTTGCCCATTTTCCTTACAACCTATTAAAACCCCTAAAGCAAAAATGCTAAAAAATAATGTGCGTAAAATCCACATTACATCTCCTTAAATTCAAAGAATGATTAATACTACAAATCTACATTTTTATACGTTTTGTGCCATTTATAAAGCCTAAAGTACTCCCCCAATTTTGTATTTATTATGCAAAATCTTTTAATAAAAGCTCCTCTGTGTTCATCACACCAACGCCTCTATCTAGCACCATTTGGGCGATTTCTTGGGCTTCTTTTAAAGAGTGCATTTTAGCCGTGCCACATTGATATATATTTAACTCTGGGATTTGCTTTTCATCTTTAATGCGCAAAACATCTCTCATACTTGCCTCCCACGCGTCTTTAACATCATAGGCATTGGGCTCTCCTATAACACTCATATAAAAGCCCGTACGACACCCCATTGGGGAAATATCAATAATCTCTACTCGTGCATTATTTAAATGCTCGCGCATAAAGCCGGCTATTAAATGCTCCATAGTGTGGATACCCTTTTCACTTAGAATCTCTACATTTGGGCGAGTAAAACGCAAGTCAAAGACGCTAATCACATCACCCTTTGGTGTTTGCATACTCTTTGCTAAGCGCACTGCGGGAGCAGGCATACGAGTATGATCAACTTTAAAACTATCAAGTAATGGCATAAAAACTCCTTTTGTATATTTGTATAGCTGGGTATTGTAATGGATTTTTGTAAATAGTTGCCTATACAACTATTTACATTTCCTTAACTGATAGCTCCGCAAATCTCCCTAATATTCCATCACACATCTAGCCCTCTTCTCACCCCCTTAGGGGAGCACAAAATGAAGGCAAAAATCTCTATTTGATTTACCAAAGACTCTCCAAGTTTGTCAGCTCTCTAGTCTTGGAAGAGCATAGGAGGTGAAGTATTGCTTTTTAGATTACTAGTAAATGCTGGATTGATTGTCATGTCTTAGGGCTTTATGCCCGAAGAATCTCTTAAAGAATCACCAGCGACTCTGTTAGTTT
The DNA here is from genome assembly GCF_003364255.1 of Helicobacter marmotae. GTDB lineage: Bacteria > Campylobacterota > Campylobacteria > Campylobacterales > Helicobacteraceae > Helicobacter_C > Helicobacter_C marmotae. The sequence goes on from NZ_NXLR01000013.1 coordinate 54,351, forward strand.
GTCATTCTGAGGGAGTGTAGCGACCGAAGAATCTCTTCACAAAGCCACTAGACAGTCCCAATCCTATTGTCATTCTGAGGGAGGGCGTAGCCTGACCGAAGAATCTCTCTTATCTACTAAAGACTCCTTAACAGAAACACTAGAAAGGCAGTTATTTTGTCATTCTGAGCGAAGCGAAGAATCTCTAAACGAATCACTAGTCGCCCACAGAGATTCTTCGCCTGCTATGCAGGCTCAGAATGACAAACTTGGCAGAGTCGCTGGTAAATCTAAAAGAGATTCTTCACCTCCTAAAGGAGGCTCAGAATGACAAACTTGGCAGAGTCGCTGGTAAATCTAAAAGAGATTCTTCACCTCCTAAAGGAGGCTCAGAATGACAAACTTTGCTCACTTTTAGTGGATTTATAAAGCAATGCTTCGTGCTTAAAGCTAGCAAGAGGCGACAATATCTTGCACGTAAAGGCAGAATAACAAACAAGCCCACACAACAAATTCCCTTATTTATGCACGCAAAACTAAATGCGAAATAACAAACAAAAAACCTTAATGAATGAAAAAATGGAGTTGTAGTATAATAAGCATTAGGGGTTGCCTCAAAGGGGCGGCCACCCCTTTGAGTGTAACCTACTTTAAAAAAGGAGGTTACCATGAGTAAGATTTACAAGACAATCTTAGTGGCTATCTTACTATTATGTTTTATAATAGTCAAGTGCTACTAAGAGTTTAACCCCAAGGTCTCGCCTTTGGCTTAAGGGCGGGATCAGTCTTACTCTCCCCTTTATTAAGCCTTGAGAGCTTTTGACACTTCATTGTGCAGAGACTCTATTAGATTTACTAGTAAATGCTGTTACTTTGTCATTCCAAGCATTGTGAAAAACTCTACCCGAATTACTAACGACTCCGTTATTTTGTCATTCTGAGGGAGCGTAGCGACCGAAGAATCTCTTTTATCTACTAAGGACTCTCTTTCAAAAATACAAAAAAGTGCGACTAGTGATTCTTGCAGAGATTCTTCGGCTTTTGCAAAGCCTCAGAATGACAATAGTGGCAGAGTTTCTAGCAATTCTAACAGAGATTCTTCACCCCTTATCGGAGGCTCAGAATGACAAACTTGGAGAATCGCTGGTAAATCTAAAAGAGATTCTTCGCTTCGCTCAGAATGACAAACTAACAACATTTACTAAAATTCCAAACAGAGATTCTTCGGTCATTACCACTCCCTCAGAATGACAAGAGGGGTAGAGTCTCTAGTAAATCGAGCAGCAATGCTTCACCCTCAAAGCCAGCAAGAGGCGACAAAATTTGTATCCTTATAGGAAGCAGGCTTAAACCCAATAAAAATTCTTTTATCCAAATGTATATCCATTAAGAATTCCTTATTATAATTCCGCCTCAAGGAAAAGGAAACAAATTTATAAAACGGGAAGTTGGATAAAATTATGATAGTAGGTTATATAAGCCACGTAAGTTATATAGTAAGCTATATAGGGGAATGTACTATACCCCCCCCCCCCGCGGCACACACAAGCCATATATTCCATATATTAAAAGATATATTCAAAGCAAATACACCAAGCTATTACAAAACTCTCATAACACCCCTAACTCTCCAAGCTAAACTAGGCTCTTAATATATGTGGTTTATGCCCATGCGATATGGCTATGTGAGGGCTATCTGCCTTGCCCCATACCCCTTACTCCTCACCCCTCTCTTTATCACTTATGCCAACGCACAGACTAATAACTGGAGTAATAATTGCGAATCCACCACTAGAACCAGCAATTATTGCAAGCTTACTTCCGTCCCTACCTCTATCACATCTGCTAGTCATTATGTGAATAATCCCGGATCACAGCCTACGACACTGATTGTTGAATCAAATGTGCAAATCACCGTGAATTATGCGGGGACTGGGACAAATCCCACTATTATTGGTAATCTCGATACGCAAAGTGCCTTTAATCTCACTGTGAATACTGGGGCACGTTTGCAAAATAATAGTGCTGGAGCCTTTGCGCTCTATACTGTGCAAAATAGCAACACTACTTTAGTTAATAACGGGAGTATTAGCCGCACAGGTATACTAGGAAGCCTCACTGCTACCAATAATACTGGAGCCACTATCCAAAGAATTGCTGCTAGCTATGGGACACATAGTGTAACTAATGCTGGCACCATTACAGATATTGCCGTGCAGCAAAGTAGCACCTTTACTATGCTAGATAACTCAGGCACACTTACTAACCTTACTATGCCTAACCAAAGCACACTCCAAAATGCCACTAACACAGGAACTATCACTTTTTTTTCCATTACACACGCCAGTGCGGTGGTAAATAGTTTCACTAATGACACAGGTGGCACTCTAACTACCTTATATACCAATAACAACGCCCAGATACAAAATTTTACCAACAAAGGCACTCTAACTACCATAAGCAATGGTATAGGCACACAAAATGGAGCAGGGAATACTACTTATCGCCTCAATGGGCAAGGGAGAATAACGACCTTTACCAATGAGGGCACTCTAAGCGGGGCTTTCAATAATGGCACACGTGGAGTGATAGAGACTTTTACTAATTCTGGCTCTATGAGTAATGCTGGGACTACTGGCGTAAATTCAAATAATAACTTTAATCAAATCACTACTTTTACTAATACCTCCACTGGCACTATTGCCTTTTTACGAAATGGCGGGAGTAGCAATAGTGCCGCTATGATTACTACCCTAAATAATGAGGGGACATGGAATAATTTAACGAATGCAAATATTTCTCAAGCTCTAACCACAATAGGGACATTAAATAATAGCGGCTCATTCACTACCCTACTCAACCAAGGCGCCAAATCTCGCATAACCACCCTAAATAACCAAACTAGTGGCACCATTACTACCCTAAATAATGGCACAGGAGCGGTAATTACTACCCTA
>NZ_NXLR01000014.1 GCF_003364255.1 Helicobacter marmotae
TTTGCAAAGACCAGAGGGGGGTAATTTTAGCGGTTGTGATGATGTGTGGGATAATGCCTTTTCTGATAATGCAGATTATGTGGCTTTCACTCAAGCTTGGCTTACTCAATGCAGGCGAATCTTAAAGCCCAATGGCAGCATTTGGGTGATTGGCTCGATGCAATGTATTTATAGCATTGGTGGGGTAATGCAAGAACTTGGCTTTTGGTTTATCAATGATGTGATTTGGCATAAAAGCAACCCCACACCTAATTTTCATGGCACAAGGCTTAATAATGCACATGAGAGTCTCATTTGGGCAACAAAAAATAAAAAATCCAAATACACTTTTAACTACAAAACAGCAAAAGAGCTCAATTCTGAAATTGTAGGTTTTGAAAAAGGGGAGCGTAAGCAGCTTGGTAGTGTGTGGAGATTACCTGTATGCAGTGGAAATGAACGACTAAAAGATTCTAATGGCAATAAATTGCATAATACCCAAAAGCCAGAATCTTTGCTCTATCGCATACTTGCTATTAGTTCTAAAATGGAAGATATTGTACTTGACCCTTTTGGTGGCACGATGACCACAGCCGCTATGGCAAAAAAATTGGGTAGGCATTACATCATGTTTGAACAAAATCCCCATTATATCGAATATGGCAAACAACGATTAGATTTAATGGGGTTTGAAGATAGTGCTATTACCAAAGCAGAGTTTGACAAAAAGCCACTAAAGGTTAGTTTAAACGAGATGATTGCAGCAGGTTTTTTGCGAGTTGGAGAGCAACTCTATCTTAAAAATACCCTCATTCAAGCCTATTTGACAAATGAGGGCAAGTTAGAGTTTGGGGGACAAATTTATGATATTCATACTCTTGCAGCACAACTTAAAAAAGCTAAAGCAGAGCGACTGAATGGTTTTGTGTATTGGGAAGCAAGTAGAGGAGATTCTAGAATCTTGCTTAATGACATACGAGAAGAATACCGCAGAAATGTCATTAACTTACAAGAAAAGGATAACTATGAAAGATAGAGATAAGCAAATACAATGCAAAAAAGCCACGCAAATCTTCAAAGTGGAACGCAACCAATTTATACAGCCCTCTTGCCTAAGCTTTTTCATTATATTTGTTCTTTTTGCTATGATGCCTGCTTTTGCTGCAGATTCTATATCTTCAATCGCACAAGTCCCACAAAAACTTGCTGATAAGCCAAAAGATAGACCTATTGCTTTTAAAAATGAACGCTCACAAATACAATGCCTCACCCCTATCTTTACCAAAGGTGAGGGTTATGTAAGTGTCACTGATTGCAAAAGGGCAGAAAATGCTCGTTATGATGTTTTTAGTCGTATAGCTTGGAAGCATAATGACACTTGGCTTTGCTTGAGTGGGGTTAATCAAACATATAAGGCTAAGGAACGATTGATTTTGCGCCCATGTGTGCTTAATGACAAAACTCAAAGCTTTATTGTAAAAGATAATGTGCTTTATAGCGCTGATTCTTCTTTTATGGTTGGGCTTATAGATGGTTTTTTAACCTTGCAAGAAAACCAAAATGCTCACACCAAAATACCTAACCTTGTCCTTTATGATATGCAAGAGTGGCTAAATACGATAGCAACACCTGCAAATCTTGCCCAAAGTGGATTCATTGCTTGGAGCTTTAATACCCCTCAAGGATTTGATTTATATTATTTGACAAACAATCAATCTATTAAAGATGAAGTTCAAGAGTTATATTTTAATCTTGAAAATGGCTATATAGCACAATACAACCCAGCTAATGCAGATATGCTTTGCCTTACTTCAAAACAAACTACACGGCAAAGTTGGAATTGGTCGAGTTGGCAAAAATGCGACTTTCACGCCCCTAAAAAAGATAATGATACAAAAGTATGGAATCTCTTTATGTTTGCAGACAATGATATAGCAATACTTCAAGACTATTTGGGGAATTTTTTGCGCGTAACAAAATATGGCGCAAATTGGGGTGTGCCTTATACCGCAAAAAAAGATTTTATCGCCAAAGATACAGGTGAGGGGCAGACATCATATTTTAGATTCAATTATGATATGCAAAACTGGGAACGTTTTAGAAATGCCAATCTTTCAGATTCCTTAACTCATTGCCCTGCAAAAGGAGATTCAGAAAAAGGCTCTTTATCCTCATCACCTCTTAGTTTGCCAAGTAGCTTTGTGCTAAATGAAGATTGGATAGGACGTTTATGGCAAATTGCCACAACGACTGATGGAGTGCTTGAACGTGCGGGAGATTGTGGTGTATGTTTGTTGCAGAGTTATCAAATGATTGCAGAATTAAATGAATACACATATAACCCGCTTGATGAAGGAGGCTTTTTCTTTGATACTACTTATGGAGTAAATCCTTTTACTTCTTTTCGTGCGCGCTACCCTATTTTAGCAAATGAGCTTAGTCAATATAGTGCTACAAATATCCCACGAGGATTATCACAAGCACAAACATTTGAATATGCCTTACAGATGTATCGCTCTATTGCCTTAAGCCTTTTCCCCGGACATTTTTGGCTTTCTTCAGAATTTGCTAGAACAGATATTACCATGAGGAGCACATTAAGAGATTTATTTTTTCAACCTGCAGGGACTTTGTGGGTGGTGCAAATGTATTTTGTTACTCCAGATGGCACACGCAATGGGCATGCTATGCCAGCTTTAAGGACAAGTGAAGGTGTGCAATTTATACCTACCAACATTAATAATATGAGTTATCAAACTTATGCACGAACACTAAGAAATTCGCTTGCACATGATATAAATGAAGCCCTCAACATTATTACTCCAAGGGGTACGCAGCTTTATATGCTTTATCATTTGCGTTTGCGTGAGATTTACCCTAATCCCATTGCTGCATTTGTATCAAATAATAATTGTAGTGGTGAAGGAGAAGGTAGGCGCGGCAGTGCTAGTATGCCTTTGAGTAGCTTTATCAATCAATGCGCAAGTGGTAGATGTGTGTTGCAATGATATGATAACCTAAATAAGATTGGAGCAAGAATCATGGATTACAAAAAGCGTTTTTATAGCAAGCTAGAAGAGTGCTACTTAGGGGTGAAGATAAAGGATTTTCACCAGAATAATACCGCCAAAAGTGGCTTTAGCAATCTTTTACACATCAAGGAGCAATATTTTGGGCATATTAAAGACTATTTAAAATCGCAAATAGAAAGTGAGCCACAATCACACGATATTTATAATAAGCTTTTTACCTTTTTTGATAGCTATCTTAGTGAGAGTGGTACGCCATTTTTCACCGATACGCCTATCTATAAAAATATCTATGCCAAAGTTTATAGCAATACCAAAGATACAAGTTTATTTTATAAAACCCAAAATCTCTATTATGTTAAATCTGATACGCTTTATCAAAGCTTGACTTTAAGTGATGATAGTGAAACTTATCAAGTCTATTTTGATGCGAAGCAATATCGCCAAAATGCAGATAATAGCAAAAGCAAACTACTTTTTAAACTACATTCTATCAATAGAAATGAGGGTGAACTCCCCACAATCACTATCAAAGTCTTAAGTCAAAAAGACTTATTCCCCGAGCTGAATAATGTCTTTAAACAAAATTCTAATGAATTTAGCGATGAGTTTTTAAAATCCCTTAAAGATGCTAAACTCAAAATCAACGAAGAAACTTTGAAAAAAATCTTTAGAAGTTATAAAAAGCAAAGTGAAATTGACTTTTTTATCCATAAAAATGCTAAAGCCTTTTTAGAGGAACAATTTAATTTATGGATGTTTAGCTATCTCTACAAAGATAGCGAGATACAAGAATGGAATCCAGATAAAATTGCTTATTTGCAAAGAATTAAAAATATCGCTTATGAAATCATTAGCCTTATCGCAGATTTTGAAAACGAGCTAAAGGCTATTTGGCTAAAGCCAAAGTTTGCTAAAAAAGTGGAATATGTTTTTAGCCTAGATATGTTGCTAAAGCATTCAGCTTTGAGCGGTGGCAATTCGTCTCTTGCGCAATCTTCGCAGGAGCTTGAAAAATCCTCAATCGATAGGCGCACAGCCTTATCTCAATCGGATTTTTCGGCGCAACCTGTAAATCTTACGCAAGATACTAGAATTGCAGGAAATGCAGAGAGAAGCCAAAAATCTTCACTAGATTCTTCTACACAAATAAGCCTTTTAGATTCTATCCTTAATGACAAAGGCTTTGAATCTCAAATCAAAGAATGGCAAGAATTAAAGCTAATTGATGAAGGATTTAAGAAAGAAGATCTATTGATAGGCGCTATTAATGGCGATTCTCCCGCGGGGGGGGGGGGGAAAGACTTCACATACAAGAGAAATATCGCTATCTTCCACTTGATACCAAACACTTCAGCCAAGAGAGTAAATATCAGATTCTAAGCAGTTTTGAGAATTTAGAATCTTTGCTTAATGGCGAATTGATAAAATCTGATAATTTTCAAGCCCTCAATACCCTTATGCCAAAATATCAAGGCAAGGTAGATTTAATCTATATTGACCCGCCTTACAATACAGGCAATGATGGCTTTATCTATGCAGATACTTTCAATCACGCCTCGTGGTTAAGTCTAATGAATAATCGCCTTGAATGTGCAAGAGAACTGCTTAATCTCAAGGGGAGTATGTTTATAAGCATTGATGACAAGGAACAAGCAAGGCTTAAGTTGCTGTGTGATGAGGTATTTGGGGAGGAGAATTTTGTAAGTAATGTGATATGGGAAAAGAAATATTCTCCCTCAAATGATTCAAAGTATTTAAGCGATAATCATGATTTTATTGTTTCTTATGCAAAAAATAAAGATTTATGGAAACCTATTTTATTACCAAGAACAGAAGAAATGAATGCGAGATATAGTAACCCCGACAATGATTCAAGAGGAGACTGGAAAGCGGGCGGTTTTTCTGTCAAAACATATAGCAAATCTTATGATTATCCTATTACTACACCAAGTGGAAAAGTTGTTTATCCGCCAAGAGGAAGCTGTTGGCAAACCTCAAAGGAAAATTATGAAAAATTATTGCAGGATAATAGAATTTATTTTGGAAAAAATAATGATTCAAAACCACAAATAAAACAATTTCTATCTGAAGTTCAACAAGGTGTAGTTTCAAAGACGCTTTGGCGTTATGATGAGGTTGGACATAATCAGATAGCCAAACAAGAGATAAAGGCAATGTTTCAAGATGAAATTTTTGATACCCCTAAACCCGAAAAACTTTTGCAAAGAATCTTAGAGATTGCGAGCAATGCAGCTACCCCTCCCCAACCCCTCCCGCAAGGGGAGGGGCTTCTCCCCTCTAAGATTCATTCCCCCTCCCCTGCGGAGGGGGCTAGGGGGTGGGTTTCTTCTGCTCAAAATGCTAGTTTGGTGCTTGATTTCTTTGCAGGCAGTGGCACGACCTTAGCAGTGGCACAAAAGCTCGGGCGTAAATGGATTGGTGTAGAAATGGGCGAGCATTTCTATAATGTCATCATTCCTCGCCTTAAAAAAGTCATTGCAGGATTCCAAAGTGGTATCTCTAAAGAATGCGATTATAAAGGTGGCGGAGCTTTTAGATATTATGAATTAGAATCTTATGAAGAAGCCCTCAATCATTGCGAATATATTTTGCAACCTTTGAGTGCTAATGCAGTAGAAAATAAAAGCGACTACAAGGGCAAAGACTATGCTAAAGCTAAAGCAATACTAGACTATCGCAAATCCCGCAAATTGATTGATAGGCTTAGCAAAGACCAAAGCGTATGCTTAGATATGCACACAGAATCGCGCAAAGATTTTGATATTTTCCATACTTTAGCTAACCTTATGGGGTGGAAAATCAAACGATTGTTTTTAGATTCTAAAGGCACAGAATCTTGCGAGTTTGACAATGGCGAGATTATCTCTTTAGATACTTTAGATTTACACAAATACCCCAAACTTAAAAATCTAATATGGTGGGAGTAGAAAGATGAGTATGAATGTAAATATAGAAGCAGTTGTAGAAGAATTAAAAAATATCAAAGTTGAAAATGTAATATTTGAAGCTATAATGAATGCAATACAAGCAAATGCGACTAATGTTGAGCTTAAAATTATAGCTTCTAGTCTAACTGAAAAAAATAAAACCCCCTATATAGATAACATAGAAATAATTGATAATGGCGATGGATTTAACGAGGAAAATCTGAAGTCTTTTGGAGAATATCGCAGTAATTATAAAAAATCATTTGGCTGTAAAGGCGTGGGAAGATTTATATATCTTAAGCTTTTTAGGAATGTCAAGATTGTGAGCAAGAACAAAGAGTTTGGTTTTACCTGTAATGGTATGACAGAACCCAAACAAACAGATTCTGGTGATAAAACGAGAGTGATTTTATCAAATCCAAAAGATAATTTTTCGGTTAATTTTTCTAAAATTAAAAATCAGATTATAGAACATTTTTTGGCTTACTTTAAAACAGAAAATAAAAATATTCAAATAAATATTTATAGAAATGATGAGCATGTAGATAGTGTCAAAAGTAATGAGATACCAAATTTTGAAAAGAAAGAATTTAAAATTAGGAGTTATTCTTTTGCTTTATCATATTTATTTGGAGAAAATGATTTTAAAAATGAGGGATTTTATGTTGCAAATAATAGAGTTGTGGTAAAAAATTCGGAGCTAGAACAAGATAGAAAATATGATTTACCAAGTGAAAAAGATTTAAAGATATTTTATATTTTAGAATCCGATTATTTTGATAACAATGTCAATGATGAAAGAAACGAGTTACAAATTTATCCTAAACAAAAAAATTCACTTGAATTTCAAGATTTAAGCTGGAGCGAGATATATAGTGAACTAGAAAATCAACTTAAAGTAATTTATAAAGAGCATAATTTTGATGTAGAAAATAGAATTAAAGAAAATAGAAAAAAATCAATTAAAGAATTGCCTTATCTTGGAGCATATTTTGAAAATAGAAATGAGTTAAATATAAATGACATGCTAAAAAATGCAGAGAGGGAATTTGGTGAAGATAAAGATTTTTTAAGAGATAATCGCAATAAGGCAAAAGAAAACTATGAAACTAAGTTAGCTAAAGTAACTCAAGCCGAATTAGCCGAGTATGTATTTGATAGAAATAAATTAATTCAACAATTAAAAGAATCTGTTGAAAAAGAAGATATAGAAGCTAAAGTTCACAATTTGTTCATGTCCAAAAAAACATCTGATAATAAGCAAGATTATAGGAGCAATAATGTTTGGTTATTTGATGATAGATTCATGTGTTATGATAAAATTTTTAGTGATATACAAATCAAGGATATATTTCCAGAGCTGCACAAAAACATAGAGAGACCGGATTTACTTAGTATTATTTCCAATACTTATGAAAAAGAAAAAATTACTGATATTTTGCTCATAGAATTTAAAAAGCCCGAAGAAAATAGAGATTACTTCCCAAAAGCAAATCGCCAGATTTTGAGTTACGCTTCTGCTATTAATGAGACATATTCACAAAAAAGCTTAAGAATTTGGGCATATGGTTTTTTAAAGTTTAATAACGACATCTTAAAAGACCTTATCAATGATGACTATAACCAAACATATACAAGTGCCAGTTTCCCCATTTGCTATAAATATAATAAGGCTAATAATATAATTGTTAATTTTATGGATTACAATTCTTTAATTTGTGATGCAGAAAATAGAAATCACCTATTTTTAGATATTTTGCGAGGAAAATATCTATGATAGTCAATGCAACTAATCTCCTCCTCTACACCACACAAGATAAGAAAGTTAAAGTCGAGCTTTATGAGCTTGGTGAGAGCGTGTATCTCAATCAAGATTCTATCGCCAAACTTTTTATCCTAAAGGGATTACATCTAAAGAAACTTCGTTTTGACACCTCGCGAGAAAATATCACAATGCATATTAGAAATATCCTTAAAGAGGGGGAAATGCGGGCAGATTCAGTTATTCGGGAAATCCGAACAACTGCCATTTAATTACAAGTGCAAGGATAGATAATGAAAAAGCAAGAGCCCACAACCAATCAAATGATTATTTATCAAGATTCTAGCAATGCTCCTGCTATTAGTATAAAACTAAAAAATGAAACGCTTTGGCTCACACAAAAGCAAATTGCAGAGCTTTTTGGAGTAAGTGTGCCAACAATTAATGAGCATATCAGGCATATTTTTAACGAAGAAGAATTGCGAAAAGAATCAACTATTCGGAAATTCCTAATAGTTCAAACTGAAGGGAATAGGGAGGTTACAAGAGAATTAGAGCATTACAATCTCGATATGATTATCTCTGTGGGCTATCGCGTTAATTCCAAAAGGGCGACACAATTTCGCCAATGGGCAAGCAGAATCTTAAAAGAATACCTTATTAAGGGTTTTGTGCTTGACGATGAGAGGCTAAAGGGTGAGAGAGAGGGATATTTTGATGAGTTATTAGAGCGACTTAGAGATATTCGCTCAAGTGAAGCGAGAATCTACGCTCAAGTCTTAAAAATCTATGCCACTGCAATTGATTATGATAAAAATTCTGCCATCACGCAAGAGTTATTCAAAACCATACAAAATAAATTACATTATTCAGCACATGGGCATACGGCAAGTGAGCTGATTTATCAAAGGGCAGATTCTAATAAGCCTAATATGGGGCTTACAAATTTTAAGGGCACTATACTAACAAAAAAAGAGAGTGAGATTGCAAAAAACTATCTCAAAGAAGATGAGCTAGAGGCTTTAAATAGAATCGTTAGTGCGTATTTTGAATTTGCAGAGCTTAGTGCGTTAAAACGTGAAACAAAAACAATGCAAGAGCATTTGGATAAACTCAATAGTTTTTTAGAGTTTAGCGGAAGAGCAGTTTTACAAAATGCGGGGAATATCTCGCACGAAAAAGCTATGCAAAAAGCACACAAAGAATACAATCTTTATAAACAAAAAACTAAAGAAGAAGTAGAAATCGCCTATGAGGACTTTCGCGCCAAGACTAAAGCATTGAGGGGTAAAGATGGCTAAAATAAAGCAAAACATAAATTCATCGCAAAAAGCAGTGATTTTAAAGGATATTATCACCCCAAAGATTCAAAATTATAAATCACTTTTTGAAAATCTTGATTTGAAGAGTTTTTCTTATGATATTACTTTGCAAGACTATCAAATAGCTGCACTTAAAAGCGCGATTACGACCTTAAAGCTTTATGCGAGTGATAGTGAAACATTATATCAAGGCTATTTAGATGCACAAAAGAAAATACCAAGAGAGACAATAAATACCGCGAGTTTTTGGATGGCAACGGGGAGTGGTAAAAGTATTGTGATGATAAAGCTTATCGCCCTTTTACAACATCTTTTTGTCCAAAAAGAACTTCCGCAAAAACCCATTATGCTTCTTGTGCCAAATGATAAGATTTTAGAGCAATTTAAAAATCATATCCGTGAGTATAATGCCCTTCAAAGCAAGAATATTGTTATCAAAGATTTGAAAGATTATGAAAGCATAACCTATGCTTCACTATTTGGTGAAAATATTGTTTTTATTGGACGCAGTGATTTGCTTGATACGCCCGAAAATGTGGGTAAAGACCCCAAAGCAAAGCGACTAAATTATAAAAACTTCTTTAATGAGCAGGGTTGGTATATCTTGCTTGATGAAGCCCATAAGGGCGATAGCAAAGATTCTGTGCGTAAAAGTTATATTAGGGCTATTGCAAAAGGAGTAGCCTCTTTAGAAGAACCCAAGGGCTTTATTTTTAATTTCTCTGCCACTTTTAGCGATAATTTTGATTTATTAACTTGTGCGTTTAACTATAATTTAGAGAAATTTAACCGCGAGGGCTATGGTAAAAATATCGCAGTTTTAGATTCTCATTTAAGATCTTTTAAAGATTCTTCAAACCAAGAGGAGCAAATCACAAGAATTTTAGAGCATTTTATTCTCCTCTGTGCGATTAAACAACATAAGCAAAAAGTCCTATCGCAATTTGAGTGTTTTACAGAATCTAAAAGCTACAAACTTCAATATCATAATCCCCTTATTATTGCAGTAGCTGATAAAGTAAATACCACAGATGCGGGGATAAAGCTGTATTTTGAAGCAATTTTAAGCATTCTTAAATGGGATAGAGATATTGCAGAAATCACTTCAAAACTTTATGAAAAGCTCCAAAACCAAATGCTATTTTTTGAAAGCATTAGCCTTGATGGGGCATTTTTAGAATGTATAAGGACAATTGATTCTAAAACTTTGAGAAAAGAAATTTTTTATGCGAATGAAACTTCAGCCATTGAAGCTTGTAAGATTAAGGGCAATGATAAAGAGCTTTGCTTTAAGAGTAAGAATGCGGACAAGCCCTTTTTGCTTTTAAACATTGGCGATATTAAAAAGTGGGAGAGGCAGTATTTGCTTGAGCTTGGCGTTGAAAGCGGGGAAGACATTGCAGGTGGATATTTTCAAGGCATTAATGAGGGCGATTCACCGATACAAATTATGATGGGAAGCAAGGTTTTTAGCGAGGGTTGGGATAGTAATCGTGTGAATTTGATTTGTTTTATCAATATTGGCAGCAAAAATGCTAAAAAGTATGTACTGCAAACCATTGGTAGAGGCGTGAGGATTGAACCTTTTAGGGGAGTGAGGAAAAGGCTGGAGAAATGCAAATGCGTGAATTATGAGATACGAGAAAGTTTGTGTAAAGGGAGTTTGGGTATAGAAACGCTTTTTATTATGGCGTCAAATAATGAGGCGATTAAAGGGATTTTAGAGGGATTAGAGGATTTTATGCAGACAAAACCTTTGAGTGGATTTGTCAAAAGTAAGACTTTTGAGCCTCTACTTGTGCCTAAATATAAAGATTGTGGCAGGGTATCAAAACGCTATAGAATTTCACAGCAAGATTTTGAGGGTTTGCAAGGCTATATAGATTCTTTTGATGAAGATGTGTTGTTATTGCACGAAAATATCCAAGCTAAAGATTTGGGATATTCTATACTTTTAAAAATAAGAGCAAAAAAGGAGATTGAAATCTTTGGAAATACAAAGACTTTAGAGGCAAAAAATGCCCTAAAAACGCTTCATTCATTTTTCCAATCTCCGAGTAAAATGTTTGAGAGGTTTGAGCCTTTGAGTGATGAAATTTGTCATTATCAGAAATTTAGCTCCACGCTTGATTTTGCGACTATCGATAAACTTAATGAAAAAATAAAAAATCTAGCAGAAAAATATTCAAAAGATGAAAACACTTTAAAAAGAGAGCTTGAAGAGAATAAAATTACCCTTGATGAATATACAGCATTAATTAAAGAAAGGATGGCTTGTAAGGATTTTATAGATTCTTATGAGCTGAATGCAGAGTTACAAGCGCATTATTATAAGCCTTTGGTGCTTGATGAAAAAGATAAAGGCGAGATTATCTATGCGATAAGAGAACAAAGCGAAATAGATTTTTTAAAAGATTTGCAAAAGTATATAGAAGATGAAGATAATGCCCTAAAAGAGTATCAATGGTGCTTTAGTCGGATTGTAGAAAATGTGGATTTGATTTATATTCCTTATTTTGATGAGGCATTGCAAGAAATGCGCAAATTCTATCCTGATTTTATTTTTTGGTTAAAACATAAAGAAAGCAAAGCTTATAAGATATGTTTTATCGATCCTAAGGGCTTAGAGCATGGGGCAAATTCTCTTTATAAGCTAGAGGGCTTTAAAAATATTTTCAAAGGATTATTAACATTTGAGGGTTTGGATATAAAGACATTCTTATTTTATTACAACAAACAAAATTACCCTATTACTATTAAAGGTATGGAAAATCATATTAAATCTAATATCTCAAGCATATTTAAAGCCCTAATGTAAAACCTTAGTCATAGCAAAAATGCTAAAATACTTCTAAATACACTAAAAGGGCTCAAGTGAGAGAAACAAACAAAGTTTTACCCCTTAATCAAATCTTGCAAGGCAATAGCTTAGAATTGCTTAAAAGCATACCAGATTCTAGTATCGATTTAGTCTTTGCCGACCCTCCTTATTTTATGCGTGTGGAGGGGAGTTTGCAAAGACCAGAGGGGGGTAATTTTAGCGGTTGTGATGATGTGTGGGATAATGCCTTTTCTGATAATGCAGATTATGTGGCTTTCACTCAAGCTTGGCTTGCTCAATGCAAGCGAATCTTAAAGCCCAATGGGAGCATTTGGGTGATTGGCTCGATGCAATGTATTTATAGCATTGGTGGGGTAATGCAAGAACTTGGCTTTTGGTTTATCAATGATGTGATTTGGCATAAAAGCAACCCCACACCTAATTTTCATGGCACAAGGCTTAACAATGCACATGAGAGTCTCATTTGGGCAACAAAAAATAAAAAATCCAAATACACTTTTAACTACAAGAGCGCAAAAGAGCTTAATACTGAAATTATGGGTTTTGAAAAAGGGGAGCGTAAGCAGCTTGGTAGTGTGTGGAGATTACCTGTATGCAGTGGAAATGAACGACTAAAAGATTCTAATGGCAATAAATTGCATAATACCCAAAAGCCAGAATCTTTGCTCTATCGCATACTTGCCATTA
The DNA here is from genome assembly GCF_003364255.1 of Helicobacter marmotae. GTDB lineage: Bacteria > Campylobacterota > Campylobacteria > Campylobacterales > Helicobacteraceae > Helicobacter_C > Helicobacter_C marmotae. The sequence continues at coordinate 12,573 of NZ_NXLR01000014.1, forward strand.
GCTCTAAGATTGGTGATATTGTGCTTGATCCTTTTGGTGGCACGATGACTACAGCCGCTATGGCAAAAAAATTAGGCAGAAACTACATTAGCTTTGAGCAAAATCCGCTTTATATTCATTATGGACAAAGGCGAGTAGATTCTATAATGTTTGAAGATACGCCTATTGCAAGGGCGGAGCTTGATAAAAAGCCTTTGAGGGTAAGTTTAAGTGAGATGATAGAAAAAGGATTCTTGCAAGCCGGAGAGGGGCTTTACCTTAAAAACACCGCTCTGCAAGCTGCTTTAACATCTGATGGGAAGCTAGACTTTGAAGGTAAGATGTATGATATACACACCCTTGCAGCACAGCTTAGAAAGGCTAAGGCGGAGCGATTAAATGGCTTTATGTGTTGGGAGGTAGTGCGCGGGGAGAAGCGAATCTTGCTTAATGATATACGAGAGCACTACAGAAGCTCTCATAAAGGAGCTAAATAAATTCTATTTATGACGTATGTCCTTATGTATCTAGGCTTTCAAGCACTTTTTGGGCGTGCCCTTGTGCGCGCACATTATAAAAGCTTTGAATAATATGCCCATTGGTATCTATCACAAATGTAGAGCGGATAATGCCTAAAACTTCCTTGCCATACATCATTTTTTTACCATAAGCACCATATGCACTTGCTACACTTTTATCACTATCGCTTAAAAGTAGCACTTTAAGGGATTGCTTATTGATGAAATTTTGATGACATGTGGGGCTATCTGGGCTTATGCCTACTACTATCGTGTTTTTAGATTCAAATGCTTCTAATAATGCGCTAAATTCTTGTGCTTCAGTCGTGCAGCCCGGGGTGTTATCTTTGGGGTAGAAATAGAGCACCACTCTTTTACTTAATAAATCCTGCAGGGCTATTTCTGTCCCATCGCTATTTTTAAGTTTAAAATTGGGTGCCTTATCGCCTTTTTGTAATGTCATTTTTACTCCTTAGGTAATAAAATATTTCATTATGCCTTAAAATTGTGGATATATGCCTTTATAGATTCTAAAATATGCTCCTCTAGCTTGAGATTTAATCTCATCACACTAAGCCTAAAGCCACTATCAAGGAGCTTGACTTCATCTTTACTTGTTACAAGCAGGCTTGTGGCATTGTATTTTTCTATCATATTTTGCAAGAATGTTTTATCAAATTGTGCGTGGTCTTGGAGTGTGATTTTCCCCACCACAGGAGGGAGGAACTCATCAAGCCTCGCAGGATTAGCAATGGCTGTTAAAAGCAGCATTCTTGGCGTGGGAGATTCTATATTTACTTCTCTTCTATAATCTCTGCCCTCATATACAAGCAAATCCGCCTCTTTATACGCACTAGGTATCTCGCGATACATTCCGCTTGGCAGGCAGAGGGGGAAATATGGCTTTAAAAGCGGAAAAAGGAGGATATTAAATTTAGCATAATTAAAGCGAAAACCATCATCTAAAAACACTATTTTTGCCCCCATTTCTTTAGCCTTTTGTATGGCTTGGGCTCTATTTTTACTGACAATCACACTAGCATTTTTTAGCTCTCTTGCAAGCAGGTAGGGCTCATCTCCCGCTTGGGCTTGTGAGCAGAGTATTTTGCCCCATTCACTCACTACTACAAGCCCTTTTGAAGCGCGTTTATAGCCCCTTGATACCACACACACTCTCTCAAAATGCCTTGCACTCTCAATAATAAAGGGTGTTTTGCCACTTCCGCCTACGATGAGATTCCCCACGCTGATAATGGGGATATGAAAATTATGGTATCTTGCGCATTTACGGCGGACTAAAGAGAGCATAGCATAGAGTAAGGAAATGGGCAAAAATGCTATGCTTAGTGCCTTTTGCCATAAATTTGGTCGATAAAAATAAGCATCAATCCATCGCATATTTCGCCTTATTTAAAGTATAAAATCGCCCTTAAAGATAAGAGGCATAGCGCGCTTAAAGGCATTATTCCATATCCGTGGGCTTAGCGATTCTATCATCTCTTCTGCAAATCCCTCTCTCTTTAATGCTTCTTTAATATGCGGTCGTATATGTACTTCTTGCTCTCCTCTAAGCCCCTCAAGCTTTACAAATGCGCGCAAAAAGTTATCAATCTCACTATAGCTATAGCCCAAATCTCCCTCATCGCTCTGATTTGCAAATAAATCCGCACTAGGCATTTTACGCACAATATTTTCAGGCACGCTAAGCTTTTGGGCAAGGGCAAAGATTTGTGTTTTATAGAGATTGCCTATAGGGTTTAATGCACAGGCTAAATCCCCAAAAATCGTTCCATAGCCTAAGAGAAGCTCACTTTTATTACTTGTGCCAAGCACAAGGGCATTTTGCGCACTTGCATAATCATAGAGTAATGCCATACGCATTCGCGCACAAAAGTTCCCCATAGCAAGCTTTTGAGCCATATCTTCCCTCTCTCTATAAGAATCCACATTTTGCATATATGCTGCTTGAAATGGCTGGAGTTTTATGATTTTATGCTCTAAGTCTAAAAGTGTGGCAAGTGTAAGGGCATCATCAAAATGGCTTTGAGCTGAACTCATGGAGGGCATAAGGAGTGTTTTTACATTATTTTTGCCTAATGCCAGAGTTGCCAAATACGCCACCACAGCAGAATCAACCCCTCCACTTAAGCCTAAAACTACCTTTTTAAATCCACGCAGAGCGCATTGCTCTTGTATAAAATGTGTGCAATCTTTGATAAAACTATCCATTGTTTTCCTTGAGTGATGACCCAAGCCTAAATTCAAGCTTAGAGCGATATTACAAAGCCACTTACACCTACGCAAATAATCGTTAAAACTAATGTCTCACATTATAACACACTCCCAAAGAAACAAAAGTTTTAAGCAAAAAATAAAAAATATTTAAGCCTTTTTTTCATAAGATAAGCGATTGTAAGATTCATAACACAAAGAAAGGAGAAAAGATGCAAGACACAAAAAGACGCGATTTCCTAGGAATAGCCCTAGGCGGTGCTGCCGCTGTAGGGGCACTCGCTTCTCTGTATGCGATGAAACGTTCTTGGGACCCATTGCCTAGCGTTGTTTCAGCTGGATTCACTACTTTTGATTTAAGCGCATTGCAAGAGGGTGTGCTTCAAACGGTAGAATGGAGGGGCAAGCCAGTATATATTCTTAAAAAGTTGCCCGGAAGTAAGAAAACAGAAGGGCGAGATTTTGAAATAGATGGAGCTATTTACACGGTGGGCATTCAAATTTGCACGCATTTAGGATGTATCCCTAGCTTTAATCAAACTTCTCAAGAATTTGCCTGCGCATGCCATGGTGGGCGATTTGATGATTCTGGTGTGAATGAAGCTGGCACGCCTCCGCCGCGCCCTATGGAAATCCCGCCTTTTAAGATTGATGGGACAAAAATGGTGCTTGGCGAAGAGGGGCAAGAATACAAAGCCTTGCTTGAAGCAAAAAAGGCATAAGGAGTTGATATGGAAGTGAAAAAAGCGGAAGGATTTGTAGATTGGCTAGACCAACGTCTTGCTATCAAAAAATTATTAGAAGTGATGATGACAAAATATTGGATTCCCAAAAACATCAACTTCTTATGGGCTATGGGTGTCGTGCTATTAACTTTATTTTCGTTGCTTGTGGTGTCTGGTTTCTTTCTTTTAATGTATTATAAACCTGATGTAAATTTAGCCTTTGATAGTGTGAATCATACGATTATGAGCGAGGTCGCATTTGGGTGGCTATGGCGCCATATCCATGCGGTGGCTGCAAGTATGATATTTCTTATTATCTATATCCATATGTTTGTCGCTATTTATTATGGCTCATTTAAAAAAGGGCGAGAAATGGTGTGGATTGGCGGTATGCTGATTTTTGTGCTTTTCTCTGCAGAGGCATTTAGTGGCTATATGCTTCCTTGGGGGCAAATGAGCTATTGGGCAGCAGCGGTTATTACCAATCTTTTTGGAGGCATTCCTCTTATAGGACCAGATGTGGTTGAATGGGTGCGCGGTAACTTTGTCGTGGCGGATTCTACCTTGACACGATTTTTTATGCTTCATGTATGCCTTTTGCCTATTGTCATTCTTGCAGTAATTGCACTTCATTTTTACACATTGAGAATGCCTCATGTCAATAATGAAGACGGAGAGCATATCGACTATGAGGCAGAGGCAAAAAAATACGAAGAAGGGAAGAAGAAAGAATCTAAAGTCATTCCCTTTTGGCCCGTGTTCCTCTCTAAAGATATTTTTGTTGTGTGCTTGTTTATGATAGGGTTTTTCTATTTGGTGTGCTTTCACTTTGACTTTGCTATGGATCCCATTAATTTTGACCCAGCGAATAATCTCAAAACACCTGCTCATATTTATCCTGAATGGTATTTCTTATGGAGCTATGAAGTATTGCGCGGATTTTTCTTCAGTGCGGATTTAGGCTTAATGGCTTTTGGTATCGCTCAAGTGGCATTTTTATTCTTACCTTGGCTTGATAGAAGCCCCACTATCGCTCCTGCTCATAAACGTCCGGGCTATCTTTTGTGGTTTTGCTTGTTGGTTGTAGATATGATTGTGCTTACAATTTTTGGCAAACTCCCACCGGAGGGAATCAACAATTTCATTGGTTTTGTAGCCTCTATTGGTTTCTTATTCCTCGTGTTTGTAGGATTACCCATTGTAACCATACTTGAAAACAAAAAAGGAGCACACTAATGAAAGAGATAAAAATTTTAGCAATTATTGTGATGATTGTGGGTGTGCTTTATTGGGGTGTAGAGCCTCTTGCTCATGCGACTTTCCACCCAGAGGTAGCAAAGGCAGATTTTGCCTTTAAAGATTTAGAAGATATTGATGTAAGCAAGGGCAATGCAGAACGTGGCAAAGAGCTAGTAGAAATTAATTGTGCCTCATGCCACTCATTAAAAGATGTTGGTATTGAGGGCGGAGAAATGGCAATGTTTTTCCGTGATAATAAAGAGGCTACCATCTTTACTCCTGATCTTTCTACAGCAGGGGCTATTTATGATGAAAAGTTCCTTGCTAATCTTATTTTAGATCCTGTGAATACACTTCATCTCGCCCATAAGTTCCCTAATGGCGACTTCCCAATGGTGCAATACTTTGGTGATGAAGACCCAAAACAAGAAGTTGCAGATATGGTAGCTTATCTTAAATCCATAGGTTCAGTTGCATTGAAAAAACAGGTTTTAGAATCTTCAGAATTTGTGAGTAAAAAGGAAGCTATTGAAAAAACAGACCTTTCCAGCGAGCAAAAGCAACATCAAATCGCCTCCCTTGAAGAAAAGCTTACCAATAAAGCGGTATTTCTCAATGCTTGCTCACGTTGCCACACCATGAAATACGATAATGTGGCTTCTCACACAACCCCTGAGAGCCTCAATGTATATCTTGGCTCAAGTGCGCCTGATTTATCAATGATGATACGCGCTAAGGGCAAACATTATTTAGAATATTTTATTAACGACCCTCAAAAAGTCTCATATAAATCTATACAAGATGCTATCATTCAAAAAGAGGGCTCACTCCCCCCAAATGATAAAAGAAGCGATTGGCAAAGCGAGCAAGATTATAGTAATCTTGCCAAAGAGCTTGGTGTAATGCCTGTAGGGCTTTCTATGCCAAGAGTAGGGCTCACCCAAGAAGCACAAGAGCAAGTCATAGCATATTTAGAGTCAATAGGAGATTCTAAAAAGGAAGAGAGAGAAACTTTGGGCATTTACATTATGATTTTCTTTGGTATTATGAGTGTGCTTGCATATCTTTGGAAGAGACGTATTTGGAGTGAAGTCCATTAATGCCCCATCCCCTTTATGGGGATTCTCCCTTTATTGCAATTTCCTTTTATTATTTTTTAAAGACTTCAGTTTTGTGCAATCCCATTTCACTTCACTTATGCTTTTTCCTTATTAAATCTATTATGCGTATTTTCTCATTTGGAGTCTTTGTGTCAAGGATACATGGGTAGGTAAAGAATTTGCTTTAAAAGAATACTTTGGACTTTTTGGCATATTTTTATCAGTATAAGCAAGGCGAAGAATACACCCCTCAAGCTCTAAGTGGTAGGAAAGTTTGTCATGTTGAGCCCTTTGCAAAAAGGGTGAAATATCTCTATTGGAATTACCAGAAACTCTACCCCTCTTGTCATCCTCAACCCCTCATTAGTGGGTGAAGAATTCACAAAGGAATCACTAGACCTCAAAAGCAATTCTTCACCCTCTTATAGAGGGCAAAGACACAACAAATTCATTGCTTTTGCAAGAGCGATTAAGGCGTACTTAGCGATATGCAATTTCTCCATGCAGGCTTTGGTCTAAGCCATTTTCTTCTTGCATAATATCGACACGTAGCGGGGTAAAGCATTTGATGAGCTTTAAAATAATGTAGCTTACAAGAGCCGAGAGGCTAAAGCACGCAACTATGGCGATTATCTGCATAAAAAGCAGAGTAAAATCCCCACTATAGAATAACCCCTCTCCAGCAGCCTCCTCTAGCATAGCTTCATTTACGCTACTTGTGGCAAAGAGCCCCGTAGCGATCCCGCCCCAAATGCCTCCCATACCATGCAAGCCAAAGGCATCCAATGTATCATCATAACCGAATTTTGACTTAAGGAAACTAATGGCAAAAAAGCAAATAGGCGATGCGCAAAATCCAATGATAATAGCAGCAAAGGGTGTAACAAAGCCCGCCCCGGGGGTTATCGCAACAAGCCCAGCGACAATGCCCGTGATATTCCCTAATAATGTGGGCTTGCCATATTTTATCCATTCAATGAGCATCCATGAAAGCATAGCTCCAACCACAGAAAAGTTTGTTGTTATAAAGGCATTAAGCGCGGTAGTATTGACACTCAGCGCACTTCCGCTATTGAATCCAAGCCAACCCATCCAAAGGAGTATGGCGCCTATGAATGAAAGCGGGAGGGAATGAGGCAAAAGGGCTTGATTGAATCTTCTCTTTCCCAGCATAAGGCAGCCTACAAGCCCCGCAACACCTGCGGCAATATGCACTACCCCTCCTCCAGCAAAATCTAAAGAACCAATATGAATAAGCCAGCCACCGCCCCATACCCAGTGAGCCAAAATATCATATACAAACGTACTCCAACACAAAATAAAGACAAGCAACACCCAAAATCGCATACGTTCCACTAAAGAGCCTGTAATAATAGCTGCTCCAATCACTGCAAAAAGCATTTGAAAAAACGCAAATAAACTTTGAGGTATGTTCTTATAAGTGGAATCTGTATCTGATAAAAAGAGATGATTTAAGCCTCCAATGAGCAATCCCCAATCATCGCCAAATGCAAGGCTGTAGCCTATGATAATCCATTGCAATGCGATTAGGGCATAGAGCATAATGCTATTAAGCGTTGTGCTAAGGACATTGTGGCGATTGACCATACCTGCATAAAACAAGCCCAAAGCCGGGGTCATAAGAAGCACCAAGGCTGAAGCTGCCATAACAAAAAGCATATCTAAGGCTTGAGTATGTGCTTCTTCTCCAAGGGCGATATTACAAGTGAGTAAAAATAAAAAAATAGTTTTCATATATATCCTTTAAATAGTGTAAATAGGGGTATTTATATTTTAGAGAGCGTCTTCTCCCTCTTGGGCTGTGCGAATGCGTATGACATTCGCCACGGGGATAATAATAATTTTGCCATCTCCTTCTTTGCCTGTGTTAAGCACTTCTTTGGCTATGGTGATTATCTCATCAATATTGCTTTGCTTTGTGAGGATTTCTACACGGATTTTTGGGAGCAAATCAATAGTCGTTTCACTTCCGCGGTAGATTTCTCTTTTACCCTTTTGATTACCTGCACCCATGACATTGCTTATAGTCATACCTTTAATGCCCTTTTGAGCAAGCGCGTCTTTAAGGATATTTAACTTTTCTGAGCGCGTGATGATTTCAAGTTTAAAGATATTTTCCATAAATTTCTCCTTATATAATTTAGACTTAAGATTCTATATTATACAAACTTATATAAGAATAAATTAAGTTTAATTTAATAATTATCGTGTAGATATGTGGAGAATGCGGCGGGGTGAGGGAGAGAGGTGTTATAAAGTGAGAGATGAGGATTGAGAGAGAATGGTAAGAGTTCTGCAAGAAGCCAGCAAGAAGAAGTGAAGATATATCCTGCATAAATATATCTTCACTTTTTTAAGTATTAATAAAGCTGTTTATATCTTCATTTTCAATCTCCACGCCCAAGACTCGCTTGATTTCTGCGTTATGGGGGAGTTTGATAAGCATATCGCCTTTGCCTGTGAGCTTTTCAGCCCCAATTTCATCTAAAATGACCATAGATTGTCGGGTAGATGATGTTTTGAGGGCTATACGGGAAGGAATATTGGCGCGTAGATTTGATGTGAAGTTTTGAGCAGTGGGACTTTGTGTGCCTAAAATTAAATGGATTCTAGCTTCTCTTGCTTTTTGGGCTAGCTTTGCTAGCTCTTCATCAATGCCTTTTGAAGCTAAACTATCAAGCTCATCTATAAGCAAGATATGATAAGGCATCCTTTCATAGCTTACCCCTTCACTATGCCTTTTGTATCGCTCCTCCATTTCTTGCACGAGTTCATCCACGCAGGGTACAAAGTCTTTAGAATCTACTATAAACTTTATACGCTCATAATGTTGGAATTCTTTGAAACTACTCCCCTTTGGGTCTATGATAGTGATTTGTACATTTTCGTGCCTTAAGAGGCATACAAGGAGAGTTTTTAAAAGTGCGGTTTTACCCCCTCCTGTCGCCCCCGCTACAAACAAATGCACAGCCTCAACTAAATCAAAGCAAAAAGGCTTTTTCTCATTATCTACTCCAGCAAAAAGCCCGAGCTTAAAGTCTGCTTTTTTGAGTGTGTCTAGTCCTGCTTGTATTTCCGCTTTTTTGGGTTTTTGCCAATATTTTTGGGCTTTAGCGATTTGTATGTCAAAGGTTTTAGGAATCCCTTTACAACTTTGCGTTAAGACTTCATTTCCAAGCACATCTTTAAATTGTTTTGATACTTTCTTAAAGAGTTCAATCTTCATAGAATCTTCAACTTCCACTCGCATGAGATAGCACCTATAGCTTTCCTCTTTATTCATAATGTCTATCTCAATAGCATTTTTCTTGCAGTGATCCTTTATCCGTTCGGCATAGTCTATGGGCTCACTCTGCTTGCCTTGAATCTCTCTGGCAGATTCTGGCATTTGCAAGTGAAGGTTGTCTAAGCACCATTGATAGAAGCAATCGCTAAGTTTCCATGTCTGCCTGATTTCATATAATCCCCTTTTAATGTATTTGCTTAAAGTGTCTTTATAGAATCCCTCATCATTCAATATATTTTTCCCACTTTCATCCAACTCTTCTTTATGCTGTGTATAGAGCAGTGCCCTTAACATAGTGTCAAAATCTTCTTTTGTATCTTTGCCTGTGATTTGCTTGAGGTGATATTCGCCTTTTGTCTCCCCGCCTAAGGTTTTCTCATTCCAAATGCTATGGTTGAGGGGGTATTTATCTAAGCCTAAACTCCTAGCAAGGGCGATTCTAAGCACATAATATTTGGGAATCTCTGCTTTCAAGCCGTCTTTTAAGATATTGTGTATAAGTGCTTCTTCTTTGTTAGTCGTGTAGAAATCAGCCATTTTGTCTCCTTTATAATAATATGTCTTCTATCCCTCTTGCTTTGATTGCAGCATGAGCTCTATCATCTTGGTTTTCTATCTTATAAAGTCGTGCTATATGGGATTTAGCATATTCATATTCTCTTCTGCCCATTTCTGTATCGGTAGGCATGATGATAGTTTGGAGGTCTTGGGCATAGTAGTTTTGAATGATGTTTTTTCTATTTTTTGCATCAATCCTCCCTAAGGGCGTATCGATAATAAGGGGAATCTCCGCATGTGAAAGCTCGCTTAATGCCCAAAAAATCGCAATAGCTAGGATTTGCTTCTGTCCGCTGCTTTGACTTTGTATGTAGATATTGTCTTCATTGCTATTATAAAGATGTATCTTAAAGTCCTCATCAATCTTTATGGAATTGACATTATCACTAATAAGCATTTTATACTTTTGGAGGATATTTTCTCTTAGCTCGCCTTTAAGGGTGGAAATCAGCTTTTGCTTATAGGCTTGTAGAGTATTTTGCAGAGCTTTGAGAATCTTTATTTTCTCTTCAATGCGCTCGTTGTGGATATGTTGCCTCATGGCTTCAAGCTCTACTTGAAGGTGATTAATTTTAATTTGCAGATTTTGTCTTTCCTCTTGTAGGTTATTTTCCTCTTGCTCTTTTTCTTGGTATGCTTGCTTAAGCTTGGAGATTTCTTGCTCTAAATATGCCTTTTGTGTTTGTGTGTATGAATCAAGATGAAACTCATCTATTTCTCTTTTGCATTGTGCTAGCTGATTTTTCAGCTCTTTGCTTTTTGTGATATAGCTTTTAAGTGCATTGTTTTCTATTCTCACAAGAGAAAGTTTTAAAGATTCTATCAAGCTTGGTGAAATCTGTGAGTTATAGCTACTTTGTTGCTCGAGGTTTTGCAAGAATGTATCAAATATATCATAAGTAAGCTTGAGTATCTCTTGGGATTGGCTTGGGGCTTTTGCTTGGATTATTTTGTTAGAGGTGGCTTTGAGCGCAGGGAGAAGCTTTTGATAGGTTTGTATATCTTGGCTTTGCTTATGACTCTCTATCGCTTGGATTTCATCATTTAGCTGTTTTGTAAGTTTGGGGTTGCTTAGAAAAATGATATGTTTAAAAGCCTCCTCTAAGCCCTCTTTATGCGCTTGGATTGCTTTTTCTAATTCATGTTTTTCATCATAGAGTTCTTGCCTTGTTTTATCATTGCTAGAGATGAGCTTTTGTATCTCTTTTTCCTTTTCTTTCAGGGCATATTGCTTGCTTTCTTGTTGCTCTTGTATGATATTGATTTGTCTTTGTATAGAATCTAAGCTGTTTTTTGCTTTTTCAATGTCGTTTAGCTTCTCTTCAAAACTTTGTTTTTGTTTCTCATCTTCTAGGGCTTGGGAGTTTAGCTCGTTTGTAATCTTATCAATTTGTTTTAAGATTATATCAAGCGGCTTAATCCTTAGAATCTCCTCGATTTTTTCCTTTAAGCCTGTGTGGAGATTCTCTGAAATTTCGCCTATCTCCTCACCATTGAAGAAGAAAAAATCTACAAAATTACTCGGCAATATAAGCGCATTTATCTTCTCTTGAGCTTCTTCATCGCTAAAGTGTTCTTCATCAATGCTTAATGCTAATGTTTCTTCTAGCTCCCAATCAATATTCTCAAAACCCCTTTTGAGATAAAAACTTCTATTATCATTAAGCTTGCCTGTAATGGCGATATAAAAGTCTGTTTTGCTTTCATTAACAGCATATGTGTTTAAAATTCCGCTAAAGCCCTTTTTGTTACCTTTGATGAAGCTTTGCGCATTAAGTTTGAATTTCTTGCATAATCCATTTTCTGCATTAAAATCCCTTAGCCCACTCCCACAAATGGCTATTTTGCAAGCGTTGATAAAGCTTGTTTTCCCAAAGCCATTTTGCCCATAGATACAATAGAGATTTTTCCCCTCTATATGTGGGAACTCCACTTCCACCGCTCCATAATATGCAAAAAGATTGCAAATGGTGATTTTTTCAATAAACATCATGCCCCCTTTTGCTTGTTTTGTCATTAATGAGCTTTTCTATATGCTTTTTGATTTGCACAGAGGCGGGGTTTCTCCCTCTTAGGCTTGTGTTGTTGCAAATATCTATTGAGGTGCTAATGAGCTCTTCTAAGAGTTGAGATTCTATCCCCGAATCCTCACTTACTTGTTCTAAAAGCTCCTTATGGAGCACTTTGCTTTTTAAACGCTCTTTTTCTTTCATTCTGCCTACCTCCTTTGCTAAGCTAATGGCACTTTTATTAAAGTCAAATTCTCTATCCCATATCTCCTGTATGGCTAAGATTTGCTCATCGCTTATAAGCTCCTCCCCGCCATTTTGCATAAAGGCTTCTTCAGCCTTAAGAAGTTTATGAAGTATTTCCTTTCGCTTATGGCTTAAAAATGGTCCTAGTCTGCCCACTTTATAGGCTGCCATACCATTACGCTTATAGTCTGCCCTCGCACTGCTATCTTCTCTCAATGCCTTGATATAGTCTCTAAACTCATTTAAAGGCTTTAAATGCTCTTCCCCAGAAGCGATAAAGCCCTGCAAGGATTTATCTTCACTAACTACCGTGCATACCCAGCAGCCAAAGCGCGACCCCCCGCAACTTTTTTGGCTTAAATCTGTGATAAATTGGCATTCTTCTCCGCTTGCCTTGCTATAGAGGGAGAAAAGCTCGCTATGGTCTTTGCTCCATAGGGGTTTATGAGTGCTAAGATAAGCCCATACTTCATCTGTGCTCCACTCTACGATAGGCGAATAAGTGAGGGTATCGGGGAAGTCGTGGTGTTGGGAGTAGCCTTGTTCGTTTAAAACTCGCTTTTCTATGGATTTTTTGCGATTGTTTGATTCTGCTTTTCTTGTGCCTAAGATTAAGAGTGCGGAGCCATGCTTTTGTGTGATTTGAGCCACTTGCTGCTTCGCGGGAGTGATTTTAAGCCTATCAGTGCACCACCTAAAGGTACGTGTAGGGCTAGGGTAGCCTTTACCAATGAGATTGACCCAAAAGTCATCTTTGAGGCTTGGGCTTACTTCAAGTACTTCAAAGGGGATATGATTTGCCCTTGCATGGCTATTAATGGAATCTATCACTTTGCGTAAGAAATGGCTGATATGAGGGGCTTCTACTAATGTATTTGAGGCAATGGCATAGGTTTGGCGTCTTTGATTTGGCTCGAGGGATAAAAGCATTTCATACACAAGCTGCAGCACACAAGTAGAGTCCTTGCCTCCGCTAAAGGCTACGATAAAGGTGCGCTGTGTTTGGAGGAACTTTGTTTTTAAATCATATAGGGTAGATTCTAAATATGTAGGGGGCTGTGGTTGTTGCAAGGCTTCAAACCCACTATCAAAGGCTTCCATAATGCCAGATGCTAAAAAGTAGATGCTTGTATGCCCATAGAGGCTTAGAAAGGCTTGGTTATCTCTTAGTTTATGGGCGAGGGTCTTAGCCTTTTGGGAGCTAAAGCATACAATAAGTAATGGCTGATTGTAATCAGCGGGGGGGGGGGGGGTGAGGGAATCGTGTGTTAAAGATAAATGATGAAAACAATGGCTAGGGGGGTTTGCCCGAGAGGGTTTATAAAAATCAAGTATGGCTTGAGGGCTATCCAAATGTAGGGAATCTGCCAAATGCGCACTCTTATAGGCAAGAGATGAGCGAATATCAACAACAAGGAAGCTTTTTAAGCCTCTTTGCTTGAGTGTAGCGACACTTAAAGCTTTTACTTCACACATTATCTTTCTTTATATGGGGATATTTAATCTTACAATAAGGCATATTTAAAACTCATTAAGGATTAAAATTTTATAGCGCAACTCTTGTATCTCGTGTTTAAGGCGCTTGTTTTCTTCAAGGAGCATATCATGTTGGGTTTGTAATGTGCTTATATCCTTGCTGAGGTAGTAGATTGTGTTTGAGAGATAGACCTTTGGCACACAGAGTATAAGCACAAGGAGCATAATATAAAGGGCAATTTTTAGTTCTTTAAGGCTTAGTCCATCTGGAGATTCTATACTCCTTTCTTGCGGAGAGAGGATTTCTTCTTTTTCTTCTATGCTAAGACGCGATTTGGGGAGTATGAGGTTTTTTAGAGAATCATCTTCAAACATACTTAGCTCCTAATGCAAAAATGCGCAATTTTGCACTTCGTGCGCGCTTATTATGGGCGATTTCTTTGGAAGTGGGGGTAATGGGCTTTTTGGTGAGTATTTCTCCTAAGGCATGGTTGTTGCCACATTGGCATTTATATGATTCTTCCGGGCAGATACAGGATTTACTCCATTGCTTGAAGTATTGCTTTACGATTCTATCTTCAAGTGAGTGAAAGGTAATAATACCCACCTTGCATTGCTCTAATGCCCCGCCCTCAAAGGCTGTTTGGATACTTTGAAGCAATGTGCGGAGTTGGTTTAGCTCGTCATTGACTTCTATGCGGATGGCTTGAAATGCAAGTGTGGCAGGGTGTAGCCCCCCCATACGCGGGAAGTGAGATTCTATAAGCTCGCTTAATTCTAGGCAAGATTCAAAGCCTTTTTGCGCGCGTCTATCCACAATAAGCCTTGTTAGTTTTTTATATTGCTTGATTTCGCCATAGTTTTTAAATATTGCTTCTAGCTCTCTTAGAGAATAGCTATTTAATACCCTTTTGGCATCAAGGTTTGAATCCTTATCCATACGCATATCTAGGGCTAAAGAGTGGAAGTTAAAGCCCCTATTGGCATTATCTAGCTGCATAGAGCTTACACCAATATCTGCAATAATCCCCCTCACACCTTGAAGCTCATTTGCCTCAAGCTTTGTGAGCACCAGAGAGAAAGGGCAATGATAATACTTGATGTGTGAGCGGTATTTTTCTAATCTTTGCTGTGCTAATGCAATCGCGCTCTTATCTCTATCAAAGGCATATACTTGTGTGTTTGGGGCAGATTCTAAAAAAGCTAATGTATGCCCGCCAAAGCCTAAAGTGCAGTCTATTAGCCCTCCAGTGCTCCATGAGAATGCCCTAAGGAGTTCATCTTTTAAGACGCTGCAATGCACATTCACTCTCTTAAGGTCTAAAGTAATCAAATCGCAATTTATTATCAAGGATAATTTGATGTTCTTTGTATGTTGAAGTTTTGAGATTTACAACCATCACAAAATAAATATGTCTGGTTTTTTCATCAAATTCCATTTTGATAGGTAGCTCTACTTTTGCGATGTAGGATATGGTATTTGCCCAAGTGATAAAATCTTCAATGCTTTGGGTATCAGGGGCGTAACCTGTGATTTGATAATATGTATTGAGTATTTCTTGCTCATGGACTACATTTAGCTTTTTGACTTTAAGCTCATTAAATTGTGGTTGCAAAAGCTCAAGGAGGAGCACTTCATCGCTTTGATTATAGAGGTTTGATAGGGTTTTGTAATTTTGTATAGAGAACGTTTTGAGTTGTGCTTCTATCGCAAGATAGTCCCTTTGTACTTGGGCAAGCGTGGTTTTTGCTTTTTTTGCCTCTTGGGCTTGCTTTTTGTATTCTGTAATCTGGGGGAGGAGGATTTTCATAATGCAAAATGCACAAATAGCACTAAATATTAAAAATAATACAAAGTTTTTCAGCGCATAATCTGTGCGAAAATCATTGTCCATTTTGGTTTTCCTTTGTATCAAGGGGTTTGAGGGCGGGATTTGCCTTGCTTATAGACATAAAGTTAAACCAACCGCTTACAAGCGGGTAGAATTCAACCTTTGTTTGTGTGAAAACTGCGCGCAAAGGCGCTTCAAGGAGGAATTTATATACTTCTTTTGAGGGGGTAAGCCCTTTAAGGATAAGCATATTATAATCAAGCTCTATGCTTCGTGTGGTGATTTGGTCTGGGATAAGCTTGAGGAGATTAGAGAGCCCATCTTTTAGCATTTGATTTTGTAGCTGCAGTTCTTTGCCAATTTTTACTTCATAATCAAGTCGCTCTATGTAGTCTTTAACAACGATTGCCTTGAGTTTAGTGTATTGAATCTGCTCTTGAATGCGCGCTTGCTCTTTGATTTTCGCACTTTCTTGTTGTTCTAAAATTTTGGCAAAGCAAAGCACGCACAATACCGCTAACACGCTATAGGCAAACCAAATTTTTGTATAACGTTTAAAAATACTCTTTGGCTTAGGACGTATAAAGCTATAAATCATCATTTATCCTTGTGCGTGGAGTTCGGCTTTTGCAAGCTCGATGAGTGCATCGGGGATATTGATTGGCTGCACTTTTATATCAAGCATAATCGCATTTCTTATGTGGTCTAGGGCTTGCTCTGTGATACCATAGGTATCAAGTATGACAATAGATTCTATAAATTGAGCATTATAAATAGGGTTGCTATAAAATTCATTAATGGAGTTTGTTAGCACTTCTAGGGCATTTGATGCTCTAGCTAAATCCTTTAAACCCTCTAAGCGCGTTTTTTCTGCCTCTTTTTGCTTTTGGGAATCTACCTCTTCGGGGACAAATTCTTTACGTATGAGCTCTTCATCTAAATCTTCTAATTCGCCAATTTCATTTAACTCATCAAGGGAGCCTAGTATGCTATCTAGCTCACTTAGCTCTTTTAAAGAGCGCACTTCCATAATGGCATTTTCTTCATCGCTTTGCTCTAATTCCCCCCCAATCATAAAAAATCCGCCAAAATACACTCCGACATCATTAGCCACAAAAAGCGTCATACTGCCACGTTCTTGCAAGACATAGAGTTTGATTTTTTTACTCAGTTTTGCCTTGATATTTTCATATACAATCGCAAAAGGTGAGAAGAGAAAGTCAAGCCCCAATGCGCGGATATATTTCACACGATTTTCATCAATGGCAAGATTTTGGATATAAAACACCCAATGATTTGGCATTTCAACAATATGGGAGGTTTTAGGGTTAATGCCAAATTGAATCAGTTGAGATTTTTTAGAGCAATTTGCCAAACCTTGATTGTAGGTCTTACTCATCGCACTTAAATATGTGAAAGGATATTTGCGCTTATAGCTTTTAATCATCTTTGCTGCTTCTACGGGCAATTCTTTATCAACGATTTTAAATTCTTTATTTATCGTGCTTTTTATGCGATGGTTTTTTATCACTACTATTTTAAGTGAGCATACCTTTGCATCAAGATTCACACCAATAAGAATGGTAGAAAAAAATGGACGAAGTAGCATTTTTAGCAATTTTCTAAGCCCTCACTCTTTAGTTTTACATCAGCACCAAGCATTTAGAGTTCCTTTTCTAAACGTGTGCGCACTAATGCCTTTGCATCATCAAGGCTCATATCTTTATCGATACTAAAGCCCTCCAGCATATAATAATCCACGCGTGCAAATGGTTTAGGAATGCGGAACTTATCCCAGCTTTTTAGCTCCCAATACCGAGAGCACACCACACGCAAGGGGACTATCTGCTTGCCTGTTTTTTGACTCATCGCTATCACGCCATCGCTAATGCTATGATAAGGTCCCTTTGGACCATCGGGGGTAAGGGCTACATCATAGCCTTCTTTAAGCAGTTTTATAGAATCTATTAAAACCTTTAACCCGCCCTTTGAAGTGGAGCCGCGCAAATTTTTTAGCCCAAACATCGCATATATTTTTACCATAATTTCTGCGTCAAAATGATGAGAGGAGATGATATAAAAGCCCTTGTCGCGCTCTTTGCTTACTTGTGTTTGAAAATGTTTATATAAAAAGGGCAGCATAAGAAACTCCCCATGCCAAAATGCCCCGATAAAATTATGCGTTTTAGAGTATTCATTTATATGGAATCTATGCCGTGTGAGGAGATACAAAAGGCGTAAAAGCACATACATAAGCTTTGGGAGGATAGCTGCGATAATCGCGCGTTTGGTTTCCTTACTGGGCATATGCAGCCTTTGGTGTGTTTAATTTTAGGGCAGATTCTAGGCTTAGCTCCTTTATAAATTCCCCTATGAGCGAACCTCCCTCATTTTCTGTAATTTTCACTTGAGCGATACTCCCAATGGGGCATTTTATGCCTTTAATTTTGATAAGTTTGTTGTTACTACTACGTCCCTCACTAAAGCAATGCTCTTTATCATCGCGATGATTTTCTATTAATACCTCATGAGTGTGTCCTATCTCCTCTCTTGCCTTTTTGCGCAAGATGTCTTTATGCAGGGCTTGGAGCCGGGCTAGCCGCTCTTTGGCGACTTCGGGCTCTATAAGCATACTTTTATCATAGCTATATGCGCTTGTATTGGGGCGAGGTGAGTATATAAAGCTATAGAGTGTGTCAAATTCAGCAATTTTTAGCACTTCCATAGTATCTTCAAAATCTGCTTGAGATTCTGTAGGGAATCCCACGATAATATCCGTGCCAATGCCCACATTAGGGAGGAGGGACTTGAGTTTGGCTATACGCGAGAGATACCATTCTTTGCTATAGCCGCGCTTCATCATCTTTAGCACTCTGCTTGAGCCACTTTGCAAGGGAATATGCAGGGCTTTAGCTATGCGTGCATTAGAGGCGAACTCTTCTAAAAACTCATCATCCATATGCAACGGGTGCGGTGAAGTAAAGCGGATTCTATACAAGCCCTCTATTTCACTTAAGCGGCGCAAAAGCTCGGTGAAGTTTGTTTTTGGGTGAGGGTGGGAGAATCTCACTCCATAGTTATTGACATTTTGCCCTAAAAGTAAGAGCTCTTTTGTGCCATTTTGCACGAGGTTTGTCGCTTCTTTGAGGAGTAAATCTGTGGGGATTGAGATTTCTTTACCGCGAGTGAAAGGCACAATGCAATAGCTGCATTTTTTATCACAACCAATGGAGATATTGAGTGTTGATTTAATATTCATACTTTGTGAGTAGGCAAAGATATATGTGCTATCATCATAGTCAATATCCACTTCTACGGCTTTAGGCTGGAAAAGCACTTGCGTGATTTTAGATACATTTCTTGCCCCAAGCACAAAATCCACACTCGGAGCCTTTTTGATAATCTCTTCCCCTAAATGGCTCGCACTACAGCCACATACGCCAATCTTTGCCCCCTGCTTTTTAATCTTAGCAAAAGCACCTATTTCAGAAAAGAGCTTTTTCTCTGGTTTTTCTCGCACGGAGCAGGTGTTGATAAGGATTAAATCTGCTTCTTTGAGATTATCTGTAAGGGTGTAGTTAAGCTTTGTTTGCAATTCAGCAATCATATGTGCTGAATCGCGCTCATTCATCGCACAACCCATTGTTTGGACAAAAAGCTTCATGGGAGGAGTGGCAAGTGTTTAGATAATATGGAGCTCATAGATATAGCTTCCCTCATCTAGGGCATAGCGGATTTCATGCAAATGCGTGCTATAGCCCTGTTTTTGGAAAAATGTGCAAGCTTTTTGCATATCTTTATGTGAATTTTCTTTATCAAAATAAAATATATGTGTGCCTGCTGCGCATTGTTTGAGTATATCTTCAGTGGTTATTTTGGTGAGTGTTTTGGCATTTGGCGCACTCTTAGCAAGTTTAAGCTCCATAGCTTTCTCCTTTGACTCCTGTGATTTATAGAATCGCCCATTATAACGAAAAATAGGCATATTTTGGAACTTTAAGCAAATTTTTATTACAATCCTTGCAAGAGCTAAAAGTCAAGGCTTATGGCATTTATTTGGCTGTGCAAAACCCGCAAGCTACATATAAAACAATCCATAATTTTAGAGCGTTAGGAGAAATGTTTAACATGGAAAAGATTTTAGATATTATTGATTTAATTGCCTATGACAAGGGCTTAGATAATCAGGTGGTGCTAGGTATTGTCAAAGATGGGCTTATCAAAATCGCACAAGAAGAAATCAATCCATATCATAATTATTTTGTAGAAGAAGACCCAAAAGAGCGGACTTTGAAACTTTTTTATCGTATGAGGGTATGTGAAGATGAGAGGGCATTAGATGAAGAAGAGAGCGCGAAATACATTCCACTAGCAAGCGCCAAAGAGCTTGGCGATGTAAGTATCAATGATGAGGTAGATTGTGAGATTCAATTAGAGGCGATGAGCAGGGGAGCGATTAATAAGCTGTTTTTGAATCTTGAATACCACTTGCAACGTTCCATAGAAGACCAAATTTTGCAAAATTTCCGCTCCATGCTTGGTAAAATCGTCAATGGGCAGGTTGTGGGCGTGGATAAAGAGGGGAATACATTTATTGAGATTGAGGGCATTAGAGCGCTTTTACCACAGAAAAACCGCATAAAAGGAGAGCATTTTAAGGTGGGGGATTGCGTTCGGGCGATTTTGAAGTTTGTAGGCATTAATCGTAATGGCTTGCAAGTGGAGCTCTCCCGCACAGCACCGAAATTTTTAGAAGAGCTTTTAGCTATGGAAGTGCCAGAGATTAAAGATAATGAAGTGATCATCTATAAAAGTGCGAGAATCCCGGGCGATAGGGCAAAGGTAGCGGTGTATTCTCATAGTGCGCGTATCGACCCTATAGGCTGCTGCGTGGGCGTTAAGGGAGTGCGCATTAATGCGGTGAGTAAGGAGCTAGCAAATGAAAATATTGATTGTGTGGAGTACCATAGTACATTAGAGATTTTTATCGCCAAAGCACTTACGCCAGCCCATGTAGTGAGTGTGAAGATTGAGGAAAATGAGGCAGGGGATATAAATGAGGCTAAAAATGCTTCGGGCAAGGCAGAGCGAAAAAAGGCGATTGTGCAGATTAAGCCAGATCAAAAGAGCAAGGCTATTGGTAAAAATGGCGTGAATATCCGCCTAGCAAGTATGCTTTGTGAGTGCGATATTGAGCTTATAGAGTTAGGAAGTGAGGGTAAAGTAGAGCAAAAACAAGAGGAAGAAAAACGAGGTATTGACGCATTAAGCTCGCTTTTTAAGGTATAGGCAGATGATGAGTTGGGCAGTTACAAGTAGGGGATAGAAGCTTATAGGAGAGGCTATGGAAGTGTTAAAAACATATTTAGAGGCAATACAAGATATAAAGAGCCAAGATAAGGAGCATACTTATAGAATGCCCTTGCAGCAATTATTTGAAACTTTAAAAGATAAACTTGCTTGTGGTGATTTAGGGTTAAAAAATCTTCATATTACACATGAGCCAAACAATGATAAAGAAGGCAGAGGCGCACCGGACTTTGCTATCACAAATCAAGGTTTGACTATAGGATGTATAGAAAATAAGCGAGTGGAAGCAGATTTAGACAAAGTCGCCCAAAGTGAGCAAATTCAAAAATACTTAAAATTAAGTGATAATATCATATTGACTGATTACTTGCGTTTTTGGCGTGTACGTGGGGATTTAAGAGATGTTCCGGGGGGGGGGGCATATATAGCTTCAAAGCTTGAAATCTGCCCGCTAGGGGAGCTTAAAGCGACACTTAGAAATAAAGCCATTCTAGCACAAAAGGCTAAAGATTTAGAAGAGTTTTTTAAATGCTTTTTTACCCACAAACCTAAGCCCATTAGCACCGCTGTAGAGTTTGCCAACGCCCTAGCCATACGCACAAGTCGTTTAAAAGATCGCCTTATAAACGCACAGAATAATTCACATATCCAAGGTGTATATAATACCTTTAAGAAATTTCTCTATAAGCAGCTAGCATTTGATGAATTTGCTGATAGTTTTGCCCAAACACTCACATATAGTTTATTTCTTGCAAGGCTTAACCATGGCAAAGAGCTTGATTTGTATAATGCAAAGAAATTTATCCCTAAATCATTCCCTCTTCTTCGTGCTATGAGTGATTTTCTCAATCAACTTGAGGATTTAGTTTCTATCCAATGGCTGCTAGATGAGATATGTTATATTATTAATCATATCGATATTGCAAGTATTATCCATGAGCTTAATAAAAGTAGTGAAAAAGATTTGCTAGGGACTTACACGACTGCTTACATACATAAAGACCCATATTTACATTTCTATGAGACATTTTTAGCCCAATATGATTCTAAGCAGCGTAAAGAACGTGGGGTGTATTATACTCCTGCGAGCGTGGTTTGCTTTATCATCAATGCCATAGATTCTGTATTGAGGGCTGATTTTGGTTTGCAAAAGGGCTTAGGTGCGAGTTTAGAAGATAACCATATCACACTTTTAGACTTTGCCACAGGCACGGGGACATTTCTCCTAGAAGCCTTTCGCAAAGCCCTAGGGGACATAAACAGAAATAGCCCGGATTATCAGCCTAAAAGGCTTTTAAGGCAGTTTTGTGGCTTTGAATATCTCATTGCTCCTTATGCAATAGCTCACTTAAGACTTTCTCAAGTATTTAAAGAAGAGTTTGGTGCGGAGTTAAAAGATGGTGAATCGCTTAATATTAGGCTAACTAATACTCTTTATACAGAGAATGAACAAACTAAGCGAAATCGGGAAAGCAATCTTCTCGCAGGAATTGTAGAGTTTGTAGATGAATTTAAAGCTGCCCAAAAAATTAAGGAAGACCCCATCCTCATTATAACGGGGAATCCCCCATATTCAGGTGCTAGTGCGAATAAGGGCTTATATGCAAATGAAGTGCGTATCAGCTATGGAATAGATCCAAGCAAGGGAGAGTTAGAAAAAGGACAACAACAAGAAATAGAGCAATATTTAAAAATCTACAAGAAGTATGAACATCTCAATAAAGAAGAGAGAAAACGATTAAGACAAGATGAGAATGCAGACTATAAAAATTTTACTCGGTGTAAAAGCGCTTTTAAAAGCATTTTTGAGTCCAAAAAGCTCGGAGAAAAAAATCCCAGATTCTTATTTGATGATTATGTGAAATTCATCTGCTTTGCAGAATCCAAGATTCAAAAACAAGGAAGTGGAATCTTTGCCTTTATCTCTAATAATAACTTTTTAGATGCACCTACTCTTCGCGGCATGAGGTATTCTCTACTTAAGAGTTTTGATGAAATTTATATCTTAGATTTGCATGGCAGTGTGACTAAAAAGGAAGTTTGCCCTGATGGGAGTAAAGATGAAAATGTCTTTGGCATAAAGGGGGGTGTTTCTATCAATGTTTTTGTGAAAAATGGAAATTGTCATACTGAGGCTTTAGCCGAAGTATCTCAAAATTCTTCGGGCATTTGCCCTCAGAATGACAAGACAGGAAATGCTAAAGAAGTATCTTCAACCAAACCCTTAGCAAAAATTTATCATTATGACCTCTATGGCAAATGTAAAGACAAATATAATTTTCTTTATGAAAACACTTTAGATTCTATTTCTTGGAAGGAGCTAAAGCCAAATGCACCTTTTTATCTCTTTATCCCGCAAAATGGACCAAGAGAAAATTATGATAAGGGCTGGAGTGTAAAGGATATATTTAGATTGTCAAGTCGTGGAATTGTGGGCGGTAGAGATATGGTAATGTCAAATTCTGATGATGAAAAGTCTTTGCAGGATTTTAAGGCAAGAATATTGCGTTTTTTAGAGCTTGGCGTGGAAGAAGCAAGAAAAGAATTTAACCTACCAAAAGACTCTGAAGATTGGAAAATAGAATACGCCCAAAAAGAATTAAGAGATACAAACAATGCCCCAAATAATTATATAAAAATTCATTACCGCCCATTTGATTATCGTTGGACTTACTATACGTGCAATTCTAAGGGCTTTTTAGAGAGACCTAG
Source organism: Helicobacter marmotae (assembly GCF_003364255.1). Lineage (GTDB taxonomy): Bacteria > Campylobacterota > Campylobacteria > Campylobacterales > Helicobacteraceae > Helicobacter_C > Helicobacter_C marmotae. Next base: position 35,816 of record NZ_NXLR01000014.1, read on the forward strand.
AGGCAAAGTAATGAAGCATTTTTTAGGAGACTTCAAAAACTCAGATTCTAAAGGGATAGAAAATTTCACTCCCGAATTTAGGGCTTTCATAGATGATAAATACAAAGAGCATTTTAGCCCCGAGCAGATTTTGGGCTACATTTATGCTGTGCTTTTTCATAAAGACTACCGCGAAAGATATATTGATTTCTTAAAGATTGATTTCCCAAAGATTCCTTTTGTAGAAAGTAAAGAGATGTTTTTAAAGCTTAGTGCATTGGGACAAGAGCTTATCGCTGTGCATTTAATGAACGGCACAACAGACAGACAGACAGACAGACAGACAGACAGACAGACAGACAGACAGACAGACAGACAGACAGACAGACAGACAGACAGACAGACAGACAGACAGACAGACAGACAGACAGACAGACAGAAAAGTGATAATAGGTTGCAATATAGGCTTAAATGTCGCGAGACAATACAAGATGAGCGGTTCTTGGCAATGTGTGATAGCAATAAATACTTTAGTAGATTTGAGCCTAATGGGCGGGGGCAATACTGGAGCGGGGACGATATTCCCCCTCTATCTCAAGGCTTAAACATGCAAAATATAGGCTTAATCTGTGATAGAGGCTGTAAGTTACAAGAACTTAACAATATTTTCATCACGCAAAATATCATTGATTTGCATTTAGTGGGTAGCGGGAGTTATGTTTTCCCACTTTATCTTTATAACAAGGAGTAGGATTTGAGTATAGGCGAGGCTTTATTTGACAATGAAAACAGAGATTTAACGATACAAAAACCCCTTTACAAAGAGCAGGATAAAAGGCTTTTTGTAAATGATTTTCTCTATTTTCGCAATGTTTCAAAAGAAGTATGGGAGTATAAAATCGGTGGCTATCAAGTCCTAGATAAATACCTTAAAAGCCACAAGGGCGAGGAAATAGACTATAAGCATTTTCAAAAAGTGATTCAAACCTTGCATAAAAGCCTAGAGATAGAAGCACAAATCGCTTGTGTTGATATTTTTAAATAAATGTTTTTGTGGTGGCTTAAAACGCAAAGCCCTTATTGTTATTTGCTTTAGAATCTTAAGCTATTTGTTATGTTTTCTTTGAGTGTGAAGCATTCGCTAAAGGAAACACTCATAAAGCCTCCAACGTCTCCCAGCGGTGAAATATACTACTAGCGACTTTAAGTCTAAAGTGAGAAGGGGGTAAAGATAGCTTGCGTTATAGGGAATCTTTCTTACTTTCAATAAAGACTCAAGGAATATCACTTATAATTTACTCAATTGATGTATTTTCACTCACAAATAGATTTAAACTAACTTGAAACTCATCATTTGCACTTATTTGCACTTAAAGGATAGTACAATGAGCTTTACACATTTGCATTTACATACAGAATACTCCCTCCTTGATGGGGCGAATAAAATCAAATTTTTAGCAAAACGTGTGAGAGAGTTGGGCATGGATTCTGTAGCGGTAACAGACCATGGCAATATGTTTGGGGCACTTGATTTTTATGTAAGTATGAAAGAAGAGGGGCTAAACCCCATTATTGGCATTGAAGCCTATCTCCACAATGGCGATACACTCAATGACAAGGACACAAAGCAGAGATTTCACCTCTGCCTTTTTGCTAAAAATGAAATAGGCTATAAGAATCTTATGTATCTTAGCTCTCAAGCTTATATTAATGGCTTTTATTACTATCCGCGCATTAATAAGGCGCTGCTACGGGAGAGAAGCGAGGGCTTAGTGTGCTCTTCGGCGTGTTTGCAGGGTGAGGTGAATTGGCAGCTAAATGTCAATAATCCGCGTAATGTGCGCTATGGAGCTAAGGGCTATGAAGTCGCTAAAGAAGTCGTGCTTGAGTATAAGGATATTTTTGGCGAGGATTTTTATTTAGAGCTTATGCGCCATGGGATTAATGATCAGTTTTTTATTGATGAGCAGATTCTTAAATTAGGCAGGGAGTGTGGGGTAAAGGTGATTGCTACCAATGATACGCATTATTCTATGCAAGAAGATGCGAGTGTGCAGGAAGTGGCTATGTGTGTGGCAATGGGTAAAACACTCCATGATAAAGATAGATTGAAGCATTCTGTGAAAGAATTTTATGTGAAATCTCCCGAGCAAATGCAAAAGCTCTTTTTAGATGTGCCCGAAGTGATTGAAAATACCCAAGAAATCGCACGTAAATGCCGCTTAGAGCTGGATTTGAAAAATATTGAGATTAAAAATAAGCACACAGGTGAAGTATTATTGCATAATACCCCCGCCACGCCCCCAACCTTTAAAAATACGCAAAGCTACGCCCAAAGCGAGGGCTTAGAGCAAAAGCTCAATACCCCCCTTTCTTCCATAGATGATGCGCTGTATTTTGCCTATAAATGCAGAGAGGGCTTAAAGGAGCGATTAGAGCATATAGATGAGAGTTTGCATGAGCGCTACAAGGAGCGATTAGAGCGAGAAATTGAGGTGATTACCTCTATGAAGTTTCCCGGCTATATGCTGATAGTGTGGGATTTTGTGAATTTTGCAAAGCAGAGTGGTATCCCTGTGGGTCCGGGGCGAGGAAGTGCCGCTGGAAGCCTTGTGGCTTATGCGCTAAAGATTACTAATATTGACCCCTTGAAGTATGACTTGCTTTTTGAGCGGTTTTTGAATCCAGAGCGGGTCAGTATGCCTGATATTGATATGGACTTTTGCCAGCGCAGAAGAGGCGAGATGATAGAATATGTAGCCAATACTTATGGCAAATATAATGTAGCCCAAGTGATTACCTTTGGCTCCTTGCTTGCAAAGGGTGTGATACGCGATGTCGCTAGAGTGCTTAATATGCCCTATAATGATGCAGACGCCTTTGCGAAGCTTATACCCGCAGAGCTTGGCATTACCCTTACAAAACATATAGGCAAAGACGGCAAAGAAAAAGATGGTGCATGGGAGAAAGAGCCCAAACTCCGCGAGTTTGTTAATAGCAATCCTTTAGCCAAACAGGTGTGGGATTATGCTGTGCTTTTAGAGGGCTTAAAGCGTAATGCAGGCACACACGCAGCGGCTATTGTGATAGATTCTAAAGAAGAGCTATGGCATAAGGTGCCCCTTTATACCAATGACAAAATGCAAGGTGTAGCTACGCAATATTCTATGAATTGGCTTGAACCAGTGGATTTGATTAAATTTGACTTTTTAGGCTTAAAGACACTCACAGTGATTGATGATGCGATTAAGCTCATCAAAAAGCGCTATGACGTGGCAATAGACTTTAGCATTATGGATATGGAAGATAGCAAGGTTTATGAGAGTATCCAAAGTGGCAATACATTGGGCTTATTCCAAATAGAATCTGAAGGTATGCAAGCCTTGGCTAAAAAGCTAAAGCCTAGCACTTTTGAGGATATAGTAGCGATGCTTGCTCTCTATCGCCCCGGTCCTATGGAATCAGGTATGCTTGATGACTTTATTAATCGCAAGCATGGTTTGGCTAGCATTCATTATGCTTTTGATGTATTAGAGGGGATTTTAAAGCCCACTTATGGCGTGATTGTCTATCAAGAGCAGGTTATGCAGATTGTGCAAACTATTGGGGGCTTTTCTTTAGGTGGGGCGGATTTAGTGCGCCGCGCTATGGGGAAGAAAAAGCTTGATGAAATGATAAGGCTTAAGAAAGAATTTGCCGATGGAGCAGAGAAGCAGGGCTTTGATAGAGCTAAGGCAGAGGATTTATGGGAGCTTATTGTCAAATTTGCCGGCTATGGATTCAATAAATCTCACTCCGCAGCCTATGCGATGATTACTTACCAAACCGCGTATTTGAAAACTTACTATGAGCATGAATTTATGGCAGCTATGCTTACAAGTGAGACTAATAAAATAGAATCTGTAGCCAAATATATTGATGAAGTCAAAAGCTTGAATATCGACATAGTGCCCCCGCATGTGAATATATCTGAAAATGACTTTGGCGTGGGTGAGTTTGATGGGGAGAAAAAGATTATCTTTGGCTTAAGTGCGATTAAGGGCTTAGGAGAGGCGCCTATTGAGAATATCATACAAGAGCGCGAGAAAAATGGTGTGTTTAAAAATTTAGAAGATTTTATCGCACGAGTGGATTTCTCTAAGCTTACTAAACGTTCGCTAGAGCCGCTTATCAAATCTGGTGGGCTGGATAATTTGGGGTATTCGCGTAAAAGTATGCTTGAGCATATTGATATGCTTTGTGAAAAAGGGCGCGAGAAAGATAAGGCAAAAGAAATGATGAGCTCTTCGCTTTTTAGCGGAGATGATGTAGAGATTAATATTCAGCTAGGGATAAAAAATGAACCTGAATATGATGTGCGCACTTTGCTTGATTATGAGTATGAATGTATGGGGATTTATGTATCAGGGCACCCGCTTGATGACTTTAGAGAGGAAATCAAGGGCATAAAAGGCGTGGTAAAAAGCATAGAGTTAGAGCAGTTGCAGCTTAATTCCTCATGTATGCTTGTGGGCAAGGTGCTTAATATTAAGCGTAAAATCAGCAAAAAGAGCGGCAAGCCCTTTGGAAGCATTGAATTTTTGGATTATGGTGGGAATATGGAAATTATGGTGTTTGAAAAACACCTTGAGAGTTTGGAGGGGCTTAATTTGCAAGAGCCTTTAGCCCTTAAATGCAAGGTTGAGGAGAGGGAGGATAGCATAAGTCTTCGTATTTTGAAGATTCTCACCCTTAAAGAAGCCCTAAAAGAAACAACAAAAGTGGAGTTTAAAGATAAAAGCGAAGTCAAAGAGGAAGAGAGGATTATTCCCATTGATATGAAGCCTGAGCAGGTTGATATGTGTATGCCTTTATGCGTGGTTATTAGCGCTCAAAGTGTGCAAGAGGGGATTTTAGAGAAGTTCAAAGCCCATGCGCAAAACCTTAAGGGCAACCATGAGCTGCATTTAAAGCTTAAAAATGACAACTTTGGCTATACATTTATTAGTAATTTAAAAGTGCATTCGAGCATTAAGGAAGCCTTTGCAGAGCTTGAATGGCAGAGTTAGGAGGGGTAGATGAGGGGTAAGTGGCTTTTAGGTTTGGCTCTTTTGCTGATAGCTTGTAATGCACAAAATACGCCAGATATTTTGGGGAATTGGGTTTGTATTAAACTACAAGGGGCAGATAAGGATTTTAATGTGCCCCCTCATGAGATATTTGTGTATTTTGAATCAGGGAATTTAAGCGGAAATGCAGGGTGTAATCAGTTTTTTGCGCAGTATCACTTGCAAGGAGAGAGGCTAAGTATTAGTGCTTCAGGCATAAGCCGTATGCTATGTGATGAGCAGGCAATGGAAAGAGAAGCGCGATTTATGGAACTTTTTAGCCAAGGGGAGAGCGAGATAAGCATTAGAGGACATGAGCTGATTATACAAAAAGGGCTTACATACGCGGTTTTTATTAAAGGCTAAAGTGGCAAGTTTTCTTTCATCTGCTTTTTGCCTTTGCGTTTCCCCTCCGTTTTTATGAATCTAAGCCCTAAAAAATGTCTGCAAGATTCCTATCCCTTCTATCTCACATTTGACAACATCGCCTGCTTTGAGAAACTTGGGAGGGTTAAAGCCCATACCTACCCCATCAGGCGTGCCCATTGATATAATGCTCCCAGCCTTTAGGGTAAAGTAGCTCGAGAGCTCACAAATCGCATGGGGAATGTCAAAAATTAGTTTTGACGTATTGCTATTTTGTCGCAATTGGTTATTGACATAGCTTTTAATGGTAAGGTTATGAGGATTAAGCGAATCTCTTAGTACAATACAAGGACCGAGAGGGAAGCTCCCCTCAAGGCTTTTACCCGCATACCACTGCTTGTGCTTAAGCTGTATATCCCGCGCAGAAATATCATTAGTCATACTATAGCCAAAGACAAAGTCCATAGCATTTGCCCTTGTGGCGTGGGTGCAATCTTTACCTATAATCACTACAAGCTCCACCTCATAATCAAGCTGCGTGGTTTTAGCACCAATAGAAAAGCTTGCATTTGGGTTGGTGCATTCATTTACGCGCTTGCTAAAATATATAGCCTCTTCTCTTTTGGTATCGCATATCTCCTTTTTGAATCGAGCAGATTCTTTAGCATGCTCCATATAGTTAATGCCTAAACAAATCACATCTTGCAGTGGGGATTTAATGGGGGCTAGAAGCTGCACATCACTTAGAGGAATGCGCGGGGTAGAGGCATTGAGATTAAAGCTCTCAAAATGCACAATAAGCTCATTCATATCATGGGTTGCTTCAATGGGGGCTATCATATCCTCTCTTTTATTTTCGCTTATATCTTGCATATTTTCAGCAGGGTCGGGTAAAAAACCAAGAGAGGGTAGCGCGTTAGGTGTTTTATTATGTATATATCGTATTAATTTTCCTTTCATATTTTCTCCTTTTGTGTAAAGTATAGCATTTAATGCCATCTAGTGAGTAATGTTCAAAGCAAGTTTGATTTAGAGCCTTTAAATGGGCGAATCGTTGTTATAAGACTTTTTGTAAATTGGCGTGCTTGTGAAAGCAAAGATATGGCATAAAGAAAGCCGCAGCAAACGCAAGTTAGACTTGAAACCTCGCATATTTTCATATACATTATAGGGGCGATATTTTGTCTCTCAAAAATATGACAATTTTTATCTTTAATTTAATAAAAGTCATTAATCCCTTATCTTTTGTCATAAGTTTAAGCAGAAAATAAGCAATATTTCCATATAAACAATTTTTATTATTTAAGTTGGAGGACTATATCATGGAATCTACTGCTATAACTCAAGAAAAAGAATTACAAACCACAACTTCTGCTGAATTATCCCCCCCCCCAGCAGAAAATGAAGAGATTGAAGAAGTCATTCCTGAATATACCCAAAGCGAGCTTTTAGAAAAGGTGATAAATAGCTATCCGCCATTGCCAAAGGTAGCTCTAATGCTACGAGATTGTGCGCAAGATACTTGCTCATCTTGGTGTATAGAAGAAGTTACAGGAGCTATTTCTGATGATCCACTTTTGAGAGACCATTTGATAAATTTAGTAAATTCGCCTTTTTATGGATTTTCTAATGAGATTGTAAATTTGAGGCAGATTGTTTCTTTGCTTGGTATTAATAATGTCGCGAGTATAGCCATTGCAACATTTTTTGAGAGTAGCATACATATAAATGTTTCACCATATGGGCTAGAGCCAGAAGAATTTATCATCAAATCTCGCAAGGCGGTTAGCTTTGTTTCAGATTGGTTTTCTTCAATCGATAAAAAGTTCGCACAAGAGCTTATCCCTTGTATATTGCTTTTGAGGGCGGGTATGGTTTTATTCTCAAAAGTTTTGCTAGAAGTGAGAAAAGACAAGGCATTTTTGGAATCTCTCAAGGCAAATAACTATGATATAACCCTTGTGGAAAATGAGTTTTTTGGCACAGATCATTTGAAGATACTCGCGGATTTGTTTGAAAAGTGGAAGTTTGATGATTTGATTGTAGAGAGTGCTAAGTTTATTGAAAACCCGGGTGAAGCCCCAATAGAAGCGATGAAAAATGCTTATGTACTTGCTATTGCTAATGCGGCATTTGGACCGCGAGGCGTGCAGAATAAAAAGAAAGTCAGTGAGCTCGTACGCCAAGCTAGAAAGCAAGCGGTAAATATAAATATCGGGCGACTTATTGAGATTTGTCCTTTTACGATTATATTAGATGATCGTGCTAAATAGTTTGAAGAGTTAAGGCATAAATTTAAGGCTCACTTACCTTTGCCACTTACCTTATTTGCGGGCTTTGTATTACTCTAAGGCAATACAAGCTTAGCTACCCGCAATAGCAAACACACACTAAATCCAATCACCAGCAACTCCGCCCTCTCTTGTCATCACTAACCCTCGATAGGGGGTTAAGAATTGCTTTTTGATTTCACTAGAAAATCTGTTATTTTGTCATGTCTAAAGCCTGCATAGCAGGCGAAGAATCTCTGCGGGCTTGAGTAGCGATTCTAGGAGAGTTCTTCACCCCCTATTGGGGAGTTCGTGATGACAAAATTTCTTAGTTACTTTGCTCATTTTGTGCTAACAACCTAACCCCCATCAATTTGCTTACCTTACTTACATTTGCCCACATTTTTTAATACTTAAAAATTTACAAAAAGTTATGAAAATGCTAACTTTAGGAATAAACCCTATAGTTTAGAAGAGATTCTGTATGAATTTATGTCGTGCATTATTTGCATAAATATGTTGAATGGGACATATATCCTCTTTTCGCACAAACAACTTATTCTTCTCTATAGCGTTTTTAGCTTCTATCTCATATGTTTCGTTCTAAAGTGCGATAAAGCAATTTGGCTTATTTTAATGGTTTTAGTGGCATAAGTGGGTTGTACATAGATTCTAGTTCTAGGGGATATTTGGAGCATTGAAGTTAAGCCTTTGGGTATTGCAAGTTTCTAAAGGATTCAGGCAGGGTTGGTAGTCTTGCTCCAGCCCGAAGCTATATTTATCAAACAACGCTCCCCCACAACCTGTAAGTAAAACAACAAGAGTTAAAATGCACATAATCTTGCTAACACACATTGTAGCTACCTTAATGAATTTCTTTAAGCGAGGCAGATTGAATAAATATCGAATCTGCCCTCAAAATTTGACTTGAGATTATTTGAATGAAAACTCAATCCCAAATTCTAGCATACCAAGCAAGTGGCTTGTCTTTGGGTAGCTTAAAGTATCATTTGCCTTTGAAGCGGCTAGATTAAAATATTGCACCCTTGCATTTACAAAATACGCCAATTTCTCTGAAAGCTCATAGTTAAAGCCCAAAGAGCCTTTAATAGCGTAGCTATAACCTTTTGTGTTTGCATAGGCATTTTCTACAATATATGCCCCAGAGGTGTAGTAATAGCCTATATTATACTCATAATGTGCCTTGCCTTGCGTTCTTATAAAGCCTTGAAGATCTAAGCCCACAGAATGAGTGCTCAGTGCAAAGTCCTTAGCTACCAAATCTGTGCTAAAAGAATCATAAGCATAAACAAGATTAATAAAGAGTGGATTGCTTTGAGAAATGGGATTAAACCCTATTTTAACATGCCAATTAAAGAGAGAAAAATCATCACTCCTGCCATCTCTTTTGGCTTTTCCTAAAGCGAAATCAGCCCCTCCTTGTGCAAATAACCTATCATTAAAGCTAAAGTCTCTGCCTACAAGAGTAAGATAGCCGCCTGTATTTTTCATATCTTTTTCACCATCACTTTTATAAAGCCCATATACACCGCCCACACCTACGCGTAGATCGCTTCTTGTCTCATACGCATAGAGCAATGAGCAAAATAAAGATATAAGAATAAGATACTTTTTCATGTTCCCTCCTTAGCATTGACTCTATTAAAATTTTTGAGAGCCTGAAGCACCGATTTTGCAATTGCTTCCACCTGCAGCTTTACAAATTCCATAGCCTATAAGACTTATGCCTCCACTTATAAGTAAGCCGGTGAAAAAGCCTTCTCCCTCAGTTGCTCTCATTTCTTCTTCTGATAAGACAATGGCATTTACATTAGATGTTTGAAACAATGCTTCCATATCTGCTTGAGATAGGCTTGTTACTTTAGAATCTTTTAAAGATTCTGCTCCTGAACAAAAATTTGCCCCTAAAAGTGAGGCAAGTATTAAAAAAACAAATGTCTTCTTCATAAAGACTCCTTTCAAGTAAAATTTTGTTACTCAATAGTAACGCTTCTTAATTTATAAAATCTCTTTGGGTGTGTCAATAAAAATTGAATTATAAATTTTAACTTTTTACATTTTGTAACATATAAGAATAACTTTTTGTGAATTTTTAAGCATTGAAAAATGTGGGCAAATGTAAGTAAGGTAAGCAAATTGAGGGGGTTAGGTTGTTAGCATAAAGACTCGCAAGATAACTAAGGAAGTTTGTCATCACCAACCCCCGATAGGGGGTGAAGAACTCTCCTAGAATCGCTACTCAAGCCCGCAGAGATTCTTCGGCTTTGCAAAACCTGAGGCAAAACAAGCCCTCTAAGCGATTCAAAGGAGAGATATTTTACATTTTATACATTGTCCTTATAGGGGGTCATGCAAATGCGCTTATGTGCCCTGATAAATTCATTGCTACACACAAAGTACCTCCCTCACATAATGTTATGTCCTAAAAATTATCAAAAGGTAAGATATAAAGAGGCAGAGGTGTAAATGAATCTTACTCCTCTTGGGTGGGTTGTGTATCGTTGCTATCATCTATAGTTTCATCTGTAGGAGTGCTATTTGGCTGGCTCAAGGGGACATTCTCTTTGGTGGGTTGGGCAGGGAGAGAGCGAATGCTGGAGGTAAGCTTTGCGGCTTTTTGATTGTCCATTTTGCCTAAAATTTTTGTAATGTCTTTAACATCCATTTGCGAGAGAATTTCCACAGCCTCTTCTTCTGGCAAGTCTGCGAGTATCGCTGCGGCTTTTGCCTCTTTCATACCTTTATAGGCTTTGATGATTTTATCATCTTTTTGGGCTTTAATTTGTGAGAGGATGGCTTCATTATGTGCGATTAGTTGCTGTATTTCATCTTTTTTCTCATCAAGCTCTGCGAGATTTTGCTTATGCTTTTCTTCCTCCTCTGTTTTTGCCTTCTCTTGCTCTTGTGCAAAAAGAGTGATTTTTTCATCAATTTGCTTTTCTTTGTCATTCAGTTGGCGCTCTTTCTCATCGAGTAATACTTGCGTGGCATTTTGGAGCACCTGCAATGCCTGCTGCCGCTCATCAATTTCATCAAGCTGGGCTTTGATTTCTTCCTTGCGTGCTTCAAAAATAATGCTACAATCAAGCAATTGTGAAGTTTCTCCAAAGCTATGCAAACACACAGCGCATAATAATCCAAAGAGAGCAAAACATTTCATATACGCTTACCGCCTGTGCGATTATAAAGCATCATCGCAATTTCATCAACCTCTCGTTTTTCCCTATTGTTTAAGGCTTTGAACATCTTATCTTGCTCTTTTTTGTCCAAAAAGGCTATTTTTTCATATTCAATATGGTGTTTTTTGTATTGATTTTGAAGGCTATTTTTGTGAAGCAGAAGTTCGTTAAGCTCATCTTGTATATTTTGGAGATGGGCAAGAAGCATTTTTTTCATCTCATTATATGCTTGCATTGCACTAAACATACCATTTTGAGGCATTTTTAAGCCTACAAGCTCATCTGCAATGCGCTCAATTTGCGCTCTTTTGTTGGTAATGTTATTTTCATTTTGCAAAATAGCACGTTCGCATTCTTGCATGTCTTTTTTGCGTAAATCTATGATAGGGCTAAACTTTGTTGTCATATTTAACGCCTAATAATGTCATCACGTTCTGGGCTTGTGGAGATTGTAGTAATTGGCACATTTACAAGAGATTCTAATTCATTAATGTAGGTTTGGGCTGCTTTTGGTAATTGTGAAAAATGACGCTTGCTATGGGTTTTGTCCCAACCTTCAAATTCCTTATAAATAGGGGAGACATCTTCATAAGAAGCAGGAGGGGAGCTGATTTGCTTGCCATTATATTGATAGCCTACGCATACTTTGATTGATGAAAATCCATCAAGCACATCAAGTTTCATAATATTTAAGCTTGAGCAGCCATTTAAACGTGCCCCATAGCGCACAGCAACAGCATCAAACCACCCACAACGTCGCGCACGTCCTGTTGTAGTGCCAAATTCCCCCCCAGCCTTGCGTAATCGCTCCTCCACTTCTCCGCTCTCTTGGGTGGGAAATGCGCCATTACCAACGCGTGTGCAATACGCCTTTGCAACGCCAATAATTTGCCCAAGATCACTTGGGGCTAAGCCAGTCCCACTGCATGCTCCAGCTGCGATAGTCGTAGAGCTTGTTACAAAAGGATAGGTGCCATGGTCAATATCAAGCATACTGCCTTGAGCGCCCTCTAAAAGTATCTTTTGCCCTTTTGCTTGTGCGTCCCATAAAAGCTGCGTAGTATCGGTAATAAAGGGTAAAATTTGTTTAGATATAGATTCTAAATAAGAAAAAACATCTTCTACGCTTGGAAACACCACATCATACATCGCCTTAACGCATTGGGCTTGCTCATAAATAGCCTGTATTTTGGCTTTGAGTTTGGTGGGTTGGTATAAATCTGCCATACGCACGCCATTGCGTGAGACTTTATCAGCATAGCATGGACCTATACCTTTGCCTGTAGTGCCAATGGGTGTGGCTTTATTTGATTCTTTAGCTTTATCGAGTATCTCGTGGTAGGGGAGAATGATATGAGCTTTTTCACTTATAAAAAGCCGCCCCTCTAGTGAGGGAAATGAATGTAATTCGCTTAGTAAGGCTTGGGGATTGATAACAACGCCATTGCCGATAACATTTTTGCATTGCGGGTGTAGCACACCAGATGGCATTAAATGGAGGGCGGTTTTTTGCCCATTTACAACTATTGTATGCCCTGCATTATGCCCTCCCTGATAGCGCACAATATAGTCATATTCTTTTGCCATTGCATCAACGATCTTGCCTTTTCCTTCATCGCCCCATTGAATCCCCACTATCAAATCTGCCATAAACTCTCCCTTGAACTTCTCTCTTAAATGCCTAAATGAGGCATTCTACTACTTCATCAGTATAGATTGCAAACCCGCATGAGTTTTGCTCCCCTATGCTATATTTGCCCCCTTGCAATAAAGTTGCATTGCCTATAAACATACGGAAAAATAAATCCCCATAATATGAAGTGGGTGAAAACGCTAAGGGAGAAAAGATGCTTTTCTCATATTCGCAATAACTTGCACATTCTAAAAGCCTCTCTAGCTCACCGCGTAAAAATACAGGGGCAGACTTCATCGCATTTTGGACATCTTTTTGTGTTTTAATATGGACTAAATCTGCTATATAATCACCCATTTCTAAGAGTTTGCCCACATCTTGTGAGGCAAATACATCTATATCCACGCCACTATGTTTAGCACATAAAAGGGGGATTTTCATATTTGAGATTTGTAAATAAGGCTTAAGCCCCAACTCTTGTAAGATATGCGCACCTAGACACACCACAGGCGAGAGGCTTTCCCCTCCTAAGTGCTCTGCACCGATTTGGTGGATTTCAGTCGTGGGGTAGCTAAAGACAGGCTGGATATAAAACCATTTTTTATGCTCACTGCTTTTAATATGCTGAGTTACTATGCGCATAGCCTCAAAGGTAGTATCATAGCGCAAGCCAATTTGATGATTGCTCTCGCTGCTTAGGCGCACAAGCTCACGATTTAAAATATCTCCTTGATGTTCTAAAAATGTGAAAGTGGGGGTTACAATCTCCCTATAGTCATTTTGATAAAATGCTTGAATTGCACATGATTCCACCTGACGCTTTAGTTTGGCTGATGTGTCAAAGTATAATTTGCTTCCCTGCGGTAGCTCATGCTCTAAAATCACAAAACACCTCATATTTATGTAAGATTTATTATTTAGAATGAATCGATTTAAAAAAGGGCTAGATTATAGCACAAAATCACTTTTTGCTCTATTTACACAACTTACCTCAAATATGCTAAAATTTATCTTTGTAAATTATTTTATAAAGGATTTTTTGTGAAAGTTGCACTTCTTATGAGTGGTGGGGTTGATAGTTCTTACTGCGCCCATCTACTCTCAACACAAGGCTATGAAGTTATAGGATTCTATCTTAAACTCCATAATAAAGAAAAAAAGCACCAGATTTTTATTCAAAATTGTCAAAAGGTTGCACAACATTTGGGTATTGCTTTTGAGGTGCTTGATTTACGAGAAGCCTTCAAACAGAATGTGTATGATGCTTTCATTCAATCATATAAAGAGGGGCAAACTCCCAACCCTTGCACTATTTGCAACCCTCTTATGAAATTTGGCTTAGGGCTCAAAAAGGCAGATGAATTGGGCTGTGATTATATCGCTACTGGGCATTATGCACAGATTAAAGAGGTGGATGGCATTAAGCGCATTGCAAAGGCTGTTGATGACACAAAAGATCAAAGCTATTTTCTCTATGCTTTAAAACAAGATGCCATTGATAGAATCCTCTTCCCACTTGGGGCTATGTATAAAGAAGATGTGAAAAAAACTGCCCTTTCACTCTTACCCTTTCTTGGGACATTGCAAACGTATAAAGAATCTCAAGAAATTTGCTTTGTAGAGGATAGTTATATTGATATTTTGAGAATGTATGAAAAAGTGGATAATCAAGGGGTTGTCCGTGATAGTAGCGGTAAGGCAGTGGGGACGCATAAAGGCTATATGCACTATACTATTGGCAAACGCAAAGGCTTTAGCGTATTTGGCTCGCATGAGCCTCATTATGTCAAAGCCATTTTGCCAAAGAGCAATGAAATTATCGTAGGAACGAAAGAGGAGCTTGCTATAGATTCTATAAAAGCCCTCAATAAAAGTCTTCCTCAAGCCTTTAGTGGCGGTGTATATGACATTAAAGTGCGTTATCGCTCTGTACCGCTTAAAGCACATATAACACTGCAGGGAGAATATATCCATGCTAAACTTTTAGAGCCTGCATATGGTGTGGCGCAAGGTCAAGCCCTCGTGGTCTATCAAGGTGATTGTGTATTAGGTGGGGGAGAGATTTTGGAGGCTTGGCAAGATTGCAAAAATACTAAGACTTCGCATAAAGAGCAAGTAATGCAGCATGAGGGCATTTGAGAAAGCCTAAGGGGCAGGAATTTAATCTAAAATTTAAATGAGTTGGGGGGAAAATGTTTGCAAGCATAAAGTCAAAAATGCTATTTTTAGCTTTGGGGATAGTGGTTGTTTTTGCTGTTATTTTTATAAGTTTTTATATCAATAATGCAAAAAGTATAGAGGCTGTAAGTGTTGAGAATGAACTCATACTGAGGGAACAAAATAAATCAAGGATTAAAGATATGAGCCTTCAAATGGCTCATACTCTAGGCGAGCTTTTAAAAGGCGTTTCTAGCGAAGAGAAGCAAATAGAAATTATTAAAAAAATGGTTGATGATTTTAGATTTGAAGCCGATAAAAGCGGGTATTTCTATATATTTGAGGACCATTTGCCTCTATAATCCAGCCGCCCCACATCTCAATGGCAAAGACATACGAGGAAATAAAACTTTTGATATTGTCCCCCTTTATGAAGCGGCTAAAAATGGAGGAGGGTTTGAGACATTTTATTTCAACAAACCCGGCGAGAATGAACCATCTGAAAAACTTTCTTATTCTGCACCCATTCCTAATACCAATGATATGTGGGTAGGAACGGCTATTTATACAGATAATCTTGCAACTATGGCACAAGAGAGCTCACAACATGTGAAAAATATAGTAGATAATAGTTTTTATGTAACGATGATAATAGCTTTTGTGTGCCTGATTGCTATTATTTTGTTTATATTTGTGTTTTATGAAAAAATCCAAAAATCAATCAAAATACTCTCACATAATCTCAACATTTTATTTGATAATCTTGCGCATAAAGACAATAACAATCATATCTTGCAACCTACTTCCCAAGACGAACTTGGTCAAATGGGATTAGCCATTAATGAAAACATACAACAAACCAAAATAGGCTTAGAGCAAGATGCCAAAGCCGTAGAACAATCTGTAG
>NZ_NXLR01000015.1 GCF_003364255.1 Helicobacter marmotae
TAATGCTTTATTTATGCGATTATTTAGCTCTATTTTGCTATCAAGCACACTTAAAATATGAGCTATGTTTTCTTGTGTTTCAAGGGGAGGAAGGGGGATGGAGAAGTTTTGCAAGGTGCTAGGATAAATGTGCGGAACACCAGTAGCTATTTGCAGCGTATATATATAATCTTGCCTGTTTTTCAAAAAATAAAAAACAAATTTAGAATTTAAGGCTTTTGAATTTGGTATTACCGAAAAAGAATCAGACAAAAAAACGGGTTCATTCCAATAACTCACGAATCCAGCATTCTTTCCAGACCCAGCTACAGCAATAGTTTCACCATTTCTGTTGGCTTGATTATGATAGTAAGCAGGGCTTAAACCTCCTGCAATTACAGGAATTTTACCTTCTTGAATCTGCTTGCGCGTAATGGACTGCCCTCGTTTTAATTCGCATACTTCCCAGAGTTTCACCATTTGCCACTGCTGTGATTTTCCCATTAAAACAACTCCTTAATCCATGTAAAATGTTTATAAAATGACAATTAGCCTCCTTGTATGGGTAGCCAAGTTTGTCATTCTGAGCTTGAGAATCAAGCGAAGAATCTCTGTAAGCGACTAGTGATTCCTTTAGAGATTCTTCGTTTCGCTCTAGACATGACAAACTTGGAGAATTTCTGGTGAATCAAACAGAGATTCTTCGGTCGGGCTTGCGCCCTCCCGCTAGACATGACAAAATGGCTGCCTTTGCAAGGTAATTTTATCTTGTGGGTTGGACTTTTTGTCATTCTGAACCCCTGATAAGGGGTGAAGAATCTCTGTGGGCTTTCTGGTAGGTTTGAAAGAGATTCTTCGCTTCGCTCAGAATGACAAAATAACGGACTCGCTGGTGTTTCGGGCAAAGTTTCTTCACAATGCTTGGAATGACAAAGTAATTTCCTTTGCAGGTGTTTATTATGTGTGGGTTTCCCTTGCGGGTAGCTAAGTTTGTCATTCTGAGGGCTTGTAAAGCCCGAAGAATCTCTGTCTGAATCACTAGTCGTGCTTTTTAGTGTTTTTGAAAGAAAGTCTCTAGTAGATAAGAGAGATTCTTCGCTACGCTCAGAATGACAAACTAAGAGAATTTCTAGTAAATTAGACAAAGATTCTTCACCTCCACTTTGTATCCTTATATTTTTATGTTTCCGCATTTTTAGCCCTTAAATTTGAGTTTGGCAAAATTCTCTAAAATCTGCTTTTGCAACTGCTCGCTTTGGGTAAAAAGTGCTTGTAACTCCTGCTCGCTCGCTGAAAGTTCTGCTTCAAATGCTTCTTGGCTAAGCTCTATATGCGTATCTTTAAACTCAAAGTAATATCCTGCTGCAAAGGAATAGCCCTTTACTTTTATATCTTCCAAGCTTACAAGTATGCTAAAATCCTCTTTTACCTCATTATTGATAAAACAAGTAGTGATTAGCTCCTGCTCGTCTTCACTTAAAATCGTGCGTTTCTTATCATCTATTTTTACTTGACTACCTAGTTTGCTTGCATCGCAGAGATAAGCATAATCCCTCTTAGCGCCCTTATCTATGAAAATAACTGATACATTTGTGCCTGTGGTGGCAAAAATATCTTTAGGCATAATCACTGCTCCCATAAGGGCTTTATGGTCTATGAGATATTTTCTAATGTCTTTTGCTATACTTTGAGCGGTTAAAAATCCGGTGGGGACGACTATAGCCGCCTTACCTGTGGGGGAGAGGGAGTTTAGCAAATGCTGAAAAAAGCAAAGATAAATATCCATTGCTTCTTTCTTTTTTGGTGGAATCTTTGGCACTCCGGCAAAAAATCGCTCCTCTTGCTTGGCTAACATATCTCTATACTCGCTAAAATCAAGACCAAAGGGAGGATTGCTTACGATGTAATCAAAGGCTTTGTTGCTATGGTTTGGGTGAGTTAAGGTGTTGCCTTGCGTGATATTATGAATAGAGTGAGAGAGGTTATTTAAGATTAAGTTTAGTCGCAAGAGTTGGCTTGATTTTTGGCTTATGTCTTGGGCGTATATACTGCATTTATCCTGCCCTATCGTGTGGGCTAAGCTCATAAGCAAAGTCCCAGATCCTGCGCTTGGGTCATAGCATGATACGCTTATAGGGCTATCTTTAGCAATCAAAATTTTACTCATTATCTCACTTATGGAGAGGGGCGTGTAGTATTCTGCGTACTTGCCGCCATTGTCTTTATTGTAATCTTTAATTAAGTATTCAAAAATATGTGCAAAAAAGTCATACCCTTGGGAAAAGCTTTGCTCAAAGTCAAAGGTTGTGAGTGAAGAAATGATAGCTTTTGCAAAATGATCTCTTTTGCTTTGGTCTATGATGTAGTGCATTATTGGCTCAAAAAGTTTAATCTTAGCGCCCCCTTCAGTTTGGATAGAAAATATATCGATGTTTCTATTAGCGATATTTTCAAACACACTATCAACGCTTACATAGAAGTTTGTTTCATTTTGCTTGGAGATGAGGCTAGGGATTAGCTCATCTACTTCAAACTTAACATTTGCGCCTATATCATCTAATAGCTCTTCGTAACTTTCTTTTGACATCGTTTCTAGCTTTGAATACACGTGTTTAGAATCTAGGTCTTTTACATTTGGATTTGCTTTTTTGAATGCCTTTTTGAGCTCATAAATGAATTTGTCATTAAGGAATTTATAGAGAAATACTTGCGTGATGATTTTATATTCTCCTGCGTCATTGCCTAGCCCCGCATTAGCGCAAATGCTTTTAAGCCTATCGATAAGTGCTTGGGTTTGATTTTGTAATGTGGTGTTCATGTGAGTGCTCCTTGTTTGTATTGGTTTAAATACTCTTGTGCGATTAGGTGTGATATATGCTTTGTGGTATCTGTGGTATTTGGAGATTGCTTAAAAATAGCCTTTAAATGTTCTTTGCTTAATGCCCTTACTTCAGTTTCAAAATAAGGCTCATTTTCGAGCAGATTGAGATTATTAAGCACCTTGTTATCGACTTTTTCTTTTATGGCAATAAGATTTTCATATAAAGCAGAATGGTTAGAATCTGCTTTGTTTAAATGCTCTTTTGTACGTTTGTGGATTCGCAGAAATTTTGGGTCATTATTGTATTTTGCGCAAGTAAGCTCATTGCTGGCATTATAGGCATTAAGCCGCTCTTGCAGGGCTTTTGTTTGTACAATTAGAGAATCTATAGCATCTTGGCTCATCTCTTGGGTATTATGCTTTTGTAAAATCCTTTGAAACTCTTCGCACAGCTTCACATATTGCACATCTTCTTTATCAAGGCAAGCACCTAAGCCCTCTCGCAAAGTTTTTATATACTCTTTTAAAGGCGTTAGGTATAACTCCCTCTCGCCTATTTTGGTGAAATGAAAGATATATTCCTCTAATGCCACATTTAAAAGCTCAGGCGATATAGATTCTTTACTCAATGCCTCACTTAAAGCAAGGGTTTCTAGTCTATCTTGGATAATAGCAAGGAGGATTTTAGGCTCTAGGGAAGAGAGCTTTACATGGGTTTGTCCCTTTAATGTCATAACATTATGTAACTCTCTTGCTCCTTCTAGGGCTTTCCTCAATGTGTAGAGCTGGTCTTTTTCACATTGTCTTATTTGTTTGGCAAAGCGTTCTTTATTACTTACTTCAAATCCTTCTAAAGCTTGCTCTATTTCTAAAATTTGCTGCCTTATCTCATCTTCGCTCTTAAAAAGCTTATTATAAGATGTAAATTCCTCGCCTAAATCTGCCTCTAGCTCATCTTTAAGCTCATCTAAATAAGCTTTATTAGTCTTGGCAAATTCTTCATCAATATTTGCGAAATCTACCACATAGCCATAGCGCATATCCTCATAAGGACGATTGACGCGCGTTAAGGTCTGCAAGAGATTATGCTCTTTAGTAGTGCGCATAAGATAGAGCTTTTTAAGCCTTGGGGCATCAAAGCCTGTGAGGAGCATTTGATATACAAAGAGCAAATCTATGCTGCCATTTTTGAAAGATTCTATATTTTTTGCATTATCTGGCTCGTCATGGAGAATAAGCGCGCATTTAAGCGGAGAGAAAAAAGAGGGTGAAAAGTTTAGGCTATGCTGTATCTTCTTTTGCTGGTTTTGTAAAATATCCTCTTGTAACGTGCTTTGTGATATGCCCGCTGAATATTCCTGTGAATGTCCCCATAAAGCTGAATCCCCAGCTGTGGGCGTATGAGGCACGGGGGGGGGGGAGATGAGAAGTAGCCTCTTGTAAGTATCGTAGAGAGTGGGTATAAAGGGCTCTTGCTTGCTCGCTACTTGCACACACAACCATAGCGCATATGCTGGAATCAAGCTTTAATCTGCTGGTTTGGAAGTCTAGGGCGATATATTCAAAAAGTGGGGTGATAAAGCTTGTATGCGCATAGATTTGCTTAGCCTTTAATGCACCTTTTTGCACAGATAGGTTTTTTAGCACAATATGAAGCTTTTCTTTATAACTACTTTGAATGTCCTCTTTAATCAGTCTAAGCGTATAGCCATCTTGTATGGATTGATTATAGAAGTATTTATGAATATATGGACCAAAAATATCAGTGGATTTCTTTTTCTTCCCTTTTTCAAGTAGTGGAGTACCACTCAGGGCTAGGAAAATCGCATTTTTATCTGCGTTAAAGAGATAAGTGAAATTAGAGCCACCATCTGCATAACTACGATGTGCTTCATCTATGAAAAACACACGTTGAATCTTAGCTATGTAAGGGTTTGGGATTTCTTTACTATCTTGGCTAAATTTTTGGATATTGACTACAATCATCTCATCTTTACCCTCTGTGTTGCTTTGCATGCAAGAGAGTTCATTAATAAAGCTCTGCTTAGAATCTATAGCTTTAGTGTGTAAGCCCCTTTTAGCAAACTCTCTGCAAGCTTGCTCCAATAAATCTAGCCTATCTACGATAAAGTAAAATCGCGTAGGGATAGCCTCTTTAGTATAAAAGTCTTTAATCATTCTTAGGGCATAAAAGCTTAAAGCCGTCTTGCCAGAGCCTTGCGTATGCCAGATAATACCTCTTTTATATGAGATTTCACATTCATTTTTAAAGCCCTCTAGCATCTCTTTTTGCCTAGCCTTTTGCTCAACATCTATCCATGTTTGCAGTTTGGAACGTATTTTAAGTGTTGCAAAAAACTGCGGATAGCGCATAATATGCCTCTGCAATTTGTTTGCTATATACCCCTCTGGGCTCTTTGTGTTATTTTCTACAAATGCTATGCCATAAGCTAAAAGAAACATAAAACGTTCTTTGCTAAAAAGTGAGATAAGCAAGCTATTTGTAGGTGTGCTCCCTGCAAGGTTGCTTTCAAACTCTTTGGTGTTATATATCGCTTGGCTATTTGTGTCTTTAAGGATACGCTCTAGGGATTCTCTAGCGGGTTTAGGGAAAGTCTGTATTTTCCCCTTATATGTTTCATCTTCTTCTCTAAAATGATTAAGTTTGAGGCTATAGCTTGTGGTATAGAATGCCCCACTTAGAGGCACTATCTCGCTTTCATCATAAGGGAGGTTATTAGAGCATATAATGATTTGAGTAAGGTTAAAGTATGCTTTGTAATGTTTATTTTCAAATCGCAATTTTAGCCTGGAGAGTTCTGCTTGCACGCCTCTTTTGTTATCAGGCTTCTTTACTTCTATAAAGCTAAGGGGTAATCCATTGACAAAAAGCGTAATATCCGGGCGAAAGCCCCCATTATTTACATCTCTGCCATAGCTTAACTCGGTTGTTACTTCAAAAATATTATTTTCTATTATTTGCCAATCAATGAGTTTTAGGGCATGCAAGCCCTCTATTTTATGGTTACTTAGCCCAAAAATAAGTGCTTGGAAAAATGCTAAACCCTTATCATCATATGAGAGTATAAGCGATATATGCTCTATAAGCTTATGAATATGGCTTACCTCTAGCTCGGGGTTAAGCCTTAAAAGCGCAGCTTCAAAGCTAGGGAGGTAGATATTGGTTTGTGGGTGTATATTTTTATGATCTTTACTTCCTATATACCCATAGCCCAAAGTGCTGAGTGTAAGCAAGCTTGGAATCTTAACACGCGAATCTTCATTAAAAGGGCTTATCCCCATTTGTTTTGTCCTTAGAGCTTCATTTTAAACGTTGTGATATGAAATAGGCTAATCTTAGCATAGAATCTTAAAGGCATTTATATTATTGGCATTATGGCTTTAGGCGTGGTTGTTTTATTATTGCACCTATTTTGTGCCCATTGTTGTTTCCATTGTTGTTTCCATTGTTGTTTCCATTGTTGTTTCTGGCGTTTTTTGAGTGTTGTTTCAAATGTTGTTGAATGTATCACTATATAATGCAGGCATTTAGAGTTAAGGCAAGGTATGCAGGAATATATTCGTAATTTTTCTATTATCGCTCATATTGATCATGGCAAATCTACTCTTGCAGATAGATTAATACAAGAATGCGGGGCGGTTAGCGATCGCGAGATGAAAGCGCAAATTATGGACACTATGGATATTGAAAAAGAGCGGGGCATTACGATTAAAGCCCAATCCGTGCGTTTAAGCTACCCATATAAGGGCAAGACTTATACGCTTAATCTCATCGATACGCCCGGGCATGTGGATTTTAGCTATGAGGTTTCACGCTCGCTTAGCTCGTGTGAGGGGGCATTGCTCGTGGTTGATGCAAGTCAAGGTGTGGAGGCACAAACCATTGCTAATGTGTATATCGCTATGGAGAATAATCTTGAAATTATCCCCGTAATTAATAAAATTGATTTACCCGCAGCAGACCCTATAGCAGTGTGTGAAGATATAGAATCCACCATAGGCTTAAGCTGCGAGCACGTCCTCAAAGTGAGTGCTAAAAGCGGAGTGGGGATAAAAGAGCTTATAGCATTTATCATAGAGCATATCCCCCCGCCAAAGGGCAAGGTAAATGCCAGCACAAAGGCGTTAATTTATGATTCTTGGTTTGATAATTATTTAGGGGCATTGGCTTTGGTGCGCTTAATTGATGGGGAGCTACGCGTAGGGCAGGAAGTGCTGATGATGAGCAGCGGCAAAAGATATGAGGTACTTAGCCTCTATTATCCTCACCCCGTGCAGAAAGTCCCTACTCAAAGCATAGCTTGCGGGGAGATTGGCATTATTTCACTAGGGTTAAAAACCCTTACAGATATGGCAGTGGGAGATACTATTACTGATTCAAAATCCCCCACAAGCGAGCCTGTAGCGGGCTTTAGACCAGCTAAGCCCTTTGTTTTTGCAGGAATTTACCCCATTGAAACAGACCGATTCGAAGAGTTAAGAGAAGCCCTACATAAACTCAAACTTAATGATTCTGCCCTTAGCTTTGAGCCTGAAACAAGTGTAGCCTTAGGCTTTGGCTTCCGCGTGGGGTTTTTGGGGCTATTACATATGGAGGTAGTCAAAGAGCGCTTAGAGAGGGAGTTTAGGCTATCACTCATTGCCACTGCGCCAACGGTGGTATATGAAGTGTATTTAAATGATGGTTCAAAAGTATTAGTGCAAAACCCTAGCGAGCTCCCCCCAACTCAAAAGATAGAATCTATCTGCGAGCCTTATGTGAGGGCGAGTATCATTACGCCGAGTGAATATGTGGGTAATATCATCACTTTACTTTCTGCTAAAAGAGGCGTGCAAGAGAAAATGGACTACCTCACACAATCGCGCGTCTTGCTTGTGTATGCAATCCCTAGTAATGAAATTGTCATGGACTTTTATGACAAGCTTAAATCCTGTACAAAGGGTTATGCGAGCTTTGATTATGAGCCTATTGGCTATAGGGCGGGAGATTTGGTGCGGCTTGATATACGCGTAGCAGGAGAGATTGTCGATGCGCTTTCAATCATCGTAGATAGGCAGAAAAGCTATGAAAAAGGCAGGGCATTAGTAGAAGCGATGAAAGAGATAGTGCCTAGACAGCTTTTTGAAGTGGCGATTCAAGCGAGTGTAGGGAGTAAGATTATCGCTAGAGAGACGATTAAATCTATGGGGAAGAATGTTACTGCAAAGTGCTATGGTGGGGATATTACGCGCAAAAGGAAATTACTAGAGAAGCAAAAAGAGGGTAAAAAACGAATGAAAGCCATAGGCAGGGTAGAACTCCCTCAAGAGGCGTTTCTTGCTGTGCTAAAAATCGACTAAAGGGGGAATATGAAAGGCGTAATTTTAGCAGGTGGCAGCGGTAGTAGGCTGTATCCGAGCACATTTGCACTCTCTAAGCAGCTTTTGCCTATTTATGATAAGCCTATGGTGTATTATCCGCTATCAGTTCTCATGCTTGCTCAAATCAATGAGGTGCTTATTATCTCCACACCAAAGGATTTGCCGCGATTTAAGGAGCTTTTTGGCGATGGGGGGGCTTTAGGTATGCACTTTGAGTATGCCATGCAAGATTTGCCCTTAGGGCTAGCGCAAGGACTGACTTTAGCAGAATCTTTTCTTGGCGGTGAAGATGTGGCTTTGATTTTGGGGGATAATATCTTTTATGGACAGGGGCTTACCCCTATGCTTTTAAACGCAAAGTGTGCCGCTAAAGAGGGCAAGGCAAGTATTTTTACTTATCGTGTGAAAGACCCGCAGAGATTTGGAGTAGCAGAAATTAGCAAGGCAGGCGAGGTTTTAAGCCTAGAGGAAAAGCCCATTAATCCTAAAAGCCATTTTGCTATTACGGGGCTGTATTTTTATGATAACTTCGCCATTGAAGTGGCTAAGGCTTTAAAGCCAAGCCCAAGAGGCGAGCTAGAGATTACCGATGTGAATATCGCGTATTTAAAGGCAAGGCGTTTAAGGTCTGAAATTTTAGGGAGGGGCTTTGCGTGGTTTGATACAGGCACGCATGATAGCCTGCTAGAGGCGGGTGAGTTTGTGCGTACCATTGAGTTGCGGCAGGGCTATAAAATCGCTTGCTTAGAAGAAATTGCCTACAATAATGGCTGGATAGACAAAGAGCAGATTCTAAAAAGGGCGAAACTTTTTGAAAAAAGTGGGTATGGGCGGTATTTGGAGGATTTAATAAAGGGGGAATAATAAACCCTCTTTTTCTCTAGGGATAGATTAAATCGCAAGTTTTTATCATATCTTACACGCAAAGGGAGTGTTTGTCACCTCTTGCAGCAAGATAAGTCTATTCCCTACAAGGACACAAAGTTTGTCATGTCTTAGGCTTTACAAAAGCCGAAGAATTCACGTGGGCGACTAGTAATTCCTTTAGAGATTCTTCGCCTAAAGGCTCAGAATGACAAACTTGGCTACCCACAAGGGAAATTATTTTGGCATCACGAACCCCTGCAAGGGGTGAAGAATCTCTGCAAGAATCACTAGTCGTGCTTTTTGGTGTTTTTAAAAGAGTTTCTTCGCAATGCTTGGAATGACAAAGTAACTGCCTTTCTAGTAATTCCCTTTTTTCTTTTTCTACAAGGGGGAGGGGCTTGAATGTGCAAAGTTTTATAAAATAATGGGGGGGCAAGAGCTTCGCTCGTGCAGGCAAGCTCCAACCCCATAATAATATTCTTGCCCCCTTATATATCCCCCCCGCCATACTTTGTATGTCGTTCGAAGATATACTTCTCACCCCCGACGACGCTTTAAGAGGTGGCACTTCGTGCGATTTAATTTTATCGCAGTGAGAGCGTGTCTCACTGCTGAAAGACGTTTGGGACTTGTTGTCATTCTGAACCCCTGCAAGGGGTGAAGAATTGCTGTTTGGATTTTTAGTAAATGCTGTTAGTTTGTCATTCTGAGGGAGTGAAACGACCGAAGAATCTCTGTGGGTGACTAGTGACTCGTTTAGAGATTCTTCGCCTCCTAATGGAGGCTCAGAATGACAAACTTTGCTAGCACTTGGGGTTTGAGATGGAGATTTTTCACTTGCTTCATTCTCTAAGACAGCACAATTCGCCTTAAGCCTTAATATCTCATCCACTAAGGCAATAATTGTATCTACGATGTGTTGATTAGATGCTGTGATTTTGGGGAAGCTAAAAGCGTTCATATATGTTGGCATAAGCCTTATAGCACCTCTTAGGCTTACAGCTTGATTTTTGATAAAAAACCAAAATACTTGAGTGTTAAGAATGCCTAAAACAAGTTTTTCTAGCCCCTGATATTGATTTTTTAAAATTACATTATGAATACCTGCATTATGAAATAACCCAATATTATCAAAGCCAAATCTAGGCTGATAAAGCAAATCTGGAATCATAATTTTATTATTTTTATAAGTGTGAGCATTGCGCAATGCAGAGAATTTATAAAAATTATCTTTAGTTATTTTTAGTTTTCTTTGCATTAAAAGCGTTTGCATTTGCTCTAAATATGCAAAGGCAAGGGGATATTCTTTAGATAAGATTTCTTTTTTAATAACCACATTTTCTTCATCATAAGGATATAGAAGATATTTCTTAACTTCCACACAAGAAAGCCTTTCAATATCTTCCCCATAGCAAAATGGCATGAGAATTTTCTTTTCTAACACAAATTTACCAAATTTATTTTGCACTTCCATAGTGTCTTTGAGGGATTTAATGAGGTCAAATACAAACACATCATCATTTCCACTCGAAGAGCCTTTAGCAATGTGTGCGATATGTTCAAAACTCAAAGGTAAGCTTTGAAGTTTGAGAAAAATATCTGTGCTTTTATCTTGTGTTTCAAACCTAAATTGATTTACATTCAAGTGAGATTGCGGAATTGGGGCGAAATGAGTTTTTAAGGCTTTATGCCCTTTGTAGTATTTAATAATGGGTGCTTTATCTCCACAAAAGTTTGTAGCTGTGATAATCCCCACCTCCACATCTGCACTTTCAAAAACCTTGCTTTCCTCAAAATCAACATAACACTTTATGTAAGAATTTTGTAGCAAAAATGCGCGCAAAGGTTTGCCATATGATGCCTTTATCCATTTATTTGAAGTGATAAGGCTAAATACCCCCTTTTGAGCTAAAATCCTAAGGGCTAGCTCAAAAAAATACACATAAATATCCGCTCCACCGCTAGAAACCTGATAATGTTCTTTAAGCCTTTTTTTGTCGTGTTGTGCGATGTTTTGCTGCCTAATATAGGGCGGATTCCCTAGTACTATATCCCAGCCCTCTTCATCGTCTATTTTGCTATCTATTTGGCTGTATTCCTCTGCGTGTGGGGCTTGTATGGCTTCTTGGGCGTTTGTGTGTAGATTTGTATTTGGCATGGTGGGAGTTTGGCTATTCATCACTCAGCTCCCATTATACTTCTATGCGCACTTCCACTATCTGCAATTTTTGTGCTTTGTCCGCTTAAGGTGCGCATAGATTCAAAATCGGGGTTAATAAAAAGCCATGCGATAAGCTTAAAATGGCGATTTTTCACTTCAAAAAGCCCTCCATCGCTTTTTTTGGCTTGGGCAAGATGGGAGGCGTGGGTTTGGATTTGGTGATTAAGCTTGGAGGTGAGTTTGGCAAAAATCGCTTTTAAAAGTTCTAGGTTTGTAAAATTATTTGTTAAATCTTCTAGCGGGCTAAAAAGGCTAGACTCTTTATCTTCAATATCTTTAAGATAGCTTAAACTCTCTAAAATACTAGCTCCCCTATCATTCACACTTGACTTTAGCTCCCCCGTGCTTAGGTCAAAAAGCGTGCAGTAATATTCTTTAGATTCCAGCTCTTGCATATAAGCTAGGAGGTGATGCTGTGGTGCAGTTTTAGCATAAGCTATGGAGAAAATGCCATTATTTAGCGGTGTTTGGGGGAGTTTCAGGCTATGGGCTAGCCCTCCTAGCACAGATTCTAAAGTAAGGAAATAATTTAGCCTTGTTTCTTCTAACGCTATATTCTGAGTTTTTAACGCTTCGTAGGCTTTTTTGCGCTTTTCTTCAAAGGCTTTACGTTCCTTTTCTAGCTTTATGCTGTGTGGGTCCATAATTGCAGTAGCACTCTGGGCGGCTAGGATTTTAAATTTAAGCTTTGATTCAAGCTGGATATATGAATCTATACTTATATCGGGGAAAAAGTGCGTGATGTGATTACTTGTATGCAACGAGCCAATACGCCATATCCGCCCTATGCGCTGGATACTCCGCACTGGGTTAAATGAAATATCCCAATTGATTAGGTGCTTGCAATCTTGTAAATTCGCGCCCTCACTTAGGCAATCACTACTTATTAAAATATCTATCTCATTTTCATTATCTTTTAGTTCGTATTTGAGTGAGCGCGGGGAGAAGCGGTTTTTATACGAGATAAAATCTTTGCTATTTAACTCTCCATTGATAGATTCTATGTTTAGCTTGGGATAATCCCTTCGCAAGGCATTTTTAATCGCCTCTGTGGTTGGAATAGATTCAGAAAAGATAAGGCATTTTTGAGATTTGATATGAGGGATAGCATCAATAATTTCTCTTAGTTTTTGATATTTTTGGGAAGTTTGGAAGTCTTTTTGTGAATTATAGCCCTTAAGCTTTGCCTCAATGCGGCTTAAAAGCGCTAAATCAAGCTCTACGCGCTCTTTAAATTTCTTATCCAACGTATGCAAATAGCCTTCTGCCTTGAGTTTAGCTAAGCGAGTGGGGAGGAGATTTCCCTCATCTCCATCTGATTCCCCTTCTTCTTCATTTAATATTTCTAAATCTTCGAGTGACTCATTGTTTAAAGCGTTGTTTAAGTGATTTGAATCTTGGGCATTGGGATTGGCTTTGTTCTTTTCTAAAAGGGCGGCTTCTTTAAGGTAGGTGCGGTGATAGGCGATGATTTTAGCAATAGTGGGTAAAAACGCATCGAGTGAGCTCTCCAGCGCTTTGGTGAGATTCATACAAATAAAGCCACGTGGCGTGGTGTAGTCTCCTAGATTGGCTAACTGCTTGCTAAAAAGCCTATCTGCAATACCTTCAGGCAGAAATTTTGAAGGATCATATATGGCAAAGGAGATGTAGTTTTGCGGGTCTTGCTCATTTAAGCCAAGATATGAACTTAGCTCTTTAAAACTAAAGTCAATGTGTTTAGGGATACTTGATAGCTCATAAGTTTTGAGATGTTGCTTTGGCATATTTTTATTAAGCACTTTTAGGTAGCTCATTATCTGCTCACTAGAGCGAGAGAAGATTAAATGCGTGAGCTCAAAATAATCTTTTTCAAGCTCGATTGGTGGGAGCTCCTCATAATCTCCTCTATATGCACTCTCAAGGGCTTTCTGGGCTTTTTGGCAAATATCTTGGGGGTAGATTCTATAAGTGGCGATGGGGTCGTAGAAAGATTCGCCCTTAAGGCAGAGCTGGTTAGCTAAATCAAGGAAGTTATTATTTATAGGAGTTGCAGAGAGTAGCAGGAGGTGGGCATTGGCATTGAGATTGGCTCTTAGCTTTTGGTAGTTATTGGGTTTTTGCTGCCTTGTATGGGGCAAGCCATTGCGGAAGTTATGACTTTCATCGATAATAATTAGAGTGGAAATCTTGAGGCGACTTCTTTCAAATTCATTAGGGTTTTGTGCTTGATGATAGCTAAAGACCAGCACTTTGCCGTGTAATTCCTTGATAAAATCAGCATGTGGTGTGTGCTCATTAGGCGAAAAATAGCTTTCCCATTGTGCGACAAGGTTCTTAGGGGCGATAATAGTAATGAGTGCATACGTACTTGCCACACCTATCGCACTTAGGGTTTTCCCCGCACCTACAGGGTCTGCTAAAAGCGCGATAGTGTAACGTTTAAGACGCGCTAAAAGCTCTTGGCTCGCTAAGGCTTGAAATTCATAAAGCCCAAAGGCTTCAACTGCGGCTTGCAGGGCTTGAGATTCTGTACGTGTGGGGGGCTCGGCTTGGGGGAGAGGGGAGATAATTTTACTAAAAATATCTTTAGGAGAGTGGTAGAAAAAGCTCGTATGAAGCGTATTTAGCACATCATCTTTACACGATGTGCTTTCTTTGTAAATAGATTTAAAATACTCTAGGGCTTGCCCTGTATCATGCTTGCTATCACAAAGGAGGTTTAACTCTTTATTACTTTTATCACCATAAATGCCTAACCCGCTCGCAGTGAAGTTAGAGCTCCCAATAATCGCATGTATGCCATTGGCATTTTGCACAAGGTAGAGCTTGGAATGCAAGAGGATATTTTCTTTGGCAAGCTTTAATATCTCCACATGAGGGCTTGAAATAAAATCATAGGCGATTTTGGCATGCGTAATGCTATCTATCTGGTGGGTAAAATCTTTAATAGATATGTCAAATGGGTCGTTGTGGAGGTCAAAGTGAAGTGTTGGGGTGGTGTTTTCACTTGGTTCGCTCCTGCCGATGATTAAAGTGAAGGCGCTTAAATAGGGAGCTAGTATCTGAAACTCTGCAAATGCCTTTGCATTGAAAAAGCCGCTAATGATAAAGAGGGAGGCTTTAGGGTGTGGGTCTTGGGAGGGTGAATTGGGTTGAATGGATTGGATAAGTGATGTAAGGGCTGCAAAAAGGGTGTTGTGGTTTTGATTAGTGATAAGCCCTATTTTTTTATGATAATGCGGGCTTGGAATATGGCTGGAATTCCCTAAATTAGGTTCTTTATCCCCCCCCCCCGTTAAAAATATTTCCTTTGTGTTTTGTGTTTATTTTCATGGTGTTTTGATACCCTGCTTCATATTTTGCTTCGCACTTTTTATGGCTGTATTTTACCTCTCACTTTAGCTTGCAAGGCTCGCATTATACTTTTGATTTTTAAATATGGGGCTTATTTACGCCTCTTATGGGTAGCCAAGTTTGCCATAACAAACCCTTGAAAAGAAAAAAAGGGGGTGAAGAATTGTTTTCAAAAACACCAAAAGGCACGACTAGTGATTCCTTTAGAGATTCTTCACCCCTTGCAGGGGTTCAGAATGACAAACTTAGCTACCCGCAAGGGAAATTAGTTTGTCATTCTGAGCGAAGCGAAGAATCTCTGCTGGTTTTCTAGTAGGTTTGAAAGAGATTCTTCGGGTCGCTTTGCTCCCCTCAGAATGACAAGAGGGTTGGGATTGTCTAGTGGCTTTGTGAAGAGATTCTTCGCCCTCCAAAGAGGGCTCTAGACATGACAATAAGCGGCAAAGTCGCTTGTGTTTCATTGAGGGAGTTTGCTTGCGTTTGTGCCGATGTAAGCAATGGAGGTTTAGAGATTCTTTACTTTTTATAATGTGTAAGGAGGTGCTTAATTGCCTTGTGTTGCTTGCTTTATGGAGATAAGATTTTACTCGAAGTAGCATTTATGCCCGATAATAATCTAAATTGATGTAAGAACAATAAGGATTAAGTATTATTTAATGAAAAATATGCAAAAATAATATACATTCTCATATTTGGGAATGGTTTTTTGTTTTTAAATCTTTATATACAACTTATCCTATATGTGTTTTGAATTTTTCTAAATGGGGTTGTTATTTAGAAATTTTCTCAGTTTAAGGGTTAATCATTGCCTCTATCTCACATTTTGGGGCGGTAGTATGATACTACTTAGGATAAATTAGATGTTATATAATCTTCTGCAGAAGAGTAAGTAGGAGGGTAAGGAGGGGAGATGAGGTTTCGCATTTTATGTATTCTTGCTCTGCCTTTTATGCTTTTTGCAAAGCCGGTGAGCGTTGATGAAATTCTCACAAACGATAAACAATTCAAACTCATAGGGTCATTTTCTTATCTCAATCTCTTACGTAAAAGCCAATCTTTGCAAACTATTCCCGTGCAAAATCACGATAATTCTTTTATTCATATCCCTTTTTATGGGTATGAGCATGTCAATCAAGACTATTTGACTTTCTCTCTTAATGCGCGTTATGGCATACATAAAAGGGTAGAGATTTTCACAACCTTATATAGCTTTTATCAACACAGCCATCTTGAAAGCAATGGGAGCTTTTCTACCCAAAGTAATGGCGATATAAGCTCGCTTAATCTTGGATTATTAATTGAAGCAAAAAAGGAGGGCAAAACCCCTGCGATTTTACTTGGTATAGGAAGTGATATTGCAGAAAAAGTGTATTTCCCTAATATGCAGAAAAGTTGGCAATATGCCAAGGGGTACTCGCTCTATGCCCTTAGCTTTTATACCATAGAGCCTATTGTGCTCCTCCTGCAGGCAAACCTCGGGCTAAATCTTGCAAAAAGGCATAACAATATCAGTATGGATTTAGGCGAAGTCTTTGTGCTTAGCCCCATGCTTTATTTTGCTATCAATCCTTATATATCACTTAATTTTGGCGTGAGATACCAATATCAAAGTAGAGACAAGCTTAATCAGCAAGTCATTTCACACAATGCCTCATCTGTGGGCTATGTCTTTGGTTTGGCGTATGAGCTTAAAAATAAGCTTATTCTTTTTATGGATACAGAGCGCTTTGATACGCAGACATATTCGAGTAATACAATCACTCTCTCGCTTTCATATAGAATCTAATGCGTTATTTATATCTTTTGGGCTTGTGCTTTGGTTTATGCTTTAGCGATATACATATGTATAATGCCCCTTTTTTGGCACGCCTTCCTCTCGCATCTTGGGCGGATTTGCGAGATGCAAATCTCACAAAGCAGCGCTATGACTATAGCTGTGGGAGTGCTTCTCTCTCTACAATTTTTACTTATTATTATGGGCAAAATATCAGCGAGAAGGATATTTTGGACTTTTTGTTGATTGCTAAAGGGATTGATACAAGCAAAAAAGAAGAGATAGAAACGAATTTAAGCCTAAGAGAGAGTGTGAGCTTTTCCTTTGCGGATTTGGCGTATTTTGCGCAAAGTAGGGGCTTTAGAGCTGTGGGAGTAGCGCTCGATCTCCCCTCGCTCTCGCAGCTAAAAACCCCTGTGATTATCTATGTAAATATCCGCGATATGGAGCATTTTAGCGTGTATAAGGGTATGGATTCTCACTTTGTGTATTTGGCTGACCCAAGCTTTGGGAATATCAAAGTAAGCATTGCAAAATTTTTAGAGATGTTTTATCAAAGAGAAGACTTGACTCACCCGGGTAAGATTCTCGCTATTCTCCCTGAGGGGGAGGACATACCGATTAATCAAGCATTTTTGCACATAGAGCCAAATAGCCTTACTTATGAAGCTATTAAGCAAAGATTGCGTTAGTAAGCCACGCTTTATAGCCTTTGAATTTAGAGGGCAGAGGGTAGGCAAACTCTATCAATCACCAGCAACTCCTTATTTTTGTCATATTTTAGGGCTTTATGCGCGAAGAATCTCCCTTATCCACCAAAGACTCCAATCGAGATTCTTTACCCTAAAAGCTTGTTGGCTCACAAAGTGGCAGATTCTTTAATGATTTATCAAACATTCTTTACACTTTGGCTATTTAGGGAATATATTTTGCTTAGAACTCTAGTATATATTATTTAAGGAGTATATTATGCTTGATTCTGCACAAAATGCCATTTTAAATAAAACAAACACTTCTCCTAGTCTCAAACGTCCTCATTCTCCCTCAAATGAAGTCAATACATTGGAGGAAAAATTTAGCGATCTTTTTGCAAAAGCGGCTCAAAATAATAAATCCCTTAAAGATGAAAAAGCCTTGCAAATACAAGGAGCGAGTAAAGCCCCAAAAGCACTTAAAGACGATAAAATAACCAAAGAAGAACTAAAGCTTAAAGCCACTCCAGATACTCCACACCCCCAAGATTCCAAAATGGCTAAAACACCATCCAAAGCCCCCGCATCGCAACTTGCTGGATTTGATTTCAAAGATAGCAAGGGGGAAGATTCTAAAATAGGCTTGCAGGAGAAAATAGCCAAAACTTCAAAAGAGCCTAAAGCAGAGGAGGCTAACCCGCTTATTGAAGCCCTAAGCTCACCTCTTCATACCAAAGCCACTAAAACAGAGCCAGAGAATAAGCCAGAAAGCAAAAGCCATCTTAGCAATGCCCCTAAAACACAACTCCATCAAGCCTCACAACAAAGCCAACACATAGAGGCAAAGCCTAGCCCCATTACTGCGCCAAAGTCTGCAAGCTCTGCAAGGTCTGATGATAGTCAAACTCCTAAAACATTAGCAGATGTGCAAGCAATTGCAAGTGCTAAGGGATTAAATCCAAGTAATATTACTCTCACACAAGAAGAAGCCCAAGCCCCCGCCGCTCCAAAGGTAAAAAGCATTCCCCTTTCTGCAAAGGAGACCATTTCGTATGAATATGAAAATAATGTTGATAGAATCGCGATTGTCAAACGAGGGGTAAAAAAGCCTAGCAATATCACAAGTAAAATTTCAAATGAATATCCCTCAAAAAAGCCTGATGGCAGCCCTACATCTCCGCTAAAGGATACACCCTAGCTTAGCCAAAGCAGGGGAGATAGAGCCAAAGGTAAATCAAAGCCTACTTAAAGAGGCTTTGAATACTTCGCCAAAGGCAGATACGAATTTAGCTTTTAAAGAATCTTTACTCCCTGCAGATGCAATAGCACCCGAAGTGAAAGCATCTCCAAAGAAGCAAAAAGCAAAGTCAAAAAAGACAAAGCCCAAAGCAGAGGAGAGTATGCCCGCACAAGCCAAACGCAACACACAAGGTGTGCAAAATCCACAAAATCCACAAAAAAGCACAAAAGAAGTACTACAACCCCCCAAAGATCAAGTGATAAAAGAAGTGATAAAAGAGCAAAGTCTAGCAATGCCTATTATAGAAGATGAAAAAATGCAAAAAGAAGCGCAAAAAGAGCTCATAGAGGAAAATCTCCATAAAGAAGAGCTCCCCCAAGTTGCTACCTCTAAAGCTCCCAAAGCCCAAATGCCAAAGCCACAGCAAGGCTCAAATAGAGCTACAGAGACGCTAGCACAAAATCTCCTTGAACCTGCCAAAAATAAAAATAGCAACAAAGAGCAAAATCCAAATAAAAACCCTAAAAGCACCATCTCACAGGAGATTCAGTCAAAAAGTATGCCAACAGAGGAGGGGCATATAAAGTTTGAAGAGCTTCTTATGCCTAATGGGTATGAAGAGGAGGAGGGCTTTAAGGAAATGCTAAGTGTGAAAGAAAAGCATAGAGAGAAGCAAGAGATAGAAGAGCATAAAGCACAAAAAGCGCAAAAATCCTCACCGCAAAAGCAGCATACAGAGCTTATGCAGACAAAAGAGACTTCCCGCGCACAAGTGCTCTATAGGGCGGCTGTTGCAAGGGAGAATATGAGGTATTTTGCACAGACTTTACGCGAGGAGGTAGCAAACTACAAGCCACCTTTGACAAAATTATCTATGGAGCTTAATCCTAGCAATTTAGGCACTTTAGAGCTAACGATTACCAAAAAGGGGAAAGATTTGCATGTGCAGGTTGTCTCAAATGCTACGGCAATTGGATTATTTTTACAAAATCAGGCAGATTTTAAGAATCACCTTACACAAGTAGGCTTTGATAATGTGGATTTAAACTTTAGCACTAATGATAATGGGAGTGGCACAAAGGGCGATGAGCAAAATCCCAATCAAGGCAACCATACTGAAAAAAGGAATGAAAATAGCTTAGAAGATAGCAAAGAGAATGAAATGCACACAATGAATATCACTCTCCCCAAATATGCCTAAATAAGGAGATGAAATGGCAATTGATTTAGCAGAAGTTACAGGCAGTGCGGCAAAAATAGCCAAAGAGAAAGAAAAAGTGCGCAATATTAATGAGCTTGATAATGACGCATTTATGAGGCTTTTTTTAGAGCAGTTGAAAAATCAAGACCCCACAGCTCCTATGGAAACAGATAAAATCATCACCCAAACAGCCCAACTCACTCAAGTAGAAATGCAAGAGCAAAATAAAAAAACTATGGTAGAAGTCGCCGAAGCGATGAAAAGCACGCAAGAGACCAATAAGGAACTTAGAGACTTCCAAGAGCAAATGAAGCAATCCCTTGAAGCCCTCAATGCTGCTATGCAAGATAATGCAAAATCTAATATCCTAACTGCTCAGCTAAATGCTCTAAATACCGTTTCAATGATTGGCAAAGTCGCTGAAACAGATGTATTTGGCATTAATATTCAAAGAGGCAAGCCCTCGAAATTCTCTATTTATTTTGACCAAAAGATAGACCCAAGCAGGGGCGATCCTATGGTATATATTTTTGATAGTAATAACGAAATGATACGAAGTATCTCCCTCAAAGATAGGGCGAATCAAAGTGGATATTTGGAATTTGAATGGAATGGCTTAGATGACCAAGGCAAGCAAGTAGAAGAAGGCACTTACAATATCCGCGCAGAATATAACCTCGATGAGGAGACAAAGCAATATCACACCGCTCGCGTGGGAAGAGGGGAGGTAGAGAGTATTATTTTTGATAAAGGTTCGCCTATGCTAAGAATGGGGGATATGATTTTGCCTATTGAGAGCGCGATTGAATTTTACAATAAGGATCACAAGCTATGAATGGCACTTTAATCAACGCCTATAGCGGGATTAAAACACATCAATTTGGGCTAGATTCTATTTCTAATAATATCGCTAATGTCAATACCATTGGCTATAGAGAGAATATCCCGCAATTTGAAAGCCTCTTTAGCTCCCATTTAGATACCCTCAATTCAAGCTCGCCTATTAGTAATGATATGAATTATGGAGCAAATAAATCAAGCAATGCTATTTCCACGCGTAGTGGGAATTATAAGGCAAGCGATGGGGAGTTTAATATAGCTTATGAGGGCAAAGGCTGGTTTGTTGTAGGGGAGCAAAAGAGCGGTTCTTTTGAGATTAAAGATGATGGCTATGAGAAAAAGCAAAAAACCTACTTTACGCGTGATGGCTCATTTACGCGCGATGGGGAGGGCTATATTGTCAATAGCGGTGGTTATTATATGTATGGCATAGACTTAGGCAAGATAGAAAATGATGTCTTTAGCGCAAGTAAAGATGAAGATAAAGACTTTGCCGCACTCTCCTCTGGGGCGTTAAAGCCACTCCAAATCCCCCAAAATCTCTACTATCACCCTGTGCTGACTACGAAAGTTGATTTAAGTGCGAATTTAAACAAAAATGAGGGAGCTATATCTGTAAGTGCATTTTTTAAGGATAAAGATGACGTATTTGATATGCAACGTTTTATGGATACAGATATTAATGCCTTTGCTACTGATGATACCCCAATCAATGCCCCAAGCTATAATGAAGTGCGCCTAAGCCTTGAAAAAAATGGCAAAAAAGAAGTGCTTGTGTTTAAATATGGGCAAGGTGGGGAAGAAGCAGGGGAATTCCGCACCTTTAATGAGCTAAAAAAGCTCCTCCATGACAAGGCGGGATTAGATTTAGAAGTAAGCAGAAATGTTGAGAATAAGGTAGATCAAAAGGTAAGTCTAGAGCTGCGCAATAATTCTTATAAGAATCTCAATATCGAACTTGGCGGCAGCCTTTTTGATAAGCTAGGCTTTAAGGGTAAAAATGAATCTTTTAGTAGTGGAGCTAGCTTGAACTTTAGCCCCAATAAGGCGTATGAAAAAAATGCGATTGTAGAGTATAAAAATGTAGTGTTTATCCGCACAGGCGAGCAAGGGACAAGCCAAGACCCATTTAGCGATACAGAAAATTGGCGTATTTTGGATACGAGCGGGCTGAATGCTTGGAGTGAAGATGCCACATATTTAGAGGGGGACATTGTCTCCAGTGATGGTAAAATTTATAAAAGGACAGAGAGTGCGGGGAATAACCCCATTGATTCGGGGAATTGGGAAGAAATAGCTGATATGCAATTCTCCCTCCCGCCTGCTTATGATAAGGATAGCACTTATAATGTTGATGATATTGTCAATTATGAGGGCAAGCTCTATCGCAAGATTCTTGATAATGGCTCAAGTGACCCTAAGGTGGATAAGCTAGGCTGGCAGGAAATACATGGAGATAGCTTTTATAGTAGCTTTATCCAAATGCCTAGCTACCAAACCAATGTAGAAATTTATGATGAAAGTGGCAAAAAGTTTTTGATACAAAGTCGTTATTTTATGGTTTCTTCCGGGGATAGTCTCTCATCTCCCCCTAAGGGCGAACAATGGGAAGTGCATTCGGCTATATTTGACCAACAAGGGGAGATTATGATAAGCCCAGAATATGTGGTGCATAATATAGAATTTGATAGTAATGGCAAACCCAGTGCAGAGCCTGTGGAACTTGCCTTTGGTGATAAAAAAATAACCTATAACATCGCAGGGACAAATGAAGTGCCCAGCTCAAATTTAGTCTATAGGGATTCTGGCATAATCAGCAAAGAGCAAGATGGTATGAGTGAGGGGCATTTGAGAGATATACGAATTGATAAAGATGGCATTATATTTTTAGCTTTTGATAATGGTGCGTATGAGCCTATGGGGCGCGTTGGCGTAGCGGCTTTTGTGAATGATCAGGGCTTAAAAAAAGTGGGGGGGAATCTCTTTGAAATGACAGAAATGGTTGTCAATGGGGATAGTAGCACTATAAGCGGGCGACCGATTTTAGGCTGGGATGGCAAGGCACTTAAATTTGGCTCTATACTCTATAAATACCTTGAGACAAGTAATGTCGATGTGGGTAATGCGCTTACGGAGTTGATCGTTATGCAAAGGGGGTATTCGATGAATGCTAAGGCTTTCACCACAGGCGATGATTTAGTCAAAGAAGCCCTAAATTTGAAACGTTAAGTTTTAGTATGCGCATTTTGCTTGGATAAATGAGATTCTTTGCTATATTTGTGTGCTTGTTAGATGGCAAATTCATTTCTTTTGTAGGGTAGTTTTCCCTTACGGGTAGCGAAGTTTGTCGCCTTTTGCAGGGCTTTTAGCGCGAAGAGTCTCTAGTGGAATTACCAGCGACTCCGTTAGTTTGTCATTCTGAGGGAGCGTAGCGACCGAAGAATCTCTCTTATCTACTAAAGACTCCTTAACAGAATCGCTAGAAAGGCAGTTACTTTGTCATGTCTTGCGGGCTTTATGCCCGAAGAATTCACAAAACGAATCACTAGTCGCCCACAGAGATTCTTCGGTCGGGCTCTGCCCTCCCTCAGAATGACAAACTAACTTCCCTTGTGAGGTAATTTTGTCTTGCGGATTGGACTCATTGTCATTCTGAACCCCTGCAAGGGGTGAAGAATCTCTTTTAGCGACTAGTGATTCCTTTAGAGATTCTTCGCTTCGCACTAGACATGACAATAGGGCAGATTTTCTAGCGATTCCTTTGAAAAGTCTTTAGCAGATAAGAGAGATTCTTCGCCTCCGCTTGCGCCCTCTCTCGTGATGACAACGGGATAGAATCTGCTAGAAATCCAAGTAGAGATTCTTGCTTAGGCTCACGCCACCCAAAGAGGTGGCAAAGCTACCTTTGTAGAGCAGCCCAGCCTTTTACAAAGCCTCAATATAGGCTACAAATAAGGCTTTAAAGTATCAAAAACGTTGCCATATCTTGGATGGCAATAGCCAAGCAAATATTCTCATAACATAAAGATATTTTATGCAAGCTTTATATACAATCCTTGCTCCAAAGGAGAAGCGTATGAAGCAAATGTATATGATATTTCTAAGCTGTATATGCCTTACACAGGGCTTTTCTCAAAAGAGGGGAGGATTTGAAATCTATGGTGATGTTATGCAGGTTTTGCCTCTAGCGATGATGGCATATAGCTATAGCTTAGGAGATATGCAGGGTGTGAGATGGCAGGCTATCGCTGCTGGCACAACACTTGCAAGCTCACATATCATCAAGCAAAGCTTTGTAGTGCTTGCGCAAAGGAGCGAATCTCAAGCAAGAATTTCACAACGTCCAAATAATGGCAGATTTGATGGCTTTCCCTCTGGGCATACCTCTTGGGCGTTTAGCTCTGTGGGCTTTGCACTCAAGCGATATGGCTGGAAAGTAGCCTTGCCTGTGGGTATCCTTGCTACTTCTGTGGGCGTGAGTAGAATCCACGCTCAAAAACACACAACCTTGCAAGTGTTAAGTGGAGCGGCTTTGGGGTTTGGTATTTCGTATTTTTTAAGCCCTGCTTGGGTGAAAAATATATCTTTGTGGGTTGATTTTAGGGAAGGGAAATATACGTATTGTATGGCATATAGAGGGAATTTTTAGAAGTGATGGAGAGCCTTGCACTATGGCAAGGCTAGATTATATGGCTCTCCATGGTCTTGGGTGTTTGTTATTGAAAGGCATCTTCTTTGCAAGAAATGTAGCAAACTTGACTAAAAGCCCCTCTCCTTGTGTTTCTTTCATCTCTTTTTCTGTAAGAATCTTCACATTCACATCGCTTGATTTAAAAAGCATTTGCATATCTGCTTGAGATAAGCTTGCTTGATAAGCTGATGTAGGTTTGCTAGATTCCGCTCCTAGTGAAAGACTTGCCCCCAAAGCAAGTATAAAAACAAATAATATCTTTTTCATAAAACTCCTTTAGTGTTATATTTGTGAATTATGTTATGCACTATAGCAAGAGCATGCGCTATAGGCACGCTCTTTTAGCTAAAATTGAAGTCCTACTTCTAATTGCATTAATACATGTTCTGTCTTTGGGCGATTAAAGTCAGGGGTATTAAGCTTTGACTCCGCAAGTGAATAGTACTTCCCTCTTGCATTGATAAAATACGCTACCTTAGGTGAAAGCTCATATGTATAGCCAACCCTTGCATCAATAGCATAGCTGAAGTCATTAATGCCTGAGCGAGTTTTATCAAGATAGTGATAACTATGAAATACATAGTGATAGCCCACTCCATATTCGTAAGTAACTTTATTGCCCTTGATGAAAGTATGGAGGTCTAAGCCTATGAGATGTGCCCCTGTTTCAAAGTCTCTATTGACATTCCCATAGAGCCAATCCCAAGAATACACTACGCTAAGAAAAGTGCTAGGAGACTCCCCAAATGGGTTAAATCCTACTTTGAGGTGGTAGTTCCCAAGTCCAAACTTCTCACTCTTGCTTCCCTCTAAGCTGCTTTTAACCCTACCATAGTGTATATCAAACCCTGTAGAAAATAACACACGTCCCATAATTTCTCTAGCATTAATGGTAACATACCCTGCACCACCTGTGATTTTCTCTTCTCCTTGAGATTCATAGAAGCTATATGTCCCACCTATACCTATGCGATAGTCCATGCTAAAGCTAGAAATACCAGAAAATAACAATGCAGCAGCAAGTAATTTTTTCATCTCTACCCTCCTTACATTAAGCACCTAGATTACCATCTAAATACTTTTTTCCATAATCTATCTACGGCTTGATATGTCGCTATACCAGCTCCAACTGCTATACCAATTGTAATCGGGTCAGCTTCTCCTTGTGTGTTTTTCATTTCTTCTTCTGATAAGACAATGGCATTTACATTAGATGTTTGAAACAATGCTTCCATATCTGCTTGAGATAGGCTTGTTACTTTAGAATCTTTTAAAGATTCTGCTCCTGAACAAAAATTTGCCCCTAAAAGTGAGGCAAGTACTAAAAAAACAAATGTCTTCTTCATAAAGACTCCTTTCAAGTAAAATTTTGTTACCAAAATAGTAACGCTTCTCAATTTATAAAATCTCTCTAAATATGTCAATAAAAATTGACTTATAAATTTTAACTTTTTACATTTTGTAGCATATAAGATATAGCATTTTCATAACTTTTTGTGAATTTTTAAGCATTGAAAAATGTGGGCAAATGTAAGTAAGGTAAGCAAATTGAGGGGGTTAGGTTGTTAGCACAAAGACTCGCAAAGTACAACTAAGAAATTTTGTCCTGTCTTTATCCTTTAGGGTAAAGAATCCCTAATCGCACTTTTTAATCATTCCAAGAGAGATTCTTCGTTTGCTATGCAGGCTTTAGAGATGATAATATGTCCAATATTTCTAGTAGAAATTCTTCACTTCGCTGAGGCTCCGCTCAGAATGACAAAAAATCCAGCATTTAAGTAAGGATTCTCCAGTCAGGCTTGCCTTCCCTTAGGGGTAGTTAAGTTTGTCGTGCTAAGCCCTTTATAAAAGGGGGATGGGGAGGGAGGTTAGCGATTTTGCTTAATCATATCTGCTATAAGAAAAGCCATTTCAATAGCTTGAGTTGCATTCAAGCGAGGGTCGCATTGTGTGTTGTACTTACATGCTAAGCCCTCTTCGGTAATGGCTTGTGAGCCGCCTACACACTCTGTTACATCTGCGCCTGTCATTTCTAAATGCACACCCCCTGCGTAGCTTCCACAGGCTTTGTGGA
The DNA here is from genome assembly GCF_003364255.1 of Helicobacter marmotae. GTDB lineage: Bacteria > Campylobacterota > Campylobacteria > Campylobacterales > Helicobacteraceae > Helicobacter_C > Helicobacter_C marmotae. The sequence continues at coordinate 26,119 of NZ_NXLR01000015.1, forward strand.
TTTCAAAGAAGCTTTTCACTTCATCAAGCACATTATCAAACACACGCGTTTTGTAGCCATTATTTGCTTTAATGGTATTGCCATGCATGGGGTCGCAACTCCACACTATCTCACGTCCCTCTTTGTTGATAGATTCTAATAATGTAGGGAAATTGCTTTTAATTTTATCCGCTCCCATACGCACGATAAGATTAAGCCTGCCGCTTATATTGTCTGGGTTGAGAATATCACAAATGCCCATAATATCTGCCTTGCTTGCATTTGGTCCTATTTTTACACCTATGGGGTTTTTCACACCGCGTAAAAACTCTATATGTGCCTCATCAAGCCCTCTTGTACGCTCCCCAATCCATAGCATATGCGCAGAGCAGTCATACCACTCATTTGTTAGGGAGTCTTGCCTGCAGAGTTGCTCCTCATAGTTTAGCACAAGGGCTTCATGGGAAGTGTAAAACTCTGTTTCTTTTAAAGCGGGATGGTCTGGGTTAATGCCACAAGCCTTCATAAAGTCAAGCGCTTGAGTAATGCGCGAGGCAAGCTCTTCATACTTTTGCCCAAAGTCATTGTTTTTTACAAAACTGAGATTCCATTTATGCACCTGATTAAGGTCTGCAAAGCCACCTTGAGCAAATGCGCGCAAAAGATTCAGCGTAGCTGCACTTTGATGATAGGCTTGCAAAAGGCGCTTTGGGTCATGCACTCTTGCCTCAGGCGTAAAAGCCATATCATTAATCATATCTCCACGATAGCTTGGCAAGCTTATGTCGCCATTACTTTCCATATCGCTTGAGCGAGGTTTGGCAAATTGCCCGGCGATTCTGCCTACCTTGATTATAGGGCATGAAGCACCAAAAGTGAGAATCGCCCCCATTTGAATGATAACCTTAAATAAATCGCGGATATTAATAGCATTAAATTGTGAAAAGCTCTCCGCACAATCTCCCCCTTGTAATAAAAACGCCTCCCCTCTGCACGCTTGGGCTAGACGTTCTTGCAATGCTCGGGCTTCTCCCGCGAATACAAGTGGAGGGTATGATTTAAGCTGCTCTTCTACAGATTGTAAAAGGGCTTTGTCTTCATAAACGGGGTGCTGCTTGATAGGTTTATCGCGCCAAGTTTGTGTGTTCCACTGCATGAATGTCCTTTGAGTATAGTAATAAGATTTTACCACCTTTATGGAAAAATATGTTCAATATATATTTTTTATTTTTTCACTCTTTTATAGACATTTAAGGCGGCTGGAGCTTGCGTTGTCGGCATAATTTCAAGGGTATTGATATTTACATGTTTAGGCAGATTAGCCACCCAAAATACACTTTGGGCTATGTCTTCTGGCATTAATGGAGTGGTGTCTTTATAAACTTCATCTGCCTTTGTTTTATCTCCCTTAAAGCGCACAAGTGAAAACTCACTCCCCCCACATAATCCGGGCTCGATATTGCTAATGCGAATATTTTTATCATATAAATCTGCCCTAAGGTTTAAGCTAAATTGACGCACAAAGGCTTTGCTTGCCCCATATACATTACCGCCCGGGTAAGGGTAACTCCCCGCAATAGAGCCAATATTAATAATATGTCCTCCGCCTTGGGCTATCATTTTGGGTAAAAGCAAATGTGTAAGTTTAATAAGCCCTAAGATATTGACTTCTACCATTTCTTCCCAGTCAGCTATATTTGCACTATCTGCGCTACTTAGCCCTAAAGCCTTGCCGGCGTTGTTGATTAGCACATCAATGTTTTGATATGCTGGAGCTTCAAGGGCGGCTTGTATGGCTTGTGTATCTGTAATATCGCAAGCGATTATATGGCATTTTTTGCCTAGAATCTTTTGCAAGTCTTTTAGCTTCTCTTCTCTACGTGCTAAGAGAATCACCTCATGTGAATGCTGGGTAAAAACTCTAGCTATGGCTGCGCCTATGCCTGAAGATGCTCCTGTGATAAGTGCTTTCATACCTGCTCCTTGTGGTGTGTTGAGTGTTCAAGACGTCTAAATATGCCAAGCTCTTTGATAAAAGCGATTTTTTTCTCTCTCACAAGTTCGTTAAGAAGACGTTTGAAGAGCTTTTTACTGATATGAAATTGCTCAAAAATGGCTGTTGGTGAGGATGAGAAATCCAACGAGAGGGGCATAGATTCTAAAAGGGACTGCTTATGCTGGCTATGCATGGGGGCAAAAAGCGTGAGATTAAGTCCATCATTATGGTGATTATGTGAGTGGCTTTGCACATAAGCATTAATATATGTACCAATGTGTATATCTGCTCCTTGTGGAATTTGATGCTTAAAAAGCAAGCCATAGTAGTTATTTTCTACAACGCAGCCATAGCCAAGGGGTGTTTGCTCAAAAACAAATACCCTTAGTTTGCTATGCATAGCAAAGGCTTTGGCGGGGCGGAGAGTGGATTTGATATTTCTTTTAGCCATAAGGCGCCCTTGCTTGTCAAGCATAAGGCGCACGGCTAGCTTTTGGCGTAAGCGATAGTTTGTGGGAGTTTTTGATGGCATAAAAATATCTTTATCAATACCAAGGTCTAAAAAGCAACCAAATGCCGAATGCCCTACTACTTCAAGCACGGCAATATCCCCACACTGGGCTTTTGGAGTTTGCGTAGTGGCAATGGGTCTATCTTGTGAATCTGTATAGACAAATACCTCTAGCTCTTCTCCTAGTTTGCTTTGAGGCGGGAGGAATTTATTGGGTAAAAGCACTTCATATAATGGAGGTTGGTTATTTGCAAGCGCATTTTGAGCAAGTACATTTTGAGTATATCTTGCTACAAGGTAAGCCCCATGTGGGCTTAGGCGCGCGAGTAGGAGCTTTTGGACTTTGCCTATAAGGATAGGGCTTGGCTTGGTGGGGTTTGGCTTTTGCATAAAGTGTTATATGCTCTTAAGAAGCAGCTCTATGGCTTTTATTTCTTCTTCTTGTGTGTTAATAATATGCTCTGCGATAGATTTTATCTCTTCGTTTTGGGTGTATTGGAGGATTTGCTTTGAAGCCTCAATCGCCCCTTGATGATGAGGGATCATACTTAAGAGAAAATCATGATTTAGATGTTGTGTAAGGGTTATTTCACTCATGGCTTTCTCTGCAGATTCCATATTTACCTTTGCTTGGTTATTAAAAAGTGTTACTTCTTTGGGACTATAGAGCTTTTTTTGCTCTTTGAGTTTGGGCAGTAGCTCTTCATAGAGGGTGATTTCTGCTTTTTGTGTCTCAATAATCTTTTGTGCTAATGCGCGTACTTTTTGATTTTTAGAATGCTTGAGGAGAAACTCTGAAGCCTCAATCGCCCCTTGATGATGAGGGATCATATTAGATAAGAAGTTCAAATCAAGATTGTCCCCATCGACAAAGGCAGATTCTATCATTGGCTCATGCATAAGATTTATCATCTGCTCTGATGGCGTGGGAGAATGCGCTTGGAGTATTTGCTCATGGTGCTGCATAGTGTGTGCGGGTGTATCTATATCATCTGCTATGAGTGTGTGTGCCAAAAGTGCGCAAAGAAATAAGCGATACATGCAATCTCCTTATATGGGTGGTATTCGATTATAACTCAAAAATTTTTCGTATCTGTAAATAATGCGTTTATCTTTAGGCTTTAAGGGAAGAGGGGAGGGTAAGGTAAGGAATCTTATCTACTAAAGACTCCTTAAAGGATTTACTAGCGATTCTGTTATTTTGTCATGTCTATAGCGAAGCGAAGAATCTCTGCCCGAATCACTAGTCACCCACAGAGATTCTTCGGTCGCTACGCTCCCTCAGAATGACAATAGTGGCAGAGTTTCTAGCAATCCAAAAAGAGATTCTTCGGCTTTTGTAAAGCCTCAGAATGACAATGAATCCCAAACGTCTTTCAGCAGTGAGACACGCTCTCACTGCGATAAAATTAAATCGCACGAAGTGCCACCTCTTAAAGCGTCGTCGGGGGTGAGAAGTATATCTTCGAACGACATACAAAGTATGGCGGGGGGGATATATAAGGGGGAGGGAGCGACTTCGCAATTCAAGCCCCTCCCCCTTATAAAAAAAGAAAAAATGGAATCACCAGAAATTCTCCAAGTTTGTCATTCTGAGCGAAGCGAAGAATCTCTTAAAGAATCACTAGTCGTGCTTTTTGGTGTTTTTGAAAGCAATTCTTCGCAATGCTTGGAATGACGAAATGGCTGCCTTTCTAGTGATTCTTGCAGAGATTCTTCGCTTGATTCTCAAGCTCAGAATGACAAACTAACAACATTTACTAGAAATCCAAGTAGAGATGCTTCACAGAAAGCCCACAGCAATTCTTCACCCCTTGCAGGGGTTCAGAATGACAATAGTGGCAGAGTTTCTAGTGATTCTAACAGAGATTCTTCGCCTGTTTCACAGGCTCAGAATGACAACAAGTCCAATCCGCAAGATAAAATTACCTTACAAAGGAAATTAGTTTGGCATCACGAGGGAAGGCAACGCCTGACCGAAGAATTCACAAACGAGTCACTAGTCGCCAAGAGAGATTCTTCGGGCTTTTACAAAGCCTAAGATATGATAATTGGGGGAGTCTCTAGTAAATCACACTCCAAATCGTTTAACGACCATTCTAAAAAGTGGGGGGAGGATAAGAAGTGTGAGCATAGATGATGTTACAAGCCCGCCTAAAACTACGATAGCAAGGGGCTTTTGCACCTCGCTTCCTACGCCATGGGAGAGTAGCATAGGGATAAGCCCAAGTCCAGCGATAAATGCAGTCATAAGCACGGGGCGCAAACGTCGCTTTGCCCCAATCACAACGGTATCTTCAAGGCTATAGCCCTCTTTAAGGAGTTGCAAGAAATACCCAACCATAACCACCCCATTAAGCACCGCAATGCCAAAAAGTGTGATAAAGCCCACAGAAGCAGGCACAGATATATATTCTCCCGAGCAAAAGAGCGAGATAAGCCCCCCGGTAACTGCAAAGGGGATATTAAGCAAAATCAATAAAGAGAGCGGTATAGATTTAAATGTAAAGAAAAGGATAAAAAATATAGCAAGGATACTTAGCGGGATAACGGTTGAAAATCGTTTATTGGCACGTTGCTGATTTTCAAATTGCCCACCATAAGTGATAGAATATCCGCTAGGGAGCTTGATTTGCTCTGCAATCTTTTGCTTTGCTTCTTGCACGAATCCTCCTAAATCGCGCCCTATCACATTACTTCTTACAACGCTATATCGTTTGGATTGCTCCCTTTGTATTTGCACGGGACCATCGACTTCTTTAATTTGAGCCACAGAGCTAATGGGCACAGCATTACCATCTAAAGAGCTCATTTGCAGGCTTTTAAGCTTAGTAATATCACTAGCGATATTGGCATCTTGGCGAATGATAACGGGGATTCTCGCAAAGCCTTGTGCAAGATAGGTTACTATAATCCCCTCTAAACTTGAGCGCATAAATTTTGTAAATTCATCGCTTGATATGCCTGTATTTGCCATAACCGAACGTTGTGGGGTTACATAGAGGTAATTCACCCCCTTATTGAGGGTAGTGAAAACTTCAGCAGAGCCCTTGATACCTTTAAGTATATCTACGATTTGCTCACTTAAATTATTCAGCTCCTCTATTTCTAAGCCAAAAATTTTAATTGCTAAATCCCCGCGCACGCCTGTGAGCATTTCAGAGATTCTCATATCTATGGGTTGTACAAGTGCGATATTCATACCCTTAAATTCGCTTAGAACTTCACGGATATTATCTTCTATTTCTTGCATATTTTTTGCCTTCCATTGATCTTTGGGCTTAAATGATATAAAGGCATCACTTTGGTTTGGTCCTGCGGGGTCTAGCCCCACTTCATCAGCTCCTGTGCGCGTTACGACACTTTGAATCTCAGGTACTTTCTCTAAAAGCTCCTTTTGCATAAGGAGCATAACATCGCGGCTTTGCTCTAAGGAAATAGAGGGGCTAGATTCTATATTCAGTACGAGATTTCCCTCTTGCAATGTGGGCATAAATGCGCTTCCTATAAAAGGGAAGAGTGAAAAACTTGCGATTAAAAAACACACCGCCCCACAAAGGAGGAGTTTTGTCTTTGTTAGCGCAAACTCAAGCATAGGAGCATAGAGCTTATGAAAAAAGCGCGTTACTCTTGTTTCATGGTGTTGTGTGGCTTTTAACACAAGGGAGCTCACTACAGGGATAACACTCATAGAGAGCACAAGTGAGCCAAGCAAGGCAAAGACAATGGTTTGTGCAAGTGGGACAAAAAATTTGCCCTCCAAGCCCTCTAATGTAAGAATAGGCACAAAGAAAATGATAATAATTAAAATACCGCTAAAAACAGAAACAGAAATTTCCTTACACGCACGATAAATAGTGTGAAGTTTGGGGGCATTTTTTGCAAGGCTTAATTTCTCAAAGGCATTTTCAACCGTTACCACAGCAGAATCTACCAAGATTCCAACAGCAATGGCTAAGCCACCAAGGCTCATTAAATTTGCTGAAATGTCATAATAGCGCATCATCACAAAAGCTACAGCAATAGCAAGGGGTAAGATTACGCTTACAGCTACGGCTGCGCGGACATCTCCTAAAAATAAAAAGAGTAAAATCACAATAAGCACAATAGCTTCAGCAAGGGTTTTGATGACATTATTAACGGCTTTTTGTGTGAGCTCTGAGCGGTCATAGAATATGCGCATTTCTAAATTTGGCGGTAATTGTGCTTTGAGATCTTGCATTTTTGCTTTGATTTCTTTTATCACATCGCGTGAATTTGCTCCTTTGAGAGAGAGCACTAAAGCTTGTGTGGTCTCTCCCTTGCCATCAATGGTAGTAAGCCCAAGCCTCGTCATATGGCTTTCAATCACATCGCAAAAATTCCCTATGCGTATGTAGCCAAACTTTGTGATAATGGGGATATTTTTAATCTCTTGTATATTGCTCGCTCCTGTTTGTACTTTCACAAGGAAGCTCTCCCCCTCTCTTGATACCCTCCCTGCGCCATCATTTTTAAGATTAGCATCAAGGACTTCTTGCAAATCACTAATGGTAATGCCAAGTCTTGCCATATCATCAAAGTCTGGCACAATCGCAATCGCTTTAGCATATCCACCTAAGCGATTGACATCAGCTACGCCTTTAATATCGCGTAATGCCGGGCGAATGGTAAAATCAAGCAATTCGCGCTTTTGTGTCTCAGAGATAGAATCATCACTGCTCTCAAGGGTGAACATAAACATATCACTAAGTGGTGTAACAATCGGGGCTAATCCCCCGCTTACACCAGCGGGCAGGTCTCCTATGGTGGTGGAGAGCTTTTCATTGACCATATTGCGTGCAAGATAAATATCTGTGCCATCATTAAAGTCAATTGTAATATCAGCAATGCCATATTTTGAGAGGCTACGCAAGCTTTTTTGATTAGGTAAGCCTAATAATTCTAACTCTAAGGGGCGAACAACGCGATTTTCTACTTCTTCTGGTGCCATACCCGGGGCTTTGAGGATAATTTTTACTTGCGTGGAGGATACATCGGGGAAAGCATCAATAGGAATAGTAAGGAATGAATATGCCCCAAAGATAAAGAGCATAATCGCACTAAGGATAATAATCATACGTTGGCGCAGCGAAAATTCAATAATCTTAGCTAGCATTATTCTCTCCCTAATCCATCCATCATACCCTTAAGGCTAATGATATTGCCTGTGGCAATTTTGTTAGTATTTTTTAGTCCTTTAGGATTGATAACAAAGCTATTATCTCTCTCCTCAACCTTGTCAATTTTAGTCGGTATGAATCCTTTGGCACTTTGGACAAATATCAGATAGTCATTGCCATTTTTGATAACAGCCGAAGAGGGGATAAGTATCGTGCCTTGAGGCAAAAGCCCATCGATATAGACTTCTATCATTTCCCCCACTTTAAAATTCGTATTAGGGATACTTGCTGTGGCAAGGATAGTGTTTGAAACTTTATCAATCACTACAGATATACTCTCAATCTCACCGATTTTTTTCCCATGCTCATCAAATACCGGTGCGCCTTTTTGGATATTATGCGAGAGGTGCAGAGGGATTCTAATACGCCCAAGCAAGTTATTGCTTGTGTTATTGATGATTTGTGAGATTCTCACATATGGGGTAAAAGCCTCGATTTTTTCTCCACTTTGCTTAGGGGCTACTGAGAGAATCCCAGAGGCTTTTGCCACTATGGGGAATCCAGATTTACCTTGTGTGCCATTTTTAATAAAATTTGGGTCAATACCAAGTAAGTCAAGCTTTGATTGCACTTCATTGAGTTTAAGGCGCAATTCATTCATTGCTAAATAGCTTAGCTGATATTCGCGCCTTGATATAACGCCTGCTTTATAGAGGGATTTGTCTTTGGCTTCATTTTCACTTGCAATTTTTAATCGCTCTTGCGTGTTGGTGAGCTCAAAAAACAGCGCGCTTAATTCATTAGAGCTAATATCACAAATCAAATCTCCCTTTTTTACATATTCTCCCTCGCGTTTATAGACATGCACCACAATAGTCTCAAAGCTCGAACTCTGCGTACTTGAGCTTTTGTCATCAAAGTCAATAAGCGCATTAAAGGCTATGCCCTTAGTGTTAAAGGCTTGATTGAGAGGGATAATTTTAATGCCATTTTTGGCAATTTCATCTTGTGAGATGATGATTTCCTCAAAAGCAAACAAGGGGTATATAAAAAGAAAAGGGAGAAGGAAGTATTTTTTCATGATTTTGCCTTTGTGCTTGGAGTAGTGGGGAGATTAAGAATGGAGCTAAGTGTCTCCTCAAGTTTGGAGAGTGTTAAGATATAATCGCGTTTTGCTTGCGTGGTGGCAATCATCGCATCAAGATGATCATTTTTGACACTCAAATATTCAAATGCACTTGTTTTCCCCGCTTCATAGCCAATGCGAGAAATTTCACTTAACTCTGCACGATTATTTTCATTATCTTTTGCTAGGGCAATGGTTTGCTTTTGCATAGAGAGTTGCTCAAGATAAGATTTTGCATTCATAGATAAAGAATCTTTTAAAATCTCACCCTCGCGGATAGAGCCACTTTGTAAAGCAAGGTAGAGCGCCTTTTGATTACCATATTTGGTGGTAAGGGGGAGGGGTACTTTAAGCTTAAACATAATGCCATCACTTGATTCTGCCTTGACTATTCCCCCACCGATTTCAACATTATCAAAGCGGCTTTGAGAGGCGATTTGTGCGCTGTATTGGTAGTCTTTAATATCAAGGGCTATGATGTCAAGGTAGAGACTTTCATCTAAAAGTGATTCAAGTTTGGCATTATCAAAATGAAGATAGCTAAAGTCTAGCCCTTCAATTTCCACACTCCCCTCTGTGTCAATACCAAGTATTACTTTGAGGGCATTAAGGGTATTTGCTAACTCAGTATAAGAGGTCTTAAAAGCTACTTTGGTGGCTAAAAAATCACTTTTGAAAAACAGATATTGTGATTTGCTAATGCGCCCGGCTTCATACTGGGCTTGAGAGATTTTGAGCTGATTTTTGGCATTTTCATAGCGAGTGGCATAGATGTGATTTTGCTCATCTAAGACAAGATAATCTAAATAGAGCCTTTTTGCGCTAATAATGGCGAGACGTTTGCTTAGCTCATAAATCTTATCTTGTCTTAGAATCTTGTTTTGATAACTTCGTTTAAGCGTGTAACTCACCCAAGGCAAGCGTGGGGCAAGCATAAATAAAATAGTGCTCTCAAGCTCATTCCCCCCTTGTGGGGATTTGACTTGACTAAGCTCTGCGTCAAGATATGGGCTATTACTTGCGCGCATTGCCCTCCCCTCATAAAGTAGGCTCTTACCCATAGCACGAGTTTTGGCAAGATCTATGGAGTTAAGCTCTACTCGTTGTATGAATTCATCAATACTCATATGCTGTTGATTATTTGGGGTGTGGATATGAAATTCTTCTTCAAGTTTATTGAAGTCTATAAACTCAGAATCTCCATATATGGCATTTATACAAAGCATAAGGGCACAAATATATCTCCAATATCTCATTGCTAGTCCTTCTCTGGGCTATTATAAGGCATATTTTTTAATTGCAAAATAATTTCTCCTCTTTTTTCTAGCGTTTTGCGTTCTTTCTAAAATCGCGATAAAGGCTATGAAAGCGGTTTAAAAATATGGGGTTTTTGGCATCAAGATATTCAGTAATCATAAGAATCTGCCTTTCGTTGAGGTTGGTAATGATTTTGGTGCATACATCGCTAAACTCCTTATCATCTACCCCATACATTGATTCATCGAGCATTTGGGTGTATTGTTTGTAAATTTTTTGGTCTTTTTCATCTTGTTTTTTATCTTCAATGATCTTTTCTTTCATCGCTTCAAGCTCTTCTTGGGGCATATTTTTAAGCTGACTTTTAGAATATATACCTGTGAGGGAGAGGATTTCAGATACAAGTTTGAGCTTTTCTGGTGTGTTATTGAGATATTCCTTATAGGAGTCATTAAAAATATCTGTAGGCATAAAATCTTTGATGATATGGAGTTTTAAATGCGCCATTTTTAGAATCTGCTCGCGTTTTTTCTCATTTGAGAGCTCAGCAATGGTATTTTGCAAACGTTCTGTGTCATTGCGGATTTTCTCATAATGACTCATCATTACTTTATATTCTTCAACGGGTAGGTCTTTGAGTTGTTTGGCGATTCTATCAAGGAGGGTTTCTTGGAACTCACGATAGGCAATACGCAAGATTCTCTGCAATTTATGGGCGGATATATCTTGCACACTTAGGGTGAGAATATCTGCAATCTCTGCATAGCTAAAGTTATCAAAACTCTCTTTAATGGTTTCAATCAACAGAAGGGTGTTTGTGAGATTCTCACGCACTTTTGCTTTAAACTCACTAATATCCACTTCATCAAAGGGGCTTGTTATCACATAGCTATCTTTATTGGTATAGTGCAAGTAATTGAGTGTATCTTTACGCACATCTTCTTCATATAGCTTGATTAGCTCTTCTTTCTCTAAATGCTCTATTTCTGATTCTGTGTGGTTATGACGTAGGAGAAATGCTTTTATGAGCTTTATATCTTTCATTGCATTGCCTTGTAGATTTTAAGCATATCAATATGCTCACTCTCATCATGCACTCTTAGAATATTTGCACCATTTTGTAAGGCATACAGATGGAGCGCTAAAGTCCCAGCAAGCCTATCTTTCGCACCTTTGCCTATAATTTCGCCGATAGTATTTTTACGGCTAGCGCCAACAAGTAGGGGCAAGTCAAAGTGGCAAAAATGCTCTAAATGCTTAATAAGGGCGATATTTTGAGCCTTATCTTTAGCAAAGCCAAAGCCAATATCAAGGATAGTTTTTTCTATCCCTGCTTGTTTGAGGGCGGCGATTTTTTGTGTAAAAAAGCTATCCATATCATCAAATAAATGTGTGTAGGTATGGGTGAGACTTTGCATAGATTTAGGCGTGCCTTTGGTGTGCATAAGCACGACTTCTGCCTTATGTTTAGCACATATTTGTATCATTGCTTCACTCTCAAGCCCGCTTACGTCATTAAGTATGCTAAAGCCCGCACTTAGCGCAAAATCAGCGGTTTTTGGATTATATGTATCAATGCTTAAGCGCACTTTATCATAGATATGATTCTCTCTAATATAGCTCACAACTTCCTTTAGTCGTGCTATCTCTTCATTAGGCTCTATAAGCTCACTGCCCGGTCTTGAGCTAGCTGCTCCAATATCTATAATATCTACTTCTTTTGCTAAAAGCATATTGATTCTATCAATCGCACTTTGAGATGTCTGCCTTGAATCTTCATAAAAGCTATCAGGTGTGATATTGACAATCGCCATAATGGCGTTTTCATACATAGATGTATATAAATGCGATTTTAGCTTTGCTTTGAGTGTTTTTAACCCAAAGGGCTGCATAGAGAGCTTAGGGAGCATGTATTCAAGCTGTGCTTTTGTGCCAAAAAGCAGCACGATATGCTCACCCTTATGGCTAATGCAACCTTTAGGCGTGGCACATTCTGCACCTGCGCTTAGGGCTTCTTGCTTCAAAATATTTGCCGCTTCATAGCTTAAATCTCTAATTTCAAAAGCAAGGATTTGTGTTTTTTTATTCATAATGCTTTGCCCTGTGGAATCCGCACCAATGGCAGCTATGCTTTTGGAAAGACAAGCGGGGTTTAGTCTTTGTATGTTCATGGCTTTTTCTTTTGTTTTTGGTAGATTCGTAATAAAAGGGGGAGAAAAATGTAATTTTGCTTTTCTGTGGCGTCATTTTGGTTTAAGGCTATGGCTTTATCAAAGAGTGCAAGCTCCTTTTGATTAAGTTTAATCCCTGCTTGAAACAGCGCAAAAAGGAGAGATTGGATACGCATTTTTATTTCTTCTTTGCTTTGCTGGGAGCGATCATTGTGTTTGCAAAATTCATAAATATCTTGCAAACTTAGCTTTTTGACATCAAGTTCAAAAGGCACTACAGGGGCTTTATGCTTATGTGCTATAAGTCGCATACGCGAGCGAATAGTAGGGATAAGGGCATTTTTATTTTTAGCGATGATAATAAAAGTTATATTTTCTGGGGGCTCTTCTGTGATTTTAAGAAGTGCATTTTGTGCTGCTATGTTGTATTTATTAGCAGCGATGATAATTCGCATTTCTTGCTCGTATGAAAGATACGCCTTAGCAATCACATCTTTTGCATCATCAATCTTAAAATCTTCTCTTTGAAAGACTTCATAATATTGCTCATCGCATTCAAGCGTAAGCTCATCTATGAGCTCATCTATAAAGGGGGTAATATGGATAAGCCCTATCATAGATATACCTATATATCAAGTGAAATTTTATTGAGCATGGCTGCAAGAATGGCTCTATTAAAAAGCTTAAAAAGAATGATTAATTTATAATCAAGATGCTCATCTGTGGCATTTAACATATTGTTTTCACTCTCATCAAGGAGCCAATACCAGCCCCCATCGTGCTCTTTAGCAAAGCTTGAGCGGGCATTATTTTTACCAATGTACCAAAATTTATAGTGAGAATACATCATATCAAGCATATCGCTTATTAAGTTAAAGCCCCTCATATCGCCTTGTGCATTAGCATCTATCATTTCATGTAAATGCGTAATCTGCACGATAGGGAAAAATGGACGACCTTTATGGGGTTGATTGATATGTGCAATAATATATTCTCCAAACCAAGAGCGCGCATTATCTGTAAGCACAATAAGGGCACCGCCTTTAAGCATATCTTTAATAATACGAGACATATCCGGGAGCAAGAGGTATTGGTTCTCTTCTATCCAGCCGCTCATCACACCCTTTTTTTCATCTTCTCGTATGGTGTTGATAAGCCAATCGCGAATATTTTGCATATTATCTCATTGCTCCAGTTTATACACGCTATGGAGTTTTTCTACGGCTTTTTGTGCAAATTCTGCATTAATAATCATAGAAATTTTAATCTCACTTGTGCTTATCATCATAATATTAATATTATCAAGGGCAAGGGCTTTAAATGCCGTGCTTGCTACACCGGTGTGGGACTTCATACCCACCCCGACAATAGAGACTTTAGCGATATTATTATCATATTCTATGCTGCCAAAGTCATTTTTAAAGCCCTCTAACACTTGTTGTGTGAGACTGACTTCAGTTTTAGGGATAGTAAAGTCAATATCTGTTCTGCCATCGCGCCCGATAGTTTGTACAATCATATCTACATTGATATTATTATCCGCAAGTAAGCCAAAAATATCTGCTGCTATGCCGGGTCTATCTTGCACATCACTTAGGCTTACTCTTGCTTGATTTTTATCAAGTGCTACACCGCTAACGATAGGTTTTTCCATTATGTCCTCCTCTTTGGTTATAAGCGTGCCCTTATCTTGTGTGAATGAACTTGCACAAAGGAGCTTGACATTTAGTTTTTTAGCTAATTCCACAGAGCGGTTAAGCAGTACCTTTGCTCCCATAGAGGCAAGCTCTAGCATTTCATCATAGCTAATCTTATCTAGCTTTTTAGCTTGCTTCACTAGACGCGGATCAGTGGTATAGATACCATCAACATCGCTATAAATCTCACAACAAGTGGCATTAAGCGCACCTGCTAGTGCCACCGCAGAGAGGTCGCTCCCCCCGCGCCCTAGAGTCGTTACCTCCCCATCTGTAGAGATACCTTGAAACCCAGCAACAACCACTACATAGCCCTCATTTAAAAGCTGAAAAATCTTTGTGGTATCAATATAGGCAATGCGCGCTTTTGTGTGGAAAGTATCTGTAATAATCCCAGCACCCCTCCCGCTTAGAGAAATAGCCTTTATGCCTAGTGATTCTAAAGCTATGGCAAGGAGTGCGGCGGTGATTCTCTCTCCTGAGCTTAAAAGCATATCCATTTCTTTGGTATTAGGTAATGGAGTGAAAGATTGGGCAAAGCTAATCAGTCTATCAGTCTCTCCACTCATGGCAGATACGACCACTACAAGATTATTACCTTGAGCTTTGGCTTTAGCTACGCGTTGGGCTACGTTGCGGATTCTCTCGCAATCTCCCATACTCGTACCGCCATATTTTTGCACGATAAGCATATCAATCCTTAAGAGTGTGAAATAAAGTCGCAATCATAGAATCTTCTTGCTTAAGATTCTATAGATAGCCCTCTTTCTTAAAATGCCCTAAAACTTGTTTATAGACTTCTTTTTTAAAATATGTAACGCGCTCAAAGAGCTCATGGGCATCTACAAAAGTGTATTGATCAAATTCCGGTATAGCTGTTTGTAAATTAATTTCTGCCTCATTTTTTAAGCGTACGAGGAAGTACTTTTGCCTCTGTCCTGCAAAGCCTACATACATTTTCTTTGCCATGCTTCTAGGGAAGTCATATTGAATCCAATGGGGACATTCACTAATGATTTCTACATCATCTGTGCCTATCTCTTCTTTCAACTCACGCAAGAGTGCAACTCTAGGGCTCTCCCCCTCATCTATCCCCCCTTGTGGGAATTGCCACGCGCCTTTAATATCAAGGCGATGAGCGATGAAGAATTTGCATTCTTTAGGATAAGCGCTTGAGAGAATTACAGCAGCAACATTGGGGCGATATTTTTTGGGAGTATTTTCATTATATGTTCTCTCATTATATATTTTCATCTCTTGCCTTTATGTATCTATGAAATCATTCTATTATAAGCTATTATATGTAATAAACATTTTAATGCTAAGGGGCTATGGTGTTGCTTTATATCCATATACCATTTTGCAGCAGCAAATGCGGGTATTGTGCATTTAATTCTTTTGTGGGGCAGGAGGAGCATTATAATGATTACATAAAGGCTTTATGTGTGGATATAGAGCAGGGCTTAAAAGAGAGGCATTACCATATAGATTCTATATTTTTTGGTGGGGGCACGCCTAATCTTTTGGGTGCGAAATATTATGAGATGATTTTTGAGTGTATTTATCAAAATACCCATATTGCTAGGGATTGTGAGATAAGCCTAGAAGCAAATATTAATCATCTTAACGCGCAATGGTGCAAGCAGTTATATGCCTTAGGGGCAAATAGGCTAAGTGTGGGCATACAGAGCTTTGAGGCAAAGAAGCTAGCCTTTTTAGAGCGCGACCATAATGTGAGGGATATACACAAGGCAATGTATGCAGCATATAATGCAGGTTTTAGTAATTTAAGCTGTGATTTAATGATAAACACCCCCCTAGATAGTAAAACTCTTATAGAATCTGAAATCACTCAAGCTTGCAAACTCCCCTTAAAGCATATATCTGTCTATGCCCTAAGTATCGATAGTGGCTCTCTTTTTGCGCAAAAAGGCTATAGCGTAGATTCAGATGAGGAGCTAAGCTTTTATGCAAGGGAGTGCTTAGTGGCTCAAGGATTTAGCCAATATGAAGTCTCAAATTATGCAAAACAATCCTATCAATGCCGACATAATCTAGGCTATTGGCAGGGGGAGGAGTATTTGGGCTTTGGCGCTGGGGCAGTGGGGAGAGTAGGGAATAGGCGTTTAAAAGCCACTCCGCATTTAAAGCAATATATTGCAGAGCCCTTAAAGCGGCAAGTGGAGCATTTAGACAGCGAGGCTTTACGCACAGAGGCAATTATGCTAGGGCTTCGGTGTAAGAGCGGCGTGGATATAAAGTATTTCGATACTAAAAGCAATATTTGCCTTACTTCTCAAACTAAATCTCATAATGAGGATAAGGCTATTTCACAAGGGAAATTGGTTTGTGATTCTAAGCCATTGCAAGAGAGCAAAGAATTTATACCCCAAATCTTAAGCACTAGCCAAGTTTGTCAGCTCTTTAGTCTTGGAAGTAAGGCTGAAGAATCTCTTTTATCTACTAAAGACTTTTCAAAAGAATCACTAGAAAATCAGCCACTTTGGCATCACGAGGGAGCACGAAGTGCAACCGAAGAATCTCTACCCGAGCCACTACTCGCCCACGTGAATTCTTCGGTCGTTTCCACTCCCGCTAGACATGACAAACTTAGCTACCCGCAAGGGAAATTATTTTGTCATTCTGAGGCTTTAGCCGAAGAATCTCTCTTAGAATTACCAAAAAGTGCGACTAGTGATTTGGGCAGAGATGTTTCGCATTTTACAAATGCTCAACATGACAAACTTTGCTACCTGCAAGGAAAACCCACATATAATAAACTCCTCATGCCCTTGATACATGGAGGGAAGTGCCATATCCGCACAGAGGGAGGGAAGTTATTTTTATGTGCAAATGAATTATTTTTAAGCGATGAAATCGCCCTTTGGCTACTCTCTCGTTTGGATAAGTGATTAAGGATAAGTAGCTTAGATGAGCAGACTTGCATGCCTATAGATTTCAATAATATGTGCTACATTATGATGGGTTTTGGCAAATGCTCTTGCTTCAAGGCACATTTTGGTATATTCTTGCTCCTTTAGCTCCAGCATGGAGCGCATAGCTTTGGCAAGCGAATGTGTATCTTTGACTTTGCAGCTAAAGCCATTTATGCCCTCAAGCACTAAATCTTTGCAGCCTATGGCATTAGTAGTAATGATAGGCTTGCCCATAGCCATAGCCTCTAGTAGCACACGCGGTGCGCCCTCCCTGTAGCTAGGGAGCACCACACAGCAAGCAGAGGCGATAAACTCTCGCACATCTTCAACCTGCCCTAAATAATGCACAATCCCTGCTTTTTCCCATATATCAA
>NZ_NXLR01000016.1 GCF_003364255.1 Helicobacter marmotae
AAGTGAGAGATTCACTTTTGACTTCACTCGTATTGCTTTGACTTTGATTTATAGAAGTGGGGGTTTGGGAGTGTTTTTGAGTATTGGAATGTTTTGTAGAATTGTTATGAGTAAGGGGAGATTCTAGCTTTGAGGTGCTACTATCCCCCCCCCCCCGCTAAAAGGTTTAAACGTTAATGGCATGGCTTACCTCCGGGTTTGACAAAATGGATAAGATTTAACATTTTTAAGCTGCCCTTTAAAGGAAATCAGATCTTTATATATCGCCTTTTGCTTTGGTGGGCTTGCAAGATATATACTCTCCTTGCTCAAGGCGGCAGCTTTATATATATTGCTCTCTTGCCAAGGAACATCACTTGATAAAGCCGCCTGCTCCCAAAGTATAAAATCCTCAAAAATATCAGCAATTGAGCTACCCTCATTGACAACAAAATTTTTCAAAATCATAGGATTACTTTGGAGGGCTTGGAGATAGTTACCTTGTGCGATCGTATTCTCTAGCAATGTAGCTGCAATCTTATTTTGCTGGAGATAAAATCCCTTATCTAATAAAAATACAATCAACGTCGCCGCATCGGCACTCCCACTATGTGCGGAGAGAAGCAGGGCATTAAGGGCACGCGTGTTTAAACCAGCCATAGCAAAATGCGCATACGCACCAACTAAAGAGAGACTATCCCTACTCTTTAGCGCTTGGCAAAGCAATTTCTCCCCAAGGATGGCATGCACTTCAAGGCTAAGCAAAGGCTCTAAAGACTGATTTTCTATAGGCGTATGCCATATAAACTGCCCTGCCTTATGCTCTAAACCCTCTTGCATAAAGCCTATTTCTTCTTGTGCGATACGTTTGCAAGAGGGGCAGTCATCTTTTGCCTCACTTGATAGCTGCAACAAATATAACTTTGCTAAAGCAGATACATTCACAAGACTTGCTATCTCTTTGAGATTAGGGGTATCTTGGAGGTTTTTAAGGCTCATAGAGCGGGACTTACGAATGGAATCTACAATCAAAGTAAGTGCCTTAGCTTCAGCATTGACCTCACTTTTTATTTTAAGCAAATCAGCAGGGAGCTTTGCATACCGATATTGCGCTTGTGTAAAACACTGCAAATTCCCGCCTAAAGTTGCCTTGCTTGTTTGGCTAAAGGCTTGGCGCATAAAGGATTCACTAAGATTCTGGGCATAGCAGAGCACACCTAAAGTTAAAAGTAAAATCCTCAGCATACCTGCCCCCCAAGCATTTTATACATTGAATCTAAAGTGCATTACATCGCCATCTTGCACGATATAATCCTTCCCCTCAACACGCATAGCCCCCGCTTCCTTTGCTTTCGCTTCACCGCCGTATTTAATAAAATCTGCATAGCTAATGCACTCTGCGCGGATAAAGCCCTTTTCAAAGTCTTTATGTATCACGCCTGCAGCCTTTGGGGCACTATCACCCTCTCTTATAGTCCATGCACGCACTTCTTTCACTCCAGCAGTAAAGTAGCTAATAAGCCCCAATCGCGCAAAGCCCTCTTTGATGATTTGCTCTAGCCCACTCTCCTTTGCCCCTAAAGATTCTAAAAATTCTGCTCTCTCATTATCCTCCATACCTACCATTTCTTCTTCAATTTTGGCACAAAGTTTAATGGCTATCCCGCCATGTTTAGCCGCATATTCACGCACCTGCTGCACAAAAATGCTATCTTGTGCCAATCCCTCTTCATCTACATTTGCACCATAAATCACTTCTTTATTGGTTAAGAATCTTAGCTCCTTATTGAGTGAAATAAAGGCTTCGCTCTCACGTTTGGGGAAGCTTCTAGCAGGTTTGGAAGATTCTAAATGTGCTAGAAGCTCTAAAGCTATGCTAAGGTTGGGATTTTCACCCTTTTTTGCTTTACTTTCTTTTTGAAGTTTTTCAACACGTTTATTGAGGCTTGCAATATCCGCAAAAAGCAGCTCAAGCTCGATAATCTCAATATCTAAAAGCGGATCGACCCGCCCCTCTACATGCGTGATATTACTATCTTCAAAACATCGCACAATATGCAAAATAAGATCAGATTCTTTAATATTAGCAAGAAATTGATTCCCTAAGCCCTCGCCCTTGCTTGCCCCGCGTACAAGCCCAGCAATATCTACAAACTCTATCACAGAATGCTGAATCTTTTGGGGATTTACAATTTTAGCTAACTCATTTAGTCTTACATCGGGCACAGCCACAACAGCCTTATTGGGCTCAATGGTACAAAAGGGATAGTTTGCCGCTTCTGCATTTTGCGCTTTTGTTAAGGCATTAAAAGTCGTGGATTTGCCGACATTTGGCAAGCCCACAATACCTATTGATAAACCCATATTATGCCTTCGCTTGAGAGAGGATAAACTCTACTCCCGCTCTCACACCTGCTCCGCTTGCCCCGCTTGGGTTAATATCCCACTCTTTTTCTACATATGCAGGACCAGCGATGTCAATATGTAGCCATTTTTGCTTATATTCTTCACGGATAAATTCACTCAAAAAGAGCCCCGCGCTAATGGCTCCACCATAACGCGAAGTAGAGACATTGCATACATCAGCAATTTTAGATTCTATAAGTTTTTTGATATGGCGATTAAAGGGGAGCTCTGCCATAAGTTCTCCGCTTTTTTCTGCGGCTTTGCCAAATTGCTCCTTAAGCCTTGCATTATGCCCCATAATGCCGCTTGTGTATTCACCAAGTGCTACCACACAAGCCCCTGTCAAAGTTGCAAAGTCAATCAAAATATCAGGGTTTAAATCCTGTGCATAGCTTAAGCAATCCGCCAGCACCAAGCGCCCCTCTGCGTCTGTGTTACGCACTTCTATAGTTTTACCCTCTCTGCTATAAAGCACATCATCGGGCTTATAGGCATTGCCTCCTATCATATTTTCAGCTGCGCCTACAATCGCATGTACTTCTATATTTGCCCCAAGCTGTGCTATAGCTTTAATAATGCCCATAACCGCACAACCCCCGCTTTTATCTGCTTTCATCGTTACCATATAATCTGCAGGCTTAAGTGACAAACCACCGCAATCATAAGTCAAACCCTTGCCCACAAGCACAATGCGCTTTTTGGCATTTTTAGGTTTATAGCTTAAATGTATCAGACGAGGGGGGTTAGTCGAAGCGGCATTTACAGCTAAAAATGCACCCATTTTTTCTCTCTCTAAATCGCCCTCATCAAGTATTTTGCACTCTATATGAGCTATATCTTTGCTTATTTGCTTCGCATATTTAGCAAGATATTTAGGCGTAGCAACTTGAGGGATAGTATTAATAAGCTCGCGCACGTCATTGATATTGCAAGAGAGAATCTGCGCCTTTTGCAATAGTAATTCTCCATCTTTTAGCTCACCCTTACTATCAAGCAATATAAGCTCCTTAAGACGCAAAGAGGGCTTCTTAGTTTTATAGCTTATATGCTCATAATGCCCACATAATGCTCCTAAAAAGAACGCATAAACCCTCTCATTATCCATTTTACCCTGCAAGTGAATATATACATTCTCATAAGGCAATGCCTTAAAATACCTAATCGCATTTGCCCCCGCTTCTCTTATGCAATCTACCTCAAAAGCCTCTAAACATACAAGGAGGGTGTGCGTCTGCTGGATAAAAAACCTCCCCTCCCCCTCAAAGCCAAAAGGCTTGCATACCTTTGCATATGCGGATTTGCTAAAGGCACTCTTTGGCAGAAGCACTATATTCGCACTTGCTTTGAGTGCTTTGTTTTGTGTTTTTGCAATACTTATTTTCATATCTACTCCTTAAAATGAACTTTCTCTTTACCCTTATCCTTAAAGTCGCGCTCCATTTTTGCTATTTTTTTATCAACCTTTTTGGTTTGAGAATGAAAATACCACCACACCCCTCCAGCAATACAAATAGCAAGAGGGATAAGCAAATAAGGATGGTCTTTAAACCAATCAAGCACGACAAAAATCTCTTCCCCAAAATACCAAGTCAAAAGAATAGTAATCCCCGCCCACACTTGCGCACTTAGGAAGTTGATAAATGCAAATTTGGGGCTGCTATAGCGCGTCGTGCCTATACTCATAGGGATAATAGTACGCATACCATACATATAACGTTGGATAAAAATAATGGGCCAGCCGTATTTTTTCAAAAGTAAGTGTGCAAGGGCAAACTTGCGTTTTTGAGAAGTGAATTCCTCTTGGATTCTCCTGCGGTTTAAACGCCCTATGTAGAAATAAATCTGATCCCCAACAAATCCGCCCAAACCAGCGACAAAAATCGCTAAAAGTAAATTCATTTTCTCATCATGCACAGCAAGTCCGGCAAAAATCAGCCCTAATTCTCCCTCTAAAATCCCCCAAAAAAACAAAATGACATAACCCCAATCTTCTACATATTGCTCCCATAAATGCGTAATAAATGCTTCTAATGAAAAGCCCGAATTTCTATAAAGAATAAAAAGCCCTATACATAATACAAGCACCAAACTCCATATAAAAATACCTTTAGGATTATTTTTAAGGGCAAATGTGATTTTCTGCCAAAGATTCATTATTTTTCCTCATAATCTACAATGCTAAAGACGCTTGTGGGGGCAAGCTTTTGCTCCCCTCCTAAGCCTTTGAGGTTAATTAAAAATGCCGCTTCTATACATTGTGCGCCCATAGATTCTAAAAGCTTGATACTCGCCTCTGCTGTGCCGCCTGTAGCTATCAAATCATCAACAAGCACCACTCTTGCCTCTGCCTTGCCTCTGAGTGCATCGATATGAATCTCCACTTCATCAAAGCCATATTCAAGGCTATATTTTCCGCTCATGGTAGTATAAGGCAGTTTGCCCTTTTTACGTATGGGGATAAAGCCCACCCCCAAGGCATAGCTAAGGGCTGCACCAAAGATAAAACCTCTAGCCTCAATGCTGGCTACAAAATCTATATGCTCATTTTGATAACGTTGCCTCAATAATTCAATGACTTCATGGAATATCTCTCCATCGCCTATGAGGGTTGTTATATCACGGAAGATAATACCGGGCTTTGGGTAGTCATATATGGCTCGTATAGAATCTGCTATCTTTTGTTTATCCATTTTTTCTCCTATTTCCTCAATGCTAGATTTCCTAGAGTAATGCCTCGATTTTTTGCTCTAAGTCTTTAATGCGAGCTTTATATTTGTCAGTTTCGATTCTATATTGAGAATTGCGCGATTTTAAGACTTTAACTTCATTTTTAAGCGCATTCATCTCTTGGGTGAGTATGTCAATATTACCTAATGCCCTTTGCAGCTGAAGTTGATGTTTGCGAATTAAAATCTCCGCTTCATTAAGGGTAAGCTTCATCGCAGCAGAATTACGTTCTTCTTTTTGGGCTACTGAGCGATAAAAAAATGTCCGCACAAGCATATAAAGCACAAATAAAATAAAGCCCGTTAAGAAAAACCATTGTGCGATAAATGTTCCTCCCATTGCCTACTCCTTTTTAATCTTGCATAGTTTCTAGCTTTTGCACACGCAAAAGATGTCTGCCGCCTTCAAAATCATAATCTACAAACGCTTCAAGGATAGATTCCACTTCGCCCACTCCGCTGATACGCTCACCCAAACAAAGCACATTGGCATTATTATGTGCGCGTGCCATTTTCGCCATATATGAATCAGTGCAACATGCAGCACGAATATGTTTAAAACGATTTGCAGCAATGCTCATTCCAATTCCACTTCCACAAATCAAAATCCCCCTATCCTGCTCATTTTGTATCGCTTGACATACCTTTTTAGCATAATCAGGGTAATCTACTCTCTGCGTATCTTTAGGCGCTAAATCCACAACTCTAAAGCCCCTTTGCTCCAAAAATGTGATCACAAATGCTTTGAGAGAGAGTCCTGCGTGATCTGTGCCAATAAAATATGTTATATCTTTCATCACTCACCTTATGTATTTGCCCTACTTGCTTTTTGGCATTGCTTCCATTAGTGCCTCTTCAAGCATATCTACACTCTTAAACATTCTATCCCAGCGGATCGTATAGCGCTTAGTCTTATCCTCATCAGCGAGGGCTTCTTGGCTATTTGCTTGATTGATACTGAAGTATATAAACCACGGCTGACCGATGATATTACTATAGGGCACACTCCCCCAAAATCGTGAATCAAGGCTATTATTGCGATTATCACCTATCATAAAAAACTCATCATCTGCAATTTTTTTATAAAATATATCACCCTCAAGCTTTGTCATCGCACTCATTATCACGCCATTTTTCATATCTGTATAGGCAAGGTTTTTATCCTCAATAAAAGATTCTATACCCTCAGAGCTATATACCCTACTCCATAAATCACACTCTATACCCCTATCTCCGCTATTGGTATCGCCCTTTCCCTCAACGCATACCTTTTGATAGAGTTTGCCCTCTTTATCTGCGAAGTAATATTCTCTGCTATATGGGGTTTTATAAAATACACTTTGATAGGAAATGCCCGGATGCTCTGCCATATAAGGGTCTTTGACGAAAAGCTTGCCTAGTCTTTGCACGATAATATGTGAAGAATAATGGCTTTTTACATATTCATCGCCCTCAAATGGGTGCAAATACAAGCCATCTTTATCAAAAATCACTTCATCACCGCCCACGGCAAAGGTGCGCTTCACATAATAAGTCTTCTCTAAATGTGGAGGGATAAACACCACTACATCGCCTCTTTGTGGGCGACTCCCCTCTAGTAAATGCCCATTACCCCTAAAATCTGGCAACACATTCACTTCAAGCCATGGGATACGAGGCGTGGGTATGCCATAGCTAAACTTCTTAACAAACAAAAAGTCTCCCTCCAAAAGCGTGCCCACCATAGAACGAGTAGGGATAACAAACGCCTGCATAATAAAAAATATCAACACAAGGACTATAATAATCGTGCCACTCCAGCTTGAAGTGAAAGCCCACAGGGCATTAAAAAATCTTTTCATCTTGCTTCCTTCTTCTCTAATCGATAAAGTGCGGCTTTACAGGTGTTTTGCAATAATGCAGCAATCGTCATTGGTCCTACACCTCCGGGCACGGGAGTAATAAAGCTAGCCTTTTTTGCAACAGGCTCAAAATCCACATCACCGACTATGCCTCCTGATTCTAAGCGATTGATACCAATATCCACAACAACCGCACCTGTTTTAATCATATCTGCTTTAATCAAGCCGGGCTTGCCTACGCCTACGCATACAATATCCGCCCCTCTTGTGTAAGCCCCCACATCGCGGGTAAGAATATGGCAGCAGCTCACACTCGCCCCCGCATTTAGCATTAAAGCACTTAGGGGCTTACCTACGATATTACTCATACCCACCATTACCACATCTTTACCACTAGGATTAATCTCATAATGGCTAAGAAGTCTCATCACTCCTAGAGGAGTAGCAGGCGCAAAGGTCTCTACATTAGCCACAAGACGCCCAAGATTAAAGGGGTGAAATCCATCGACATCTTTTTTAGGGTCAATGCACTCAAGCACTTTAGCAGTTTGAATATGCGGAGGCAGGGGGAGCTGGACTAATATACCATCGATATTGGGATTATCATTAAGGTTTCTAATCACAGAGAGAAGCTCCTCTTCTGTAATGGTGGAGGGCATTTCATGGGTCAAGGAGTAAATCCCCACGCGTTTGCAAGCCTTAGCTTTCATCTGCACATACGCACAACTCGCTGGATTATTCCCTACTAAAATCACCGCCAAACCGGGAGTGATGCCATTATGGGAAAGTGTGCTGATGTCTTTAGCTAAGCTATTTTCAATCTCCGCACTAAGTGATTTACCATCAAGCAATGTCATTTTGAAACCTTTGTGATTGTGCTTTTGGTATTATAATATAAGATATTAAAGTTAAAGAGGATTTATGAAGAAAAAACTCATGCTGCTTACCATAGTAATAGCCTCTCTTATGGGAGAGCAAAAGCAAGCAATGGAGGAAAATGAATATGGTAAAAACCTCTATGAAAATCCAAGGGGCATAGCGTGCAATAAATGCCATGGCGATAAAGGGCAGGGAGGCATAATCGCAAAGTATAAACATAAGGGCATAGAGAAGTCCCTTGTCGCCCCACGTATCAATAATATCGACTTTAGCACTTTCTCACAAGCTCTTCATAGACAAAAGGGTGTTATGCCTATGTATTATCTCACTGATGAGGAGATAAAGGCTATGTATATCTATCTCTATCGCCCATAATCAAGCTTATTTTTGTATTTTATAGCCCAAGTCTCCTTAAATTAGTTCCATTGAATTGCTCTCTTGACTTGAAGCAAAAGTAATCCTATAGCCCTTATACTTCTTATGGGTATCTTCTTGCAAGCAAATCTCAAAGTCTCTATGTATCATCTCTCTTGTTGCCTCTTTTTTACTTTGCGTGGTTTTAGAATCTGTGCCATCTCTGGCATAAATCGTCCCTAAAGCAAAGAAACTCTTTTGGAATCACTAGAAACTCTGATAAGGGGTGAATAATTGCTTTTGGCTTTCTGTGAATCATTGCTTTTTGGATTTCTAGTAAATGTTGTTAGTTTGTCATTCTGAGCTTGAGAATCAAGCGAAGAATCTCTCTTAGCGACTAGTGATTCCTTTAGAGATTCTTCGCTTCGCTCAGAATGACAAAGTAATTTCCCCTGTAAGGTAGTTTTATCTTGTGGGTTGGACTTGTTGTCATTCTGAGGGGCTTCAGCCCCGAAGAATCTCTGTGGGCTTTCTAGTAGGTTTGAAAGAGATTCTTCGGTCGCACTTCGTGCTCCCTCAGAATGACAAACTTGGAGAATTTCTGGTGATTCCCCTAAAGAGTCTTTAGTAGATAAGAGCAATTCTTCGCCTCCACTCACACCTTCCCTCGTGACGACAAGCTAACTTCCCTTACGGGTAGCTAAGTTTGTCGTATTAAAGGAGCGTAAGTGATCGATGCGGATGGGAATTTATGCAAGTATGCCTATAAATTACTCACACATAAGTTTTAGCTCAATATGGCAATAATGCAAGCAAATATCACCAAGATATTTCAGCTAGTTCTACTTTGGAGACTGATATAAGAATGATAGAAAAATAATAAAGATATATTAAGAGAGAGGGAATCTCCCTCCAGTCTTGGAGGGAGAGGGAGCATAGCTTATTAGTTAAGCAATCTTAAGATATTTTGTTGGATAGCATTTGCTTGAGAGAGAGCGTAGCTACCAGATTGAGCAAGGATATTAAGCTTACTAAATTCTGAACTCTCAGCGGCAAAATCCACTTCACGGATACCAGATTCAGCGGCTTTTACATTCACTTGAGTAATAGTGATGTTATTTACTGTGCTCACCATTTGCCCTTGCACAGAACCAAGGTCAGCTCTAATTTTATCAAGCATTTTTTGTGCAGATTCTGCGATGTCCATAGTTACCATAGCTCCTCTAAGGCTTGTTACACCAGCACCTAAGTCTGCACCACCACTAGCAATTACTGCATTGTAGTTCGCCCCTGAAGCAGATTTGACATCTGCGTTAAACACACCTGTTACATCTCTTAGGTTTGCAGTTGTTTGAGCTACTCTGCCCTCATCATTATAGCCTGTGCTCGAGATATTAGTCCCACTTACCACGATGTCTCTTGCGTCTGTCCTTACAAGTGAGAGACGTCCATAGTTTGTAGAGCCAGTTGTGAGTTCTTGCCCGCCATTAAGTTTCTCAATAGCCAATTCTCCTTGCCCAGATACTGCTCCTGTAGCTTTAAGGTCTATACCGCGTCCATCTGTGCTTCGTAAATTTAAGCGCCCAAGATTATCGGTGTAAGCTTCTACACCTGTGTGCATAGTCGCAGCATTAAATGCTTGCACCAAACGACCATCGCTATCGTTTTTCTTAATGCCAATAATATCACCGATGGAGATACCATTAATCATAAGCCCTGCGATACTTCCGCTTGCAATGGACTTATCTGAAGTAGTGATAGCATTTGCTTGAGCACGGATACCTGTTTTATCAGAGTTTTTATTAATCACTTCAGCCAACACTCCTAGCCCTGTGCCCGCAGATGAAGAGATTTTCACAGATTCTAGAGTAACATCATTTACACCATCTACATTTTTAAAGGTTACAGTTACATCTCCGCTTGCAGTTACAAGGGCTCCTGTTTCGATACGCACTTGCCCAATTTTATCAGAAGTAGTCGCACCAATTGAGGCTTTGATAGATTGGTTAGAATACGCACCTACTTGGAATTCTTTATTAGAAAACGCACCAGAGAGTAATGCCATACCATTATAAGTAGTGGTATTACCGATATTGTCCAAACCTTCAATCAAACGTTTAATGTCCATTTGAATCATTGAGCGAGATTGAGTGCTTTGCCCATCTTGAGCGGCTTGCACAGCCTTAGTTTTGATAGTATCAAGAATTCTAATTTGCTCATCCATAGCTTTATCCGCGATTTGGATAATGCCCATACCATCATTTGTATTACGAATAGCTTGTCCTAACGCACTTGCTTGAGAGCGCAAACTATCAGCGATTGTCATACCTGAGGCGTCATCTGCTGCCTTGTTGATTCTAAGACCTGAACTCAATTTCTCCATTGAATTTTTGAGATTATATTGAGTAAAGGTTGATTGAGCGTGCGCATTAAGCGCATTGATATTAGTATTAACTTGAAAAGCCATAGTAACTCCTTTTGTGTTTATCCTTGGGCGTCCTTGCCTTTGGTTGAAATACATATCGGCGATGAGAAAAAAATTTAAATTATTTTCTTTTATTCATTGTCTTTTAAAAATTCTTTGCTTAAGACAAAGCCTAAGAGTTACTTTTAGAGACATTATAAGAGAATGTAGCTAAAGTTCTTTATCTATTTATATAAGTAATAACTTTGCATTGCATAATCAAAGTTTAAAATAAATTTTTCTTTTTAGGAGGAGTTCTGTATGGAAGATATATTTGACCCTAAATGTCTCACAATGAGCGTGCTCGCCTCGCCAAGTATGGCGAACTTTAGCGGTGTCGTGCATGGGGGAGAGCTAATGAAGCTCCTTGATCAAGTCGCTTATGCCTGTGCTACGCGCTATTGTGGTTGTGGGGTGGTCACTATTGGCGTTGATGGTATGGTGTTTAAAAATCCTATCCCCATAGGCTCGCTTATCATTTTCTTAGCTTCTGTGAATTATGTAGGCAGCAGCAGTTGTGAAGTAGGTATTAAGGTAATTAGCGAAGATATTAAAAACCGCTTTGTTACACATTGTGTGAGCTCTTACTTCACAATGGTGGCTATCGATAAAGGCAAGAAAGTCCAAATCCCTCCGCTTAATCCCACCACAGAAATTGAAAAGAAACGTTTTGAAGAAGCCAAAAAACGCAAAGAATTCCGCTCACAATAGCAGAGCTTGCTACAAGCCTAAAGTCCTTTAAGGGCAAGCCTTAGGCTTGGCACCTTGCATAAACTTTTGCACATCTTGGGGAGAGAGGCGATTATGCAAATACTCCTTTATATCGGGGAAAAATGCCAGCAAAGTGCCCAAAATCTCTCCCTTATCTTCTGAGTCCAAAAACGCTTGAAGTGCATCTTCGTCATTACGAAACAAAAAGGTATTAAGATACATATCTGCAAGCCTCAAGCGGTAATACACCCTCCCATCGCTTGATTGCTCTAAGATTTGCGAGGGGAGGAGATTATCAATCACAAAGGCATTTTCTTTCTCAAAATACAAATTATTCCCGCAGACTTCTTCTTTTCTTTTGAGCATTTCTAAAGCCTCATCTGCAAGCATAGCATCGACATAGCATGGCTTATCGACCACGCCTAAAAGCATAAAAGAATCAAAATCAATCAAATGCTGCTTTAAGGGGTTTTGATAAAAACGTGCTATGCCAAAGACCTCAGCTAGGCGGATTCTAAACATCTCTGGAGGCACACTCTCAAAACCTTGCGCACGATATGCTTGATAAATGAGAGAGAGCATAAAACTCACCTCAAGGGGTGAGAGGCAAGGGATTCTATCTTCTTGGAGGGCACTTTGCTCCTTTGAGATAATATGCTTAATTTGAGCAATTTCCTGCGGGGAGAGGCTTAGAGGGACTTTAACATAACCTGCCTCATCTTCGGGTGTACTCTCCACAAGCATAATGGCTAAAAACTTGCTCCTATCTGTCTTCTCTAAAATAAAAAGCGCATCTTCATAAAGCTCCATATCATCATCACTAATCACATCACTATATTGCTCTATCTCGGCTTTAAGGATACGCAATATCTCATCAAAATACACTTGATTCTCATAACGTTCAGAGAGGATATAAGCCCCACTAAAAAGAGAGGCGATATAGTTTTGAAAGAGATTCGGGTCAAAATAATGCTGAGAAATTTGAAAGCTTTTAAAATCTTGTTGTAAATATTTTAGTGCTAGGGGCAAATTCGTGTAAGTATCATCGCCTAAAAATGACAAACTCAAATAATCAAGACCATAGAGATAGTGGGCATTTATCGCATTATCATAGACATTTTTTAAAGGATTGCGTGCAATTTGTATAATTTCTCTAGCCGCAGGAGAACTCAAATCATGCATTTTAAATAAGGCATAAGCCCTTTTTAATCGCCCAATATGCAAATATAAATCCTCGCCCTCCAATAAAGAGACATTAATAGACTTAGGATATTCCAAAAGCTTAAGAAATATCCTATCCATAGGGGCTTGGTGCTTTAAAATCTCATCTTTAAGGAGCTTAAATGCCCGACTATAGAGCACATAATGGCTATAGGGCAAGAAGTCTCTATAATGCTCCAAATCCGCCTCTAGGCTCATACGCACCTTATGGCTTGCTAAATGCTCCATATTTTGATTAATAGAATCTAGATGATAGAGGGCAAAAAGCGCCAAAAGACGGACTTGAATCTGAAATTCTATAATCGTATTTAAATTCCCACTCTCTTGGGCATTTTGATACTGCTTCTCAAGGAGTGAATCTAGCGCACTGCTATCGCCTTGATTATTATTAAGCAATAAAAGGGCGAGGTTTAGGGTTATTTCTACCTGAAGTCGCTCATTAGGAGGGATTAGCATATAAGGTTTAAGCGAAGCACATAATATATACCACTCTTGCTCTAAGCCTAATGCCACTTCAAGCGTGGAGCTAGCGATACTAAATTGCCGATTCTGCTTATAGGCTTCCCAAAGGAGCGTATTTATCTGGGCTTGCTTTTCTTCTATCTGGGGGAAATCATTCGTGCTGGGTATAGTGGGGCTAAGATACTCTATGGAAGTGTAATATGAGAGGACTTTCTCCATAAGGGTATCAAGGCTCTCATCTCCTTGCAATATAAAGAGTGTTTGCTCTATATCCTCAATAGGCTCATCTTCTGGTGTATCACTACAAGCAACTCCCACCAACATATATAACACAAGGCATAATATATGCACAACCCTCATACCCTCTCCTTATTTCCTAAGCCACAAGGTGAAAATATGCTCCTCATCACCTACCATTACATGCAAGCTCAAACGCCCATCACGCAAGGCTTGTGGCGCATAGATTACAAAGCCCCCTCTTGGCTCATTTTGCAAAGTATTTTTAGCTAAAGTATTAGAGAGCACTGCTGCACGTCTAATACGTTGGGCATCAAGCTTAATTTGCGCATACAATCTATCTCTAGCAGAGAGCATTACCTCATCATAGAGATAAAATCCCCCCATATAGCCCCGATAAATAAAGGGCATAATCACAGGTGGATTTGGAGAGGGAGGCAAAGGTAGCGGGGGGATAGAGAGATGATAAGATTCTACAATATAGCCATAATCAAAGGTTTTATTTTTTAGCTCCCCATCACTGAGGGGCTTTAATTTTTTATCTTCCTGCCAAAGCGTTACATTCTCTCTATCAAAGATTACTGCCTCTTTGGAAAAATTGAGTGCAGATACAAAAAGTGCTAAAGGTATGCTATTAAGCCCTCCTAAAATATCCTGCCCCACTTCAAGGCGTACCTTGCTTTTTGGCTTTATAGAATCTACTATCTGCACACCTTGATTATACAGACTAACATTTTCTACCTCAAGTTTATAGGTAGCACAAGCAGTACATACAAATACATATATTATGCCTAAAGCCGCTTTATAGATAAACTTCATATCTTGCCTTAATAATCGCTCTCCTTGCTCTTTGCAGCACCCACGCAAAGCAAAATCACAGAAAATAAATTCGCCACCACTGCGCCGATAACAAGCGCGGTGGTAATTTCAATATCACCAAAAACTTGCAAAAATATAAAAGCAGGTATTAAATGCAAATCCGCCACTAACGAGCTTGCAAAAAGCTCTGCTGATAGGCTATTTTTAACCCCTATGCGTAAAGTCGTAGCGATAAAATTAATAGCCGTAGCGATAAAAAGTATAACAATATTGCTTTCATATAAAAACCCTAAAGTAAAGGTCAAACTCATTAAACTAAAGAATACAAAAAAAACCTTACCCCAATCCATGACTACTCCTTATACAGTGCCCCTCTCATACATCGCACGCAATCGCTTTTTCTCTTCCTGCCTTTTAAGCTTGCTGGCTTCTTTTTGATAATACTCTTCTAAGCTAAAGCCAAACATCAAAGCCAAACGTGGCGCTACAAACATCGAACTACAAGTCGCAATAATAACGCCCACAAGCATAGGAAGTGAAAAACCTATAATAATCTCCCCGCCAAAGAGATAGAGTGTCAGCACCACAAAAAACACCGTTAAAGATGTGAGTAATGTACGTGAAAGTGTGCAAGATACCGCCTCATTAATCACATATTTCATATCTTTTTGCCGCTTAATAAGCATTTGCTCCCTGATTCTGTCAAATATGATAATCGTATCATTAATAGAATAGCCAATAATGGTAAGCAACGCCGCAAGTACATCAAGGTTAAAATCTATGCCCACAAGTATCACTACGCCCGAGACAATAATCACATCATGCACAAGAGCTAATACACCAGCAAGTGAAAATCGCCACTCATAGCGGAAAGAAATATAAATCATCATCGCTATAAATGCTAAAGAGAGGGCGATAATGCCATTTTGCTTAAGCTCATCACCCACCTTTGGACCTACAGAATCTACCCTACGAAGCTCAAAATCCCCACTTGAGGCAAGAAGTGAGAGAATATCATGGGCAATGTCGTCATTGACATCTAAAGGGGTATAGGGGATTTTTAATAGCACCTCTTCTTTAGAGCCAAACTCGCTTACTTGCGCATTTTTAAAACGCTCATCTTGTGATAAAAGTGTGCGAATATCAGCAAGTGGTGCGGTTTGGGTGTATTGTAGCTGCACGATAGTCCCTCCAGCAAAGTCTATCCCTAAGTTAAAGCCCTTGAATCCTAAAAGCACAAAAGAAGCGATAATTAAAAGTGTTGAGAGAATCAATCCATAAGAGCTATATTTGACAAAATCATATATTTTAACTTTTTTGAAAATTTCCATTTTTATCCTTCTCTATTTATACTTCTCCGTCTTATCTTTCTTGTGCCTTCAAATGGGCTTGTGCTTTAATGCCAAACCATAATGCAGTATTACCGCTTTTAAGGATTCTCCCCATGAGTGCCTGATAAATCCCATGAGTGCCTATAATAGCAGTTAAAATAGAGGCGCTAATGCCTATCCCCATAGTGATAGCAAAGCCCTTAATAGCTCCTGTACCAAAGGCATAGAGCAAAATGGCAGCAATGAGTGTAGTAAGATTAGAATCAAAAATCGCCCTTGAAGCGTTGGCATACCCCATTTCTATGGATTTAGCTATGCCAAAGCCCCCGCGCAATGCCTCGCGGATTCGTTCATTGATGATGATATTTGCATCTACTGCCATACCCACGGTAAGAACGATACCTGCCATACCCGGTAGTGTCAAACTCGCACCAAAAAACGCCATAACCGCAATAATAAGCACAATATTTACCAATAATGCCACTACCGCTATCACTCCTGCAAGGGCATAATATATCATCATAAAGAGCACAACTAGCACAAATCCGCTCACAAGAGCAATCAATGATGCCCTAATAGAATCTTCTCCCAAACTTGGTCCAACACTTCGTTTCTCAAGCACTTCCATAGGAGCAGGCAATGCCCCGCTTTTTAAAGCAATAGCTAAATCGCTCGCCTCCTCCACACTAAAGCCCCCACTAATTTGACCACTCCCACCGCCGATTCTCTCACGGATAACAGGCGCAGAATACACCTTACCATCAAGCACAATCGCCATACGTTTGCCTACATTAGCCCCTGAAAACTCACCAAAAATCTTCGCCCCTTTGGAATCTAAGCTAAAACTCACTATGGGCTGGTTGTTTTGGTCAAATGCGGCACGTGCATCTGTAAGCATTGAGCCATCAAGTATAGGCACGGCTTTAAGCAAAATAATTTGATTATCTTGCACTCTTTTAAGATGAATTTCAGATTCAAGTGAGGCAATTTCATTCTCAAGTTGTGTATGTGATGGGCTTTGAGGACTACTTGCCTTAAGTTGCTCTTTAAGGTTAAGGAGCTTTTGCTCCATTTTTTGCACAGCAGGAGATGAAACAAAGGGCAATATCACATCATTATATTTTTGTGCTTCAAGTTCGCTCATTGTGCCCACGCGCATATTGCGCTCCTCATCTACTGCCATCATTTGCAAATGTGCGGGTTTAGCGATTAAATCCCTTGCCCTCTGTTCTTCTTGTATGGTTTTAATGCCCGGTAATTGCACAAGGATATTTTCTTTGCCCTGCTGGGTTACACTTGGCTCTCTTAAGCCAAATTCATCAAGGCGATTACGTATCGTCCCAATGGCTTGTTTTAGGGCATTATCTTTAATTTCCTCTTGATACTCTGCACTAAAGGTAATGAGATATTTACCCTCATTTTGCTGTATTTGCAAGCCATTTATTTGGGAGAGAATCTTCTCTAACTTGGGCTTTTCATCAAGGTCAAAAAGCTCAAAACTCACGCTCTCATCGGTGGCTTTGAGATTATCAATAAGTATTTTCTCTTTCCTACTATCAAAGTCAATTTGAGAAGCTAAGGAAGCAAATCTCGCCTTTATGGCTTCTTGGGTTTTCACTCCTAAAAGGAGATTAAGCCCACCTTGTAAATCAAGCCCTAATGAAATCTTACGACCCTCTATATGAGTAAAAGAGGGCAAGCTAAAAATAACACCAAGCAATGCAGCGATAATAAGCGACCAAAGCCTATAATTGAACGTTTTCTCTCTTAAAGGAGGTTGCTGCTTTGCCATTTAGCACAATCCATTTATTGTGATTCTTGTGTTTCATCAAGTTTATAGGCAATAAACTCGCGAGAGAGGCGCACAATGGTATCATCATTCAAACGCACGCTAAAAAATGTCTTCTCAGGCTTAACAATCTCGCAAATAAGCCCCCCCGTAGTGATAATCTTATCCCCCTTTTGCAAGGCATTAATCATCTCTTGGTGTTTTTTACGTTTGACATTAGCTGGGCGAATGAGCAGAATGTAAAAAATAGCGATGAAAAATACAATAGGGAGTAACGATATTAAGGTCTCTTGAAATCCATTTCCACTTTCCATTTTAATCCTTTGTGAGTGAAATTATCTTAGATTCTATCCTAGAATAGTTAAGATTTTATCTTAGCCCTTATGCGGTAATCCACAAGCAAATATAATGAGCCCACTATCCCCGCAATGCTTGAGGCAAGCAAAATAGCTATCTTTGCTACATCTGCTGAATGAGGAGCATCAAAAGCAAGGTTTGATACAAACATAGACATCGTAAAGCCAATGCCAGCAAGCATTCCCGCACCAAATATATGACTCCATGATACACCTTGAGGACGGGCGGCAATTTTGCACTTCTCACATAAAAATGTCAAGCCCACAATACCTATAGGCTTACCCACAACAAGCCCAAGTATAATCCCAAGCATAATATGATCAATATCAAAATTCACTTCACCTCTAATATCCACGCCCGCATTAGCAAAGGCAAAAAGCGGCATAATAAAAAACGCACAAATGGGCTGAAGTGCATGCTCTAAGCGTAAAAGCGGATTTTGCACCTTTTTTAAATCCCTTGCTGCCAAATCAATGGCACTCATTTGTTCAGAATCAAGCAAAATACTTTTGCGCTCCTTATCTTTATTGGCAAAAATCTCTATCATTTGATATACAACTTGGATAAATTCCTTACTTTCAATCTTTGGCTTCACAGGGATACAAAATGCCAAAGCCACAGCAGCAATAGTGGCGTGTATGCCGCTATGATGCACGCAAAACCAAAGTATAATGCCTATACCTATATATACACCTAAATGCCGCACTCCAATAAAATTCACAAAGCTAAGTAATGCGATAATCCCCACCGCTGCAAATAAATATGCAAAATGCAAACCCTCAGGCGATGGATAAAATATCGCAATAACAGCAATCGCACCCAAGTCATCAGCCACAGCGAGTGTTACAAGAAATACTTTCAAAGCCAAAGGTACTCGCTTACCGAGTAATAAAATCACACCCAAAGCAAAGGCAATATCTGTTGCCATTGGTATGCCAAAGCCATGATAGGAGGGAGTGCCCATATTAAGTGCATAATAAATCACGCCCGGAGCAAGCATACCCCCGAGTGCGCCAATTACAGGAAAGGCTGCCTTTTGAAAGCCTGATAAATCTCCAAAAAGCACCTCACGTTTGATTTCTAAGCCCACCATAAGGAAAAAAATGGACATCAAAACATCATTAATCCAATCATGTATGCTAAAGCCATAAAATCTCCCAGCAAACTCTAGCCCCAAAGGTTGCTCCCAAAATTCCTTATACAAATGTGATAAAGGAGAATTTGCAACGATCATCGCACCCAGAGCACAAAAAAACAAAAAAATCCCACTAAACGATTCTGCACGAATAAAATTACTCAACATCTCTGAAATCTTATTTGCCCTAGCCCTCATCAATGTGCTCCTTTATAGAATGTTATATAACACTTTGTGTGTCTTTTAACTTTTGAATCTCATCTTCAAGTTTATGTGTTTTATCTTCTTCGCTAATGCTATCTTCCCTCTCTTCTTGCTTTATTGTGCTTAAATATACCGCTAAAAGCCCTAATATAGCAGCAATAGAACTTGCCACAAGAATGGAAATCTTTGACATATCAATACTCAATACATCATCTTTATAAGCAAGATTTGCCACAAACATAGACATTGTAAAGCCAATGCCAGAAATCATACCCACAGATAAAATATGCGCATAATTCAAATCTTTTGGACGTGTAGCAAGATTAAGCTTCTCACCCAAGAAGCAAAATAAAAGCACGCCTATAGGTTTGCCAACCACCAAGCCTAAAATCGTGCCTAACATCACGCTATTAAGGCTAATATCAATCTCCCCCTCAAGCGATACCCCCGCATTAGCAAAGGCAAAAAGCGGCACGAAAAAATATGCACATAAAGGCTGCAGCGCAATTTCAAGGCGGATAAGGGGGTTTTGGGCATAACGTGAGTAAGTGCCTATAGTATCAAGCATATGCACAAGTTGAGAAGTCTTTGCCATATCTATCTTTTTTTCCACATTTTCAGTGCCAAACATAAAGTTTTTGATATTTTTTAAGCTCCCCCTCCAAAATCCCATTTTCTCTACTTCTCGCGCGTGTATAACATCATTCCAGCCATTGGTGGCGACTTTCATTTTATCAAACTCTTTTAGCATATTGATAAAATAGCGCTTATTCACACGCGTTCTTCCCGGGATTGCCATAGCAAGGATTACTGCCGCGATCGTTACATGTATACCGCTATGATGCACGCAAATCCAAAGTAAAATACCCACTAAAAAATATAAAGAGAGATGTTTCGTATCACGATAATTAAGATAAATAAGCACGGCTATAAGGACTAAAGAGGCATAAATCCACTGCATATCAATATTATCAGAATAAAATATAGCAATCACTGAAATCGCACCCAAGTCATCAGCCACAGCAAGTGTTACAAGAAAGATTTTAAGAATCTTAGGCACTCTATCTCCAAGCAGCATAATAAGCCCCAAAGCAAAGGCAGTATCCGTGCTCATAGCCACACCAAAGCCACTTTGATAGATCGTATCTACATTAAAGTGCAAATAAATCAATACCGGGCAGATAATACCCCCAAATGCCGCGAGAAAAGAAAAACTTACCTTTTTAAACCCTGCCAGCTCTCCATAGAGCATTTCACGCTTCATCTCCAACCCAACAAGTAGAAAGAAAAAGGACATCAATACATCATTAATAAAATCCTGCAAACTGATCTTTAATACAGAATCCCCAAAAAATGCTCCAAATTCACTATGGAAAAACTCAAAATAAAGGCTTGCGTATGATGAATTCGCCACAACCATAGCTGCAATAACACAAAAGGCAAGCAAAATCCCACCAAAAGACTCATGGGTAATAAAGCGATTTAAGCTCTCTTGTAATTTATCTTTGACATAAGAATGCCTATTGTGCGTGATTTTAGCCTCCATCATATAGAAATAAACTCCTTATTTTGTGTTTTGTTTGGAAAAGTAAATATTTATGGATTGCAATGATTAATGAGTGAATTGTGTTATTTATTGCAAAGGCGCATTATACTGATTTGCACAAGGCTAGTCAAGCCCGCAAGCACACAAATGCCCTCCCCTCTTATGGAAAAGAAAAAATAGAATCACAAGAGGCTCTACCCCTCTTCTCATTCTAAGCCTATGAAACAGGCGAAGAATCTCTGCTCGAGTTTCTAGTGATATGCACAGAGATTCTTTGGGTCGCTTTGCTCCCCTCTAGAGACGACAAAATAATTTCCATTGTGGGGTCGTTTTTTCTTGCAGGTTAGACTTATTGTCATTCTGAGCCTGCGTAGCAGGCGAAGAATCTCTAACAAAATCACCAGAGACTTAAAAAAGCCATTCTTTTAGAAGCTAAAGCCTATAAGCTCACTTCGCAAAATCTCTCTTTATCTTCCTTAAGGGGATAGACAATAAACCCTCGCACGCGCCTTGAATCCATAGAATCTAAAAACTTCATATAGCTCATCACTTGCTCTTTTTGTGTCTCAAAATTGCCTGTGCCACTTTTATAATCAAGCACGCAATATTCTTTTTCATCATATAAAAGCGTATCTATGCGATAAAGGCAATCCTCTGTAATATAACTTACCTCGCACGCAACACTCTTGCCCGCACTTATTTCCATAAAAAACGGGCTTTGTATGCAGCTAAGGGTATATTTCATCGCTTGGGCAATGCTCTCTTTAGAGAGCGCAAAGCCATAACGATTAAACAAAACGCTCTCTATATCCTCTTCTGGCATTTTATAACCTAAATACAACTCAAATACACTATGCAATGCCTCGCCGAATTTAATATTATGCCATTGCTCTATGCTTAGCACCTCTGCGTGAGATTCTCTCTCATGCTTTAAAAACTCGCTTTGTTTGCCAAAATACTGCATATCTTGGAGCACATTTTTCTGCCCGATATGTTGCTCTTTTGGCTTTTCTACCCTATCAAACTGCCCCAACTCATCATATCTCTCCTCTAAAGATAGAATCTCAAATTGACTTTTATGCTTGCTACTTTGCATAGGGGCTATGCTTAAGCCATATGCTGCACGTGTAAAGGCTACATAAAGCACATTATAGGCTTCTTGCTTTAGGCGTTCTTTGTAAGATTCTAAGGCATTGGCGTAGTTTGTATCAAACCTCTCTCTCCCTTGAAGTTTGTAATATATATGTTGAATATGAATGCCCTGATAGGAGCATATAAATTTATTGCTATCGGCTTTTGGCTTGCGCATTCTATCGCATACAATCACATGCTTAAACTCTAGCCCCTTAGACTTATGAATAGTCATAATTTTTACCCCTCTATTGCTTTGAGCGGGGGCATTGCAAGTAATCTTTGATACAGCTTCAAGCAATGAATCTATGCTTACATACTCACAGCTTAATTCCAAAAAGCGCAAGGCGGTATTTTGGCTAAGCCCAAAGCCCTCAATCAACGCAAGAACAATCTCTGCGGGCAAAAGAGAAGTATCAATACTTTTTAACACCTCATACACTTTAGTTGAATCTTCATACGCATAGCCTAAAAGCTTGCATATCCTTTTTTCATACAATTTGAGTGCATTTCTTAACCCCCACTGCTCTGTTTTGACAAGGGAGAGTTTGAAGTATTCAAATGCATATAGCATAGCTTTAACTTCTGCCTTATCAAATAATGAGGCTGAAGTCTCGGTAATAACTTGAATTTTCGCATTTCGCATATTGATATGCTCTTTGAGTGAGAGGGCATCATCATTGGTAAAAACCAAAATAGTAATGTCATTTTCATCTGCTCCATTATCTAGCAATGCTTGGAGCTCATTATATACCTGCTCTTTTAGGGCATCTTCATCTTCTGCTTGGGGCAGTATGCGCACATAGCCTTGCTTTATGGGGCTATCATCGGTAGCTTTGGGGCTTTGGGGTTCATAATCTTTATAACACTTTTGAAATACTTGATTATTAAAGCTCACTACCTCAGCACTTGAGCGGAAATTATAGGGGAGATTCTCTTCATGGAAGTTTTTAGTCGCTTCTTCAAATATCCCCGCGAAACTCCCTCGAAACATATAAATACTTTGCTTTTTATCACCTACGATAAAAAGACTCCGCTCACCTATACGCCCTACTCCCGCACGTATCTCCTCAATGAGAGGCAGGAGAATTTGATATTGTATGAGATTGGTATCTTGGAATTCATCAAGCAAAATATGCGTGATTTTATCATCAAGGCGGAAGTAGAAAAAGTCCATCATATCATCATTTAATTGCAAAAGCTCATAGCTTTTTAAGGCTACATCACTATGGCTTAGGTAATTTTGCGCTCGAAGTTGCTTTTGCATACTCTGCCTATAAAGCTCAAGATATGCCCTAACCAACCCCAATACATTTTGCTCTTTTTTAACAAAATATGCGCTCATAAGCTCCACGATTCTATCGCGTACATGCGTTATCGCATTTAGACTTGAAGCGTCTTTTTTTAAGTCTCTATGCTCACTCCATCGCAATAAATAATTTGATTTTGGAATCTCCCTGCAAGTTTTATTTAAAAAATGATCCTTTGCTCTCTTATCGGAGACATGCTCAGCTATACTCTCCATAAGGGATTTTACTTCCAATTCTATGGCTTCAATACTTTGGGCAGATAAGCTAGAATCTTGTGCTTCTTTTAATGTTTGCAATGCCCTCTTTACATCATTAGCCGGCAAGCTATAAAGCTCTTGCAAAAATGTTAAAAAATCACCAATTTTTACCCCGTGATAAAAGCAAAAATTCACAAAACTATCTAGCTCATCTGGGCTAAATACATTTAAAAAGCATTCATTGATCGCATCTTCATCTAAAGAGCCAACTTCAAAATACGCAGAAACACCCACATACCAACAAAATTTTTTCAAAATCACATGAAAGAAAGAATCAATAGTCCCTATACGTGGATTACTCTCCATAAATTCCCTATACACCCTCTGTATATTTTCACTCAAATACTCATGCCCTAAGCCTTTTTCCAGCAAATCTTTATAAATATGATTATTGGCATAATTTCTTTCTTCAAGGCAAGTTTTAAGCTCTTGGAGATTCTTGTAAATCCTTTGGCGCATTTCATTTGAAGCCTTTTTTGTAAAGGTAAGGGTAAGGATTTGATTAGGATTTGCCCCGCAAAAAAGCAAATATATGAATCTCAAAGCAAGATTAAAAGTTTTGCCACTTCCTGCTGAAGCTTTCAATGCTAGGTATTGACTATATGACTCTCTCACACATATCCTTTATTATGCAATTTCTTATATTGTATCAAAGAGATTTAAAGCAACACATCTAAAACCCTCTCAAAAAACAAACCTTGATTACACTTTACTAAACTTTTATGATACAATAACGCTTAAACTTAACTTACATTTAGACAAATTAAAGGAGCTATATTATGTCAAAAAGCCTTTATGATACACTTGAAATTAATGAAAATGCCTCAAGTGATGAAATTAAAAAAGCCTATCGCAGGCTTGCACGCAAATATCACCCCGATATTAATAAAGAAAAGGGTGCAGAAGAGAAATTTAAAGAAATCAATGCCGCTTATGAGGTATTAAGTGATGAAAATAAAAAAGCCCAATATGATAGATTTGGTGATGCGATGTTTGGCGGGCAGAATTTCCACGACTTTTCTCGCGCACAAGGCAGCAATGTAAATCTTGATGACTTGCTCTCTTCGCTCTTTGGGCAAGGAGGATTTAATGCCGGCAATGGGAGTAGATTCTCCTTTGGCGGAGGTTTTGGAGGGGGTAGTGATTTTGGCTTTGGGGGATTTGATATGCCCAATTTAGATATACAAGAGCATATCAAAATCCCATTTGAGAGCGCAGCACTTGGTGGGAGCTATCATTATAGCGGAAGAAGCGGGAGCTTTGATATTAAAATCCCTGTTGGCATTAAAGATGGTGAAACCATCCGACTTAAAGGCAAGGGTAACGCGCATAGCGGACGCAGTGGAGACTTGCTCCTCAAAGTCCAAATTGCCCCTTCACCAGAATACACACGCCAAGATGATGATTTGTATAAAGATTTTGATATATCCCTTAAACTCGCTCTTTTTGGCGGTAAAGTTACACTCCCCACACTTTATGGTGATGTAACACTCACTATCCCACCCAATACCAAAAACAACCAAAAATTTCGCATCAAAGCTAAGGGAATCAAAAATCGCAAAACCGGCATTACAGGGGATTTATACCTCAAGGCTAATATCATTTTACCCCATAGTGATACATTAAGCCCAGAATTACAAACCTTGCTTAAAGAACAACTCTCTTAAAGGAGCTAAAGATGTATAGCTATGATGAACCTGTTTATCTTATTAGCGTGGTGGCAAAGATTTTAGAAATCCACCCCCAAACCTTAAGGCAATATGAAAAAGAGGGGCTTATCCAGCCCGGGCGCACTGATGGCAAAATGCGCCTATATTCTCAACGCGATATAGATAAAATCAAAACGATTTTAAAACTTACCCGCGATATGGGTGTGAATCTCGCTGGGGTGGATATTATCCTCCGTCTGAAAGAGCGGCTTGATGAGCTTGATAGAATGACAGGGGATTTGCGCGAGGATCTCGCCAAACAAAAGGGTAAAAACAATGTCCTCAAAACCCATGAAAGCTCATATGAAATTATTTTGTTTAAAAAAAAGTAGAGTGCTATCTTGTATAACCTTGCTGAATTGCTCCGCCCTAAGAGCCTAGAAGAGTTTATCGCACAGGAGCATATCCTCACTCCCCATACTCCACTTTTTAAGATGATTAAAAATAATGCTCTAGCACATTGCTTTTTCTATGGACCCCCGGGTGTGGGGAAAACTACTCTAGCTAAACTCATAGCCCAAGAGCTTAAAAAGCCCTATCAATACTACAATGCCGTGCATTTTAAAATCGAAGAGCTTAAAACATTTATTAAAGGCTATGAGCAGAGCTTATTCCAACCCCTTGTGTTTATTGATGAAGTGCATCGTCTCAACCGCGCCCAGCAAGAAGTGCTGCTGCCCATTATGGAATCTTATAGTGCTATTATCTTTGGGGCGAGCACTTATAATCCATTTTTTTCTCTCACCAATGCCATACGCTCACGAAGCTTTCTCTTTGAACTCAAAGCACTCTCCCCTCAAAGCTTAGATTCTGTGCTGAAACGCGCTCTTGCATATATGCAAAAGCATTTTGGAGAGGATATTACACTCACGCAAGAAGTGAGAGATTATCTCATTAGCTCAAGTGGCGGAGATGCAAGGGCATTACTCAACCTCCTTGATGCGGCTTTAAGCACAGGGGAGAAGCATATCACACTTGATATGTTGCACTCATTGCGCCCTTTTGCGCTCCATGATGGGGCAAGCGAGGAGGAGAGCCACTATAGCCTTATTAGCGCTCTTATTAAATCCATTCGCGGAAGCGATGTAAATGCAAGCATATATTACCTTGCGCGATTAATTGCTGCTAATGAAAATCCGGAGTTTATTGCAAGACGTCTTGTTATTCTCTCAAGTGAAGATATTGGCAATGCCAATCCTAATGCACTCAATCTTGCGACAAGCACCATGCTTGCAGTAAGCAAAATCGGCTATCCCGAATCTCGCATAATCCTCTCCCAATGCGTAATCTACCTTGCCTCTTCTCCAAAAAGTAATACCGCATACAATGCCATTAACAAAGCTTTGGATACAATTAAAAGTGGCTGCATTCTTGAGGTGCCTCCTCATATTATGCCCCAAGCTACAAACTATCTCTATCCGCATGATTTTGGCGGCTGGGTCAAACAAGACTATCTTACACAACCTCTAAATTTTGTAGAAGCTACGACAAAAGGATTTGAAAAAACACTCAATGAATGGTGTGAAAAAATTAAACAAGAGATTAAAAACAATGAATCATAATCGCTTTTTTTTATATATTTTTATGTGTTTTACCCTCACCTTATATGGAGCAGAAATTGATACAAACCCCGATAAACGCGGTTGGCATATTGAGCTAAGGCGCATTGCTACAAACATTAGCTCCACAAGCATAGAGGGGCAAGATAAATATGCAAGCTTTGCTGATAGCCGCATTAGCGGTGATTCCCAACTTCTCACACAGGCTTACTTTGACTTAGGATATGATTTCTATGCCCCACGTCATGTGGTGTTTAACTCAATCCTTGCAGAATATGGACGCACTACCTTAGCTAGGGGCAATGAGCGCATTACCAACACTACACTTGATAGAATCCTTATCTCCACAGACTATACACACAGAATCTGGTATATCCCCTCGTTTGCCGGTGGGTTTGAAATAGGTCCATTTCTTCAAGCAACATATCAAAGTGGCTTTGAAAACAGGCGTCAAATTACGCGCTTAAATGCGGGTATCAAGCTTTTTGATGGAATCTATCTCAAAGATTTTCATATCAATATCTTTAATGAAAAAGACTTCGCAAGAAGCACAGAATCAGAAAATTATGGCTGGGAGAGCGGCATAAAAATAGAGTATAAAATCAATAAAGATTCAAAATTTTACTACTATACAAACTTGCGTCATTATCTCCATAGCTCTGCCCCTGATACATATAATCCACTCTATCAGCTTGAAATGGAAATGCGCGTAGATACAAAACTCTATAGAAATCTCTCCATTGCCCCTTTTATTAAGTATTATCTCTTGCAAGGGCGATACATACAAGAGCAAGGGAGCAATCTCTTTGTGGGCTTTTCACTCTCTTTTGGATATGTTTTTGTCGATGGAACCAAACGAAGCGAACAAGCCAGATTATAAAACCTTAATGCCATAGCGCGCTATTTTATGCCTTAAAAGCTCTATGCTTATGCCTAATATATCACT
Source organism: Helicobacter marmotae (assembly GCF_003364255.1). Taxonomy (GTDB): domain Bacteria; phylum Campylobacterota; class Campylobacteria; order Campylobacterales; family Helicobacteraceae; genus Helicobacter_C; species Helicobacter_C marmotae. The sequence continues at coordinate 27,374 of NZ_NXLR01000016.1, forward strand.
ACAACGTTGCAAGTCATACTCATTTTCTAAAAGGATTTGCCCAATAAGCTCCCTCTCAAGCTTAGCGACTTTATTTTCTTCAATATGTGCTTGATTATTGGGGAGATTGATAGCCCCAAAAGCCTTAGTGCGATTTTCTAAAAATAAATCCTTTGCATTAATTTCATCTCCATCGCTTAAAATCCCCGCTCTCTCCACTACAGACAAAAGCTCGCGCACATTCCCATACCATTCATAGGCTAAAAGCACATCTTTTGCCTCTTTGGAGAAATGCTTTATAGGGAGATTGTATTGCGCACATACAGATTGGAGCTTCCATTCACTTAATGGCAGAATCTCCTCTTTACGCTCTTTAAGCGGAGGGATAAACAAAGGTATAGTCTGCAGTCTAAAAAAGAGATCTTCTCTAAATTCATTTTTGGCAATTTTGGCTTGTATATTGGCATTTGTAGCAGAGATAAAGCGCACATCAATTTTAATAGGCTTTGAGCTCCCTAGCCGTGTGAGGGTTTTCTCTTGCAGGACGCGTAAAAGCTTTGCTTGAAGTGAAAGGGGCATTTCGCCAATTTCATCTAAAAACACACTTCCACCATTTGCATCTTCTAAAATACCGCTTTTCGTGCTTGTCGCGTCTGTAAAAGCACCCTTTTCATAGCCAAAAAGTTCAGATTCTAATAAATGCTCGGGGATAGCTGCCATATTAATAGCTATAAAAGGAGCTTTAGAGCGATGGGAATGCTTGTGGATAAAGTTTGCAAATACATCTTTACCCACTCCACTCTGCCCTAAAAGCAACACACTCGCATCAGTTGGTGCTACTTTAAGGGCTAGGGCTTTAAGCTCTTCAAGTTTGGGTGAAGTGGCTATAAAATCTTTCTGCCCATCTTTTTTAGGTGTAGGTTTATTGACCTTATGAGCGATTTGGCTAAGTCTATGGGTACGTTGCAATGCCTCTATCAATGCCTCTATCTCAAAGCCTTTAATCAAAAAGTCCTTAACCCCTAAACGAATGGACTTAATGGCATTTTGCACCGAAGCATTACCTGTAATTACAATGGCTTCATATTTACCATTTAGCTCTTGCAAGAAGCTTAGTCCGTCCATTTGAGGCATATTAATATCAGTAATAACTACCTCAAAACTATCATCAAGCTTTTTTAGCGCATCTTTAGGATTCTTAAAACTCACCACCTCATATTCCGGATAATCCTCAAATGCAGTCTCTAAAGATTTACGATAATTAATGTCATCTTCTACTATAGCTATCTTCATGTTTGCTCCTTTGATAGGATATAAACCATAATGCTTTTGTTGAGTAATTTTGCAAGCACCCTTGTGGATGGTATCTCAAGCCTCATTTTAGAAGAGAGGGCATTATTTCTCCCACTGGCACTCTCACGTATATATACTTCATGTCCTAATAAACACTCCAAAACCTGCTCTTTTTCAAGCTTTAAAACAGAGGTAATAAAATATGGCATATCATCCATAAGAGGATACCTACTTGCATCAATTTCGCATACCCTAACGACCCTATAGCCTTTACTCGCTTGATAATTCATCACATGAGATACTCTATATGCCTCACCTTGTGGAAGATGATTGTAACTTATCATCTTATATGAAATAAGCAATTCAACCTCTGCGCCATCAAAGCTCTCATTATATGGTAGCATATCAAGTGCATTTGCCCCATAAAATAAGCTTGGCATATTCACAAAAGTAATAAAAGAAAAAATGCAAAGAAAATGCTTCATAACCCTAGCAATGGCTATATCTCTTCGCTAGGTAGCTCGTCATCTTGCTGCTCCTTGGGGCAGGTATTGGCATATGCTACCTTATCTTTACCTACATTGACAATCTTCACCCCGCTTGTATTGCGCCCTGCCTCTCTAATGGCTTCAGTATCTACACGTATCATCTTACCTGAGCTTGTAAGCACCATTAAATCCATATTTTCATCATTGATATTGACTACACTCACAAGATTGCCTGTTTTTGATGTGAGTTTTTGCACAATCACACCCTTACCTGCACGACTTTGCAAACGATATTCTCCCGCGAGTGTTTGCTTACCAATACCCTGCTCACTCACGGTAAGGAGTTTATCTGTATCACTTGTAATAGTCGTAGCAGCAATGACATAATCTTCATTTACCTTAAATTTGATACCACTTACCCCGCGACTCACCCTGCCTATTTCACGGAGTTCATCAACGCTAAAGCGAATGCACATACCATGATAAGTAGCAATAAATAGCTCTTTGACATCTGAATGAATAATATGTGCTGTTACAAGCTCATCATTCTCATCAAGATTTATCGCCCTAACCCCCACGCTTCGAATGTTTCCATATTCTTTAAGATTAGTGCGCTTCACAATACCATTTTTAGTAAAGAACACTAGCGATTTATCATCATTAAAATCTGTAGTAGTAATAGTCGCCATAATCTTTTCATCAGGTTGAATCTGAATAAGATTTACTACCGCTTTGCCAATGGCAGTTCGCCCAGATTCTGGAATCTTATAGACCTTTAACCAATAAAGCTGACCTTTATTGGTTACAAACATAATCGTATCATGGGTATTGGCTACAAAAAATGATTCTATAAAATCATCATCATGCGTATTGCCGCTCACCTTGCCCTTACCACCGCGATTTTGCTTCTCGTATGTTTTAAGCAACACTCGCTTCACATACCCTCGATGGCTCATCGTAACAACCACTTTTTCATTAGGTATTAAATCTTCTATATCAATGGCATCATAATCTTCTTCAATTTGTGTGCGTCTTTTCGTGCTGAATTTTTCTTTCACTTCTAAAAGCTCTTCTTTGACTATGCTTTTAAGCTTTTCTTCACTTCTAAGGATAGAATCTAAATATGCGATTTGCTCTTGAAGCTGGGCGTATTCTTCATTTATCTTATCGCGCTCTAAACCTGTCAGTCTTTGAAGTCGCATTTCAAGTATGGCTTTTGCTTGCAACTCGCTTAAATGAAATGTGCTAACTAAAGCATTTTTCGCCTCATCAGTATCTTTTGAAGCACGAATCGTCTTAATCACTTCATCAATATTATCAAGGGCGATAATCAATCCCTCTAAAATATGTGCCCTAGCCTTTGCCTTTTCAAGCTCAAAAATACTTCTACGAATGATAATGGTCTTACGATGAGAAATAAAAATATGCAAAAGTTCAAGAAGATTAAAAATCTTGGGTTCTTTATTATTAATCGCAAGAAGAATGATTCCAAAAGTGCTCTCCATTGCTGTAGATTTAAAAAGATTATTCAGCACAATTTCACTCATCGCATCGCGTTTAAGCTCAATTACCACACGAATGCCCTCTCTATCACTCTCATCTCTCACTTCAGCAATACCATCAATAATCTTCTCTTTAGCAAGCTCAGAGATTTGCTCTACAAGCTTTGCTTTATTCACTTGATAGGGCACTTCATCAATCACAATCACATCTTTTGTCTTTGTCTTTTCAATATGCACTTTTGCACGCACGCGTATGCGCCCTCTCCCTGTGCGATAAGCCTCTAATATGCCTGATTTCCCATAGATAATCCCACCTGTAGGGAAGTCTGGTCCTTGCACAATATCAAGCACATCTTCTACATTCTGCGTATTATTATCAATAACAAAAATCAGCGCATCAATAATCTCATCAATACGATGAGGAGGGATAGAAGTCGCCATACCTACGGCAATACCACTTGAGCCATTTACAAGCAAATTTGGGAATCTTGTAGGTAACACATCTGGCTCATGCAATGTATTATCATAATTTGGCACAAACTCCACGGTATCTTTATCAATATCACGTAGCATTTCCTCACTAGCAGTTGTCATACGTGCCTCTGTATAACGCATAGCAGCCGCACCATCCCCATCAATAGAGCCAAAATTACCCTGCCCATCGACAAGTTCAAGACGCATTGAAAAATCTTGTGCCATACGCACAAGCGCGTCATATACGGCGGTATCGCCATGTGGGTGGTATTTACCAATCACATCACCTACAATCCTCGCACTCTTTTTATAAGGACGGCGAGGGGAGAGACTAAGCTCATTCATTGCATATAAAATTCTTCTATGCACGGGCTTTAAGCCATCTTTTGCATCAGGTAATGCCCTCCCCACAATCACACTCATTGAATAATCAAGGTAACTCCCCTTAATTGATTCATCAATTTGTATATCTATGCTTTTCTCTTCTAATAAACTCTCCATTATGGCTCGCTCCCAAAGCTTGTATTTTAAACGCTGATTCTAGCCTATCTTGCTTAAAAATAGGCTAGAATCTTAAAAAATGTATAAGAAAAGTTGATATAGATTTACGCCTTTTAGGGATATAAAGAAAGCCATTCTTTCAAATATGCCTTGAGATTTAGCATCACATCTTCCCAATGGTGCATTTTACTTTGTGTAAAGCATATCACATGCTCATACCATGGAGTTCTTATGCCATTACCCCAACGCCAATCATAAAGCTTATGAAGCAAAACCAATGTAGGCTTGCCCATACTCGCACTTAAATGCGCCACAGCCGTATCAATACTAATGACTAAATCCATATCTTTAATAATTTCATAAGTATCGCCAAAATCATTCATCGCTCTTTGGGCAATATGATATGTGGCTAATGTATCACATTGGGGCTTATTCAGAGAATATAGTTTTATGAATGGGGCATATTCTTGCAAGGCGTTCATTAATGTCTCAAGGGGGATACTTTTATTCGCGGCTTGGCTAAATTGAGAATCTGTACTAAAGCAAATGCCTATGTTTTTCACCTTATTATGCGGGCTTCTCTCTTTAAGCATAAAGGGCATTATTTGTAAATCTTGTATGCTTTTCACTCCAAATGCTAAGGGTAAAGAGAGAAGAGAAATAGCCACATCATAATGCCCTACTTGCTCTATAGAGCCTACACAAGGGATTTGTAGTTTTGTAAAAAGCGGGATAAGCGGCTCTTGTATAATCACACATACACTTTTTACAATCTCTTTTAAAAGCGGTAAAAAACGTGCAAACATAATGCTATCGCCAAAGCCTTGCTCATAATAAACAAGCACATGCTGATTTACAAGTGCATTTAAACCTACATCAGCCTGCCATATATTCGTAATGTCCTGGGGTATCATATTGGGGAGCTTTTTTCTCTCCTCATAGATTCTAAAACCCTCTTCAAATTGCAACATTTTAAACAAAAAATGCGCATAGTTAATATAATACTCCGCCCTCAAACCATTTAATGCAATAGCCTGTTTGTAAAGTATCTGCGTGGATTGCATATCTACATTGGCATAGTTTAGCGCATTGGCATAGTTAAATAAAAAATCGCTATCAGCTTTATAGTGCGTATGGAGTGCTTGATAAATCTTTATAGCTTCGCCAAAATGCCCCATTTGTGTGTAAATACTCGCTAGATTCACACCTGCATCAAGATAGCCCTTACTCAAAGCATGGAGATATAATTCTATAGCTTCGCCAAAATGCTTCAAGCCTACTCGCACATTAGCAAGATTAAACATCGCACCTAAATCATTGGGGTCAAGCTTAATGGCAATTGTGTAATGCTTAATGGAATTATGAGAATCTTCTTTATCTGAATATGCTTTTGCAAGATTAAAATGCAAACTTGAATTCTCTTGCAGCTGACTATGGGTATTTAATAAATCACAAAGAAGTGTGATACATTTTTGGGGCTCACCATTGCGGCGATAGGCTTCAGCAAGATTAATACTATAATGAGGTTGTTCTCTCTGAGATTGGGCTGCTTGAGTGAAATATTCTATCGCCCTCTCATAGAGTTTAAGTTCAAGCATCACAATACCCGCAAGATTCCATATATCAGCACGAGTACAATCAAGTGCCAAAACTTGGATACACATATCTACGCATTCATGATATTGCTTTGATTGATAAAGCTGATATGCCATATCAGCCGCTGAAATAACATTAAAACTTTGTTGAGACATGCTCCCAAACCCCTTGTGGTATTTCAAGGGGGAGAAGCAAAAAAAATACCATTAAATGGCAAGAAGTAAAAAGAAGTCTTAAAACACTACACCAAAAATAACAGAAAATCTTTGATAGTTGTTTTTAAAATCTTTAGTGCGCACACTATCTACATTGATACCAGCTTCAGGCGTACGTGAAGAGCTTGTAAGCTCACCCATTACATATCGAGCACCTATGCTAAATACATTTGAAAACTTCGCTCCAACACCAAGCCCATAAGTAAGACCATGATAAATATTAGCAAGCGAAGTATCATTTTGCCTTTCACTTACATAAAAATTATCGGTAATACTATGGTAAGAATACCCTACCATACCTTGAATATAAAACGACCCTGCCTGCACACCTAAAATCACTGGCACTTGTATGCCCCAACCATTAAACCCTAAATCCGTCATAACCGCCTTGTCTCCGGGCAAGCCTGTTGTTTTATCTGCCCAAAACGCATTTGACTCACCTAAGGACTTTACATATATAGGTACGGTAATTTCTGTACCAATATATGGGCGTAAGCCGCTTGCTGATTTAATTGAAGTAATATAAACTGAATAACCAACATCTGCAGAATGCAAAGTTAATGCTCCAAGCTTGCTATATGAATAACCTACATGCCCCTCATTGAAGAGATACCAACGTTGCACACTTCCAGCTTGAGATGAGCCATTGAGAATCGAGCCGCTTGCAAAATTCCCCAAAAGTTGCTTTTTAGCAGTATTGAGATTGGTAGTGCTGCTTGTAGCACCAAATGTTAAGCTAAAAGCTGCTGCAAGCGCTAAAGTAATATTTTTCAAAGAAACCATGTTCCACTCCTTGTTAAAATGAAATTGCGTATCATACCACAACAAACTAACATCGGCTTTAAAAGTGTTTTTTCAACCTTGCATACTATCTTATAGTGGGCTTATATTGGGGGTAATAACCGCATTTGCTGAACGATTACTCGCATGGTAAATCACACTTTTGTGGATACGTGCGTAGTATTTGAGCAAATTTTTTTGCAAAATGGGCTCAATGCTGGGGACAAACCACGCATTATTGCTTATCATCATCACAAATGGAGGATTATCTTCATAGAATCTGCCATTTGTCCCCTCATAGCAAATGGCATTTTTAAAATCCACACCCTTAATATGAAAATACCCAAATTCCTTCCCCGCACTAAATCCGCCAATACCTTGAAAAAATACATTCATAAATGATTCTAAAAAAGAGGGGAGGTATTCTCCAAATGGGACAAGCAAGACTTTATCATAAAAGCTTATATTGGTATTATCAATTTTCAACATACTATTAAAATAAGATAAACTCCCATCATCGCTCTTTTCAACGCGTAAAGCCCCTGTGATAATGACAATTTTCTTACTTAAAGATAAAAGCGTGTCCAAATGTGTAAAATATACAGAATCAAGCGGTACATAAAAGGCGCTCTCAGGCAACACAACGACATCATAGCCAGATTCAATCGCACTTGCAATGTCCTCAATATGCTTCCTAAAAATAAAATCCATCTCTTCTGTGCGCCATGAGAGATCTTGCTTCACATCACTTTGAATAAGCTTTATCCTTAAAGGCATACTTATAGAGAAATCTTGCATAATCCCATGCCAATCGCAAGCTAAAATAAGGCACAGAATGCCAATAAGTTTCCGCCAAGTCTGATATTTCACAAGCAGCCAAAGGGCAAGTATGACAAAGGCAAAACTCAGCTTATCCACCCCTATGTAGCTATAAGCAAACACGCTCTCAAGCACGATCCAATCAAATCCAAGCGGCATAAGAAAGCTTAAAAGTAGTAAAAAAAGAAGTCGTATGGGCAGGCATTCACACCATAAACCGATATAAAATACAAGCCCCACAAATATCCCCTCTAACATAATCACTATTGGGATAAAAAGGTCCATATCAAAATATCTCATACCCAATGGAATCCAATAAAACCACAAGATTCCAACAAAAAATCCCACGCTAAAACGGCGGTTTTTGGGAGTGAAAAGCACACTTGCCACACTCAAAAGACCAAGTATTGAAGCCAAAAGTGGGGATATATCATCTGTGGTGTATTGCTGATAAAGCCATTGGGCATAAAAAGGCGCAACACACAAGAGAGCATAAGCTAAAGAGATTCCTAGCCACATCAAAGCAGGTATGTAAGTATCAACTTCACGCCATGAAAATGCCCTCCTCTGCAAAAGCGGCATATTCTTTGGTTTCATCATATACTAAAGCAAGATTAAGGTTATTTAAAAGTGGTGCCACCATCGATAACTATTGTCTGCCCAGTAAGCCAAGCACTTTGTGTCTCATCACAAAGGAAAAATGCAGCCCCTGCTAAATCTTCAGGCGTTCCCATACGATTAAGCGGAGATTCTTCTTCAACCTTAGCTTTCACTTGAGCATAATCAGGGAATGCCTTAAGTGCATCTGTATCAATAGGTCCCCCACTCACTGCATTAACGCGTATGCCCCATTCTCCAAGCTCAGTAGCCGCATACTTCACCATTGTCTCTACTGCATTTTTAGAATTCCCATGCCCCGCATAATTTGGCATATACACAAGATTCCCCGTTGAGCTAAGAGATACAATCGCCCCTCCACCAACTTCCTTCATACGTTTAGCTGCTTCTTGTGCTCCTACCACAAATGCAAGTACCGTGGCTGTATAGATATTATTTAGTCCCCTTGGTTTAAGGCGCATAAATGGCGCAAAGCCCCCTGCGACACTTTTACCATAAATAATGGCATTAGATACAAAAAAATCAATACGTGAAAAATCGCCATCAATTGTTTTAAAAAGCTCAACATACTGCTCAGGCTCAAGCACATTAAGAGGATAGAATCGTGCCTTAATGCCATATTTACTCTCAACATCTTGTGCAATTTTGCGTGCCTCTTCTTCATTTTTATTATAAGTAAAGGCGACATTCACGCCATTTTGAGCAAACTTATATAAAATAGCCTTACCTATCCCCCGTGTAGCCCCGCTAATCACAAGCGTTTTGCCCTTCATAAAATCTGTCGTAGAAGTTTGTGCATTTTTCATGATTTCACCTCATATTGTTCTAAAATTGCTTGTATTTTAGCCATATTTTCCTTAGAAGGCGCTACTAATGGCAAGCGATACTCTAAATTTTGCAACAAGCCTGTTAAAAACATAGCCGCTTTAATAGGTATTGGGTTACTCTCACAGAACAACACTCTATTGATTTCATAAAGTCTTGTATTAATTTCATAGCTTTTTTGCATATCACCTTTGATGGCATAATGTGTCAAATCTGCAATATCTTGGGGTAAGAGATTGCCCGTTACAGATACAACGCCCTTTCCATTATTGGCAAGTATAGGGAAATTAATCATATCTTCCCCGCTAAAAAGGGCAAGAGTGGGGGTTTTAGCAGCAAATGCCACCACCCTATCCATAAGCCCAGCTGCCTCTTTGATAGCATAAATATTCTTACATTCTTCATGAAGGGCTTTTGCCGTTTCTAGCTCAATATTTACACCCGTGCGAGATGGGACATTATAGAGCATTACGGGTATATCCACAGCATGAGCTACAGCCTTATAATGCTCAAACAAGCCATTTTGAGTAGGTTTATTATAATATGGAGTAACGCACAAGAGAGCATCTGCTCCACATTTTTGAGCAAAAAGTGCGAGTTCCTTTGCCTCATTGGTAGAATTGCTCCCTGCCCCAGCAAGCACCTTTACTCCGCTCCCCTTGCAAACTTCCACCGCAGCTTCTATACATTCCATATGTTCTTTATGTGAGAGTGTGGCAGATTCACCCGTTGTACCCACAGGCACACAAGCGTCCATACCATAAGCGATTTGCCGCTTAATCAATCTCTCATAGGTTTCAAAATCAACCTTATTATCTTTAAAAGGAGTGATAAGTGCGCTCATTGCTCCAAAAACCATACTCTATCACTCCTTGTCTTTTAAAATAAGCACACTTAAGGAATCTTCAGTAAAATACTTCTTCGCCACTTCTTGAATCTGCTCTATGCTTAAGGCATTAATATCACTCTCATAAGTAAGCAATGGGGTCATATCCCCTTTCACCAAATAACTCCCAAAAAGACCAGCCACAGACGCAGCACTCTCAAGGCTATAAATAAAGCCCGCCCTTGTATTAACTTTCACCTTATCAAGCTGCTCTTGAGAAATGTTACCCTGCTTTATATCCTCTAAGATTCTATAAATCTCTTGCTCAATCTTTTCTGCATGCACGCCTTGCTTAGCACTCGCTACAATCAAAAACACACCCTCATCTCTAAGCTCCATATTATCAGCATATACACTTGTTGCTATTTGTTCTTTATCAACAAGCTCTCTTTGGAATATACTTGATTTCCCAGCACTCAAAATCTCGCTTATCGCACTTAAAGCGACTTGGTCTTTGCTTAAATAGTTAGGTATTTTATATCCCATAATGATATATTCAACCTTAGAATCTTTCCTTACAATGCCTCTTCTTGCTCCATCTTGTTTGGGTTCTTTCGCCTTAACTTCAGGGATTGGGGCATGATTTTCAATCGCACTAAAATATTTAGAAGCACTCTCAAACACTTCATTAGGTGTAATATCCCCACTTACGACTATAATTGCATTTTGTGGTTGATAATATGTGCGATAAAAAGAAACAATATCATCAATATGCCACCCTTTAATATCCTCCATAAAGCCAATAGGAGTCCAATGATAAGGGTGATACACAAAAGCTGTATTAAAAAAACGAAAATACAAATATCCCATAGGGGAATTATCTGTCCGCCATAGTCGCTCCTCTGCGACAACATTACGTTCTGGAGCAAATTCCTCATCTTTTAAAGAAAGATTGCTCATAAGCTCTGCAAAGAGCTCTAAAGATTTATCAAGGTTTCCACTGCTTGATGTAATAAAATAACGCGTATAATCAAAGCTTGTAGAAGCATTATTTACCCCGCCAAATCCTTTGACAATTTCATCAAACTCTCCAGCCTTAAGATTCTGAGTTGATTTAAAGCTCAAATGCTCAAGCATATGCGCAATACCACTTTTACCCATCACTTCATTACGACTACCGACCTTATAAAACACATTTGTTTGAATCACCCCGCTTTGGTTATGAAGCGGTATAACTACAATTTGCAAGCCATTTTCAAGTGTCTTACTATAATGCTTGGGTAATAAACTCCCCGTCATGCCAATATAAGGACTGATAATATGAGAAATACTCATCAAAACTCCTAAAATAAAAAACTTCACAATCTACTCTTTTGAATCTTTCTGCACATCTTTAGGCAAAGATGACACACTTTTATCATCTTCTAATATATTGCTAGAGGGCTCCTCTTTAGTGGGAATAGGTGCTTGTGCTATCTCATTATTTGCTTGCACATTTACACTCCTATCTTGCTTTGTCTTAGTATTACGCACTTTAGATGTGCTATCTTTTTGCACAACTTGACTACTTATGCTCTCTGTACTCATAGCACTTTTAGGTTTTCTCCCTCTTTTTTTAGGAGCAGCTACAACTTCTCGCACTTCAGGTTGTATATTCTTTGGCTTTCTTCCACGTCTCTTTGGCTGATGAGTAATATCATAGCCTATAATATCTGCAATAGTGCTAAAGCCATCTTGCTTAAGCAGCTCCAATAACCCCTCATTAATTTCTCTACATAGCCTTGGACCACGGAAAACCAATCCACTATAAACCTGCACAAGTGAAGCACCAAGCCTTAAACGTTCATAGACCTCTTGGGCATTATCAATACCGCCTACAGAAATAATCGCTATTTTGCCAAAAAACGCCTCACTTAGAATCTTTAGCACTTCTTTTGACTTCTCTTTTAAAGCCCCACCGCTTATGCCCCCAAAGTCCTTAGCCCCAGCGATCAAGCTATAATCAATGGTCGTATTTGTCGCAATTAAACCACTCGCACCGCTTTTGATGCTCATTTCAACTAGCTTTAACATCTCATCTTTTTTCATATCAGGAGAGATTTTTAGAAAAAGTGGCTTGTTTGTATGAGAGCGAGCCATTTCAAAAAGCTCTTGGACAAAAGTTACATTTTGCAACTCGCGTAGTTTGGGGGTATTTGGGGAAGAAAGGTTAAATACAAAATAATCTCCAACCTCCAAGCAATCCAATAAAACATTTTCATAATTTTTCAATGAATCGCTTTGGGCAATCACCTTATTTTTACCAACATTAATGCCAAGGGGTATGCTGTATGGATACAATCCCTTTAAACGTGCAGCAACCTTAGATGAGCCATCATTATTAAAGCCCATTGCATTTTGCAGGCTTTTTTCTTCCTCATAACGAAAAAGACGTGGCTTTGCATTTCCCTCTTGTGGATTTTGAGTAATAGTGCCAATTTCCAAAAAGCCAAACCCCAATGCTGAAAGCCCTTTTATCATAGTGGCATTTTTATCAAAACCAGCAGCCAATCCCACAGGATTATAAAAATTCATACCTGCTACCTGAATATGCAAACTTTCATCAAAAACGCAATGTTGTGAAACAACACAATCTTGCACCAAAGGCAGCGGCACGAAATGTTTAAGCGTCCATTCAGCCAAACAATGGAGTCTCTCAGCATCAAAACGAAAAAGATATGGCGAAAGCTTTTGATACACTGACATACAACACCTCTACAATATGGAAAATAAACAAAAACACTATTATAACTAAAAAAATAAACTAACTCTCTTGTTTTATAAAGGCGCTAAATTCACAAAACACAATACTCACCTCTAAATTCACTCCTTAAGCAATCTCCATATAGCCATACAAAAGAAGCAACAAATAACACCCAAAACCCCCATAACAGCACAGAAAGAATGCAAATACACCGAAAGTCCCATTGCTTTATCTTCAGGCATAGCAAGATTCGCACTTACAAAGACACTTGCCCCACCAATCCCCGCTAAAACACACGCTATATCTAGCAACAAAAAATAAAGAGCCTAACACATAGATAAATACACCAAGCAAAAGACATTTTTTGTCCCGAATCTATCTGCCATTGCTCCCCAAATAAGCGCAAAACTTGCAAAAACAAATTAAACGCATTCACAACCCATTGCAAAGTACTCGCTTAATTTTCCAGTTCTTTGGCAATAAGGGGTAAAGCAATAGCGGTAGCTGAAATAAAACTTGGCACAACAAAAACAGCAAGCAAGATAGTAAAAAGCATTAAAGATTTATTGTTTTTCATAAAAACCTCCTTTTTTGTAAAAATTTAACAATAGAAATATTATGAGGGCGATGCAAAATCACGCCATTATCCCATTGCGCTTCCTCATTTGTATGGAGAAATTATAGTCTCTAGTGCCGAATCTAAGAATAATCGCTTTAGCCCTTATGGCAAAATTTTGTGTCCTTATAGAGCAGGCTTAAGCTCTTGCAGAGGGCTTTATGCCCGAAATATCTCTATTAAACCCACTAGAAGTTCTCGCCCCATTATCAGCTCTAAAGGGGAGCTTGCTTGAGCGAAGAATCTCTCTCTAAGCCATTAAGACTCCCGTCTCTTGTCATTCTGAACCCCCCGCTAGGAGGTGAAGAATCTCTGTTGGCTTTCTAGTGGCTCATTTAGAGACTATCAGGCTACGCCTTCCCTAAGAGATTACAAGTTAATTTCCTTTACAAGGGCAAGCCTACCCTATAAGGTAGCCAATTTTGTCAGCTTCAGCCTTTTACAAAAAGGGTGAAGCATCTCCACAAGAATCACTAGTCCTGCTTTCCCTTTCTCTAGTAGATAATTTAGTTTCTTCAGTCCTTGTCACCCCATCTAGGGCTGACAAAGTGGCAAATGTATTAGGGAATCAGGCGGTGATTCT
>NZ_NXLR01000017.1 GCF_003364255.1 Helicobacter marmotae
CCAAGAGAATGTAGAAATCGCTGCTGCAAGTGCTCAAATCAGTGAGAGAGTAGATAAGGTAGCTAAAGATATATTAGATGATGTGAATAAGAAGAAATTCTAAGAAGATTTACTCAAAAACTCTATTACTTTATTAGCTTTAGATTCTGCATAGCAGGTAAGAAACTCTCTGTAGGGTTGGTAGAAAGTCTGCCACTTTGTCATATCTTTGGGCTTTATGCCCGAAGAATTGCTTTTAGCGATGAGTAATTCAGGCAGGGATTCTGAGCCTTTGGGTTCAACACGATAAACTAATGGAGTTGTGCTAGTGCTTCCTTAGAAAATTCTCCACCTCCACTTTATGCTCCCTTGAGAGATGACAAATAGTGATAGCGCCATTTAAAGGGAGGAGAATCACTTGCTTTAGAGCTTATAAACCGAGCTTAATGTCTTTTTTTCCTTGCGTGATGATATGCGTGTATTGTTTATAGATAGCCTTATAATCAGGCAGTATCTCATCATTTAGCTCATCAAACCACATAAGTTTAAAATCTTTCACTTCAGGGCTATAGTAGGTATAAATAAGCTCTGCCCTTGGGTTAGAAAGCTTAACCTTACCATCTTTAAGTTTTTTGATATGCACGCTACCTAGCATACCTATGCGTTTGTTTGTACCCTTTTGCCCGGAGATAAGATTACCAAGTGAGTAATACACCAAAGTATCATTCACCCATTCTGCCCTCTGCACGACATGAGGGTGTGTGCCAATGATTATATCTACTCCTAGAGTGGATAAAAACTTTGCTAGCTCTTCTTGCTCTTTTGATGGAGTAAAGTCATATTCAACCCCCCAGTGCATAGAAACCATAAGCAAATCTACTTTTGGGCGGATAGAGGTGATGTCTTCTTGTAACATTTCTTTGGTGTAGATATTGACAAGATATTCCTTGTCTTTGGGGAGAGGTATATCATTTGTGCCATAGGTATAGGCTAAAAGCGCGTATTTAATGCCATTTTTTTCAAATATTTTGGGGGTATTGCGCTCACTCAAAGAACCATAACTTCCAGCAGTTAAAACAGGCTTTTTGCTCCAATATGCCAAAGAAGCACGTACAGCTTCCTCACCTCTATCAAGCGTGTGGTTATTGGCAAGAGAGATGAGATTAAAGCCTAAAGAGAGCATATTATCACCAAATTCTTGAGGAGAGTTAAAGGCAGGATATGTGCTTAAGCCTAGAGACGAGCCACCTAAAATGGTTTCTTGATTATAAAATGCAAGTTCATATCGTGGCACTAGAGGTTTGAGAATGCTTAACATAGCGCTGAAGTCATAGCTTCCATTATCTTGTTTGGCATCATTATAGACAGAGGCATGAAGTAGTGCATCGCCCGCTATGAGGAGATTAAGCTCTTTAGCATGCAGGGTAATAAAGCTTGTGAGGATACAAATAAGACTTAGGAGCTTATATCTCATCATTTCTCCTTAAATGTCTGTGCTCTTTGATGATTTTTAGGATAAGAGCGATTTTTGTAATATCTTTTTTGCCTTTTGCGTATTCCACTCCGGAGTTAATATCAAGCATAGCAGGATTAAGCGCAAGGAAAGAACCAATGTTTTCTGCATTAATGCCCCCTGCTATGCACAAATACGGCTCATTTAGCGCTTGCAAGACGTCTATACTAATGCTTCTGCCACTTCCGCCCCCTTGTGCGCTTATAGAATCCACAAGGCAAAATGCCCCCTCATAATCGGGGTTGAAGTCTTCTTTATGTGCGATATTTTGCACAATATAATGGCAAAAAAGCGCATCTTTGAGTGAGAGATTTGCAAATGTGTTAGGATTTTTAGAATCTACTCCATGAAGCTGGATTGCATGGATATAGCCTTGCTCATAGAGGGCTTTTGCTTGATTAAGGGAGTGTTTGTCATTCACAACGGCTATACGCAAAATATGCGGGTGGAGCGTTTGGAGGGCTTTTGCTATTGTTTTAATCATTTTAGGCTCTATGTATCGGGGGCTTTGAGGGACGAGGATAAAGCCTAGCATATCTACACCGCCATTTTGTCTCTCTTTGGCTATAAGGAGTGCGTCATCAAGGTTTGTGATACCGCATATTTTAATCGCCGGTTTTTTGTCTTGGGTAAAAAGTTCAAATATTTTGCGATAAAAGGGTGAATTATGTGCTTTTCCCATTTTTAGGGCTGTTTTGAGTGATTGGATAGCATAAGTTGGGTTATTATGCCCAACAAGATAGCTCCCGCATAACACGCCATTAAAGCCTACAGAGCTTACCATATAAGCGCCAGATGAGGAAGTGATAGCTGATTCAAAAATCACTTGTGTGTCTTGTAAGTGTTGATAAAGCGTGCAAGCAGCGGGGATATTAATGCTAAAAGTGCGTAAATCACGGGAGTTTATCCCAACAAGTGGGGGCTTTAAGGGTGCTATAAAGTCAATTTCTTCCTTGCTATGGACTTCGATAAGCGGGGTAATGCCATATTTTAGGCATTCTTCATACATTGTTTTAAAAGATTCAAAGCCTTGTGGCTCATCTATAAACATCGCTACAATTAAAAGCACCATATCCGCCCCAGCGCGGTAGCTTATGTCAATTTCCTCTGGGTGTTGTAAAAAGTCCTTACGCAATACACAGGCTTTGGGGTAGGCATTTTTGACTTTGATTAAATCGTCTAAAGAGCCTTGAAAGTGCCGCTCCTCACATAAAACAGACAGAGCATTCGCCCCGCCATTGAGATATGCTCCTGCTAGATTTGCTACATCAGTAATAGCACCAATATGCCCTGCACTTGGTGAGGCGCGTTTGAGCTCCGCGATGATAAAGCCAGAATCAAAGCAAGGTTTGATAAGCGGGTGGATTCTCTCCTTAGGGATTTGATAGCCAAAGTCAAAGCCTTTATTGGCAATATCTAAAGAACGTTCTTTTGTGATTTTTGCTAAGACTTCTACCATAGCCTTTCCTTGTGTTGCGAAGTTAAAGGGGCTATCTTATCATTTTAAAGGCAATCACTTAAAAATGATAAGAGAGGCTAAGGGAGCCAGAGTAGGTTGTGAGGTCCATATATGAATGCCCATAGAGAGCATAGAGGCTAAGGGAGATATGTCTATAAATTTGCCTTGATACACCTAGATGAAAGCTAAAGCCCAAAGTCTTTGGGGAGTCTAATTTAAGCAGTGCATCTCCATAATATACCTTGAGATTAAGCGCGGAGGTAAGGGGCTGCTGTATCTGCATACCACCAAAAAGCACAGATAGGGCATTGAGATGATATTGCATTTGACTTCCTAAAAGGAGGCTAAAGATATGATTATGCTGCGCGTCATAAGAAAAGATAGCCATATTTTGACTTAAAGGAGTTTCTTTAAAGGCATTATGCAAGTAAAGGGTATAGTCTAAACCCACAAAGGGCTTTATAAAAATTCTCCCCACTTTTAGCTTTAAGGCGGCTTGAGCAAGTGCGGAGAATTGGTGCTGGGAGAGCTTTGAGCTATACATACTTTGGTCGAAGTTTAAATGGCGAGTGACGTCATTTCTTGCATTTGCATAGTAGGAGAGGAATGTAAGCTCTAAGGCATTAAGCGAGATTCTATCTATAAAGCCTCCAAGAAATGAGAAAATATCAAATTGTGTTTGGGATTGGCTAAGGGATTGCTTAGCATGACTTGAGGCGAGCGCTCCAAAGAAGCTAAGCTGATGATTATATATAGGTGTGAAAGTATTGATGCTTAGTCCATAAAGTGGAGCGGAGAGGGAGTTACTTTGGGCATTGGCACCAAGGATAGATATATTAATAGCCCCTCTCCCAGCCCCGCTTAGGCTGCCGTTATTGTAGGTCGTTAGGGCTTGCTGTCTAAGTGGTGTAATGGTATTGTGGGTTATGCTATATAAGGCAAGGGGTGTGGATTGTAAAAACATACTTGAAGCAGAGGAGAGCGTTTGCTCACTTAAGCCTAAAAGAAAGGTCCTATCACCATAGGTAAAGATACTTGTAGAATCTCCTAAATATTTATCGAGGCTTTGGATAATGTTTTTTGTTTTTTCATCGAGTGTTTGGAGATAAGTATCTATAGCCTGTGTGTTTTTTTTGATATTTAAAGTGGTATTTTGCAAATCCGCGAGTATAAACTCACTCTGCCCACCTTGTGAGAAAAGCTCTATAGTTTTCTCAGCTCTTTTGTCATTGAGAGTGCCTATGATGAATTGATGATTACCAAGTGTAATACCCGTTGTATCAACCTTAATAGCCCCCTCATTTTCGACACTTGCCTCCAGCCTCCCTAATTGCCCATTATGAGTGCCAAAAATCAATGCAGAGCCTGCCTTATTGGTAACGGTGGTTGCCTTAATGCTGCCGCCATAGATTTGAATACTTGAGCTTTGATTATCTTCTGGTGTGCTATTGAGAGTGCCTTGAATGTCAATAGTGCCGCCTTTGTTAATGAGATTACCCCCGCCACAGCCTTTGATCCTGCAATCTATAGTTTGTGTTTGGCTTTGCTTTCCGCCATTAAAGACACTCCCTGTAATG
Source organism: Helicobacter marmotae (assembly GCF_003364255.1). Classification (GTDB taxonomy): domain Bacteria; phylum Campylobacterota; class Campylobacteria; order Campylobacterales; family Helicobacteraceae; genus Helicobacter_C; species Helicobacter_C marmotae. Next base: position 4,529 of record NZ_NXLR01000017.1, read on the forward strand.
GTGATATTGCCGCCATCATTTGTAATGGTAGCAACATTTGAGGGGCTGCCTATGCCAGCGGGTTGAGACTTTTGCCCTATATTATATACATTGCCTGTTAAAGTAAGGTTACCTCCGCTTATATGGATATTTGATTCATTTGAGATATTTTGTGCTTGGACGCTTAGTGTGGAGCCATCTCGTACTTCAATAAAATTTTGGTTAAGAAAGCTTGCAGCCTCTACTTGAAGCGTGGCGTGATTGGTAAGTGTGGTGTGTGATTGTGTATGAAGCTCAAAGCTAGAGCCACTTACACTTCCTTGCAATGGGCTATTGTTTTGTTTGGCTTTAAACTTCAAGGTGGCATTGTCTATATGTAAATTACCCGTGATGAGTGCTGCATAAAAATCAGTCATTTCTAAAGATGAATGGGGGTTAATGCCGACATCACTCATATAAAAAAGCATTTTGTCATAGTTTTTAGGATTGGAGCTAGGCAATGTAGCTTGAAGCTTTAGGCTACTTGTGCTATCTCCTATAGTGGAGTATGTGTAGGCATATCCATAAGTGCCAGAGGAGTTTGTATTAAAGTAGCAACCATTGTGATTACAAGTAGCGATTGCTTTTTGTGTTACATCTTGCCCGCTATTAAGCGTAATGGAGCTAGGCAATCTCCCTGCATAATCTGCTAGGCTTGAAGATATAGCACAACATAATAAGGCATAAAGAGAAATAGCACGAGGAGAAAAGCTCTTAGTTTGTGTTTTAATAGGGCTATTTTGGGTATTTATCATCTGCTACTTTTCCATCAACAATAATTTAAGAATAATTTTTTTCTTTCGCTTAGAATATACAATTTTTATTAAACGCACTATTAAACACATTGATATTTTATATCTCTTTGCTTATATCGCTGCTAGTGTTACTAAAATGCAAGAATGCTATAAAATATTAAGTGATAACTTAAATTGCTTATAGTAGCTTTAGGTTTGAATTGTAATAATCAAAGGGCATTTCTACATTAAAGGAGAGTTATGAATAAAGTCCTTAGTATAGCATTATGGGCAGGCATATCTTTGATAGGCGCTCTATGCTTTGGTGTTTTGGCATTACATACAGGGGAGAGAATCTCTGCTGTATGGATAGTAGTGGCAGCAGTATGTATTTATATGATAGCGTATCGCTTTTATTCTAAATACATTGCGTATAAGGTTTTGGGGCTTGATGATAATCGCGCCACACCAGCGGTGGTAAATAACGATGGACGTGATTTTGTCCCTACTAATAAAATTGTGCTTTTTGGACATCATTTTGCAGCCATTGCTGGGGCAGGACCACTTGTAGGTCCTATACTTGCAGCACAAATGGGCTATTTACCGGGTATGATTTGGATTGTAGTGGGGGTGGTGCTAGCAGGGGCTGTGCATGACTTCACGGTGCTTTTTGTCTCTATGCGCAGGAATGGAAAGTCCTTGGGTGAAATCATTAAACTCGAGCTTGGCAAACCGGTAGGAACTATTACTATGATAGGTATTTTAGGCATTATGATGCTTATCATTGCGATTTTAGCCCTTGTGGTTGTAAATGCACTAGCCGAATCTCCTTGGGGGCTTTTTACCATTGCTATGACTATTCCTATTGCTATTTATATGGGGCTTCATATGCGTTATTTGCGTCCGGGTAGAATTGGTGAGGCAAGCGTTATTGGCTTTGTGCTTTTGCTTTTGGCTTTGTATTATGGGCGATATGTAGCAGAGCATGAGAGTCTTTCTGCTATTTTTACCCTCTCTCCCTTAACACTCACTTATGTAATGATCGCCTATGGGTTTGTAGCGGCGATTTTACCTGTATGGTTTTTGCTTGCACCTCGTGATTATTTAAGCACATTTTTAAAAATCGGGGTTATTGTGCTTATGGCAGGAGGGATTTTGATTGTCCGTCCTGATGTGCAATTTGGAAGTGTTACGCATTTTATCGATGGCACAGGTCCAGTCTTTAGTGGGCAGCTTTTTCCATTTTTATTTATCACTATTGCTTGTGGGGCTATTAGCGGGTTTCACGCACTTATCTCAAGCGGTACTACACCTAAAATGCTTGAGAAAGAATCGCATGCAAGAATGGTAGGCTATGGTTCTATGCTTATGGAATCTGCAGTGGCTGTTATGGCACTTATTGCTGCGGTGATTCTTACTCCGGGGTTGTATTTCTCTATTAATGTCGCACCTGCTGGGCTTGGCACTATGGGGGTTAAAGATGTAGCTGAGGCTGCGGCTATTGCTGCACATACAATTAGCCAATGGGGCTTTAGCATTTCTGCAGAAGATATTTTAGGCGTGGCAAATGAAATTGGTGAAAATAGTATTTTAAGCAAAACAGGAGGTGCTCCTACCTTTGCCATCGGTTTAGCTACTATCATCTCTCAAGTGCCACTTTTTAATGCCGGCTCTATGGCGTTTTGGTATCATTTTGCGATTTTGTTTGAAGCACTCTTTATCCTCACTGCTGTTGATGCGGGTACAAGAGCTGGGCGTTTTATGGTGCAAGATGTGCTTGGTAATGTCTATAAGCCTATTGGGAATATCCATTCTGTATTTTGGGGTATTGTAGCGACTTTGATTTGTGTGGCTGGTTGGGGATATGTGCTTTATCAAGGGGTAACTGACCCACAAGGAGGTGTGAAATCACTTTGGACACTTTTTGGTGTATCAAACCAAATGCTTGCAGGCATGGCATTGCTAACGGTGATTGTCGTGCTTGTCAAAATGGGTAAAACAAAGCAAGCATGGGTGGCTATCCTCCCTGCAGCATGGGTTTTAATAAGCACACTCTATGCAGGGATTTTAAAACTTTTACCCGCTAATGGTGAGAAAGTCCATGACGCGGTGAGCCATATAGCTTTATGGCAGAAATTTAGTGCCCAAGCCGCAGAAGCGACAGATCCTATCTTGGCAGAGAGATTTGCTACCATTGCTACAAATAACCTTATCAATGCTTCACTTTGTGCGTTGTTTATGTTTGTTACTTGCTTGGTTTTAGTGCAATGTGTGAGGGTTTGCATTCGTTCATTAAGGGGCACTAATGATATTCCGCTTGCTGAAACGCCTTATCGCAAAGTGAGTGAGTTTAATAATATAGCCAGTGTGCATTAGTGTGCAAATGTATTTTAAATGAGCTCCCATATAAAGAATTGTGGGAGTTATTTTCATTTATAAAAATTGGATATAGTGCTTAGGGTGCGTTGGTTCTTAATGCCAGTAGGGTTGTTGGGATTTATTGAGCGGGGAATGATTTGTATGTCTTTGTCTCATTTATAGTGGGGCGAAGATTTTAGGAATCCTTAAAAGAATCTGCCACTTTGTTATATCTTCGCGGAGTGGGTACGTAGTGAAGATTTACTAAGAGAAAAGTTTTTGTGAGGATTTAAGATTAAAGTTTAGATTTTGCTTTTTGCATAATATTAAAGGAGGGTATATGCGAAGTAATACTTTTAGGCTTTATAAGCTATGTAAGTTTAGGCGAATATTATATTTATGTGTCCTTGCCTTTATGTGTAATGCATGGGCTGATGAGTTTGAGCATTTACAAAAGGGGCATTTTGGACGTTTGGGTATGAATCTTGCGTGGTTAAAGCATAGTACAAATCAAAGTCGCTATGATAGCTTGAGTACGGCTGTAAGTGCGGATTATCATTACATCTTTAGAAAGGGTGTTACCTTAGGATTAGAGGGCACTATGGCAAGTAGCGTAGGGCATTATCAAGGCTTTCCTTTGCAAGGCTATGAGGCTTTCACTACGACTATTCCTAGTGCTGGAGCACATAGTTTGTTTGATTACAGCATTTATTTAGGCTTTTATGCTTTAAGAAGAGCCCATGATAAGCCCTTATATGTTGGGTTAGGTATAAAAAGTTCTGGTTATCTTAATGCCTTTGTCAATGCGCCAGTTCTTGCTTTGCCTATATTACCTTATTCAACTTATGAAGTAAAAGGGGATATTGCTTTAAGCTCTAAGTTTAGCCTTGAGTATTCAGCAGCCCTTGATATAGCTCTTAAAACTTATTTTTTAATAGGCAATGTTGTGGAGGACCAAAGCAGTCGTGTGGAGGGTAAGAGCAGCTATGGTTTGCGTTTTAGCGTAGGCGGGAGGTATTATGTAAGTGAAAAAACATATTTTTTTAGCAATATTCTCTTGTGGTATCAAAGCATAGCTGCGAGTGAGAGTGTAAATATTACAATAGCTAACAATCCTGAAGATAGACCCGGAATTAAGCTAGGGTCTGCAAATGTTGTCTATCCACGCTCAAAGCTAAGCTATGTGGGCTTGAGATTTGGTGTTGGATTCTAAGGGGGAAGAGATGAGATTGAAAGTTTTATTACTAGCCTTATTGTGCCATTTATCTTCTATTTTTGGTGATGATAGGGTTTCTATTCAAGGAGATTCAAAGTGGCAACCACAGCTTATGAAAAATGGCTTTTATCGTTCTTTAGGCGTTTATAGCGGGTATTACTTTTATGGCGAGGTAGATACGAGAACCAATGAAGAGGTCATGCATATGAGCTTATTTATGTTTGGCTTATCTGGGCAAATGGGTGTGGTGGCTAGAAATGCCTATAAGTTAGAGGGGACATTAAGGGTAAATTATGGCTATGGCAAGTATGTCGGTGGTGTTTTAGATGTAGATAATGAAGAGAGAAATGGAAAGCCCTTGACTGCGAGAGATGCTGTCCTTATTGGAGATGTGGAGTTAAAGGCTGGCTATAATCTCCTCTCCAATCTTTCATATATTTCTTTATATGCACAAAGTGGCTTAGGCTATTATCTTAATCGTAATGAAATGACCTCAATGTATAGGATACAAGGCTATTTGTATGTGCCCTTAGAGCTTGAGGGTGAGGCTATATTAAATGATAAGATAGCTTTAAGTTATGGGGCAGGGTATCGTTATTTGATTTTTGGTAATCACTTGAGTAGGGAGCCTACTGGACTTAATGGTAAGCTTGATGTTATCCAAAAAGATGGCTTTAGCTGGCATGGCTTTGTGGGAATGAACTTTTTTACTAAAGCAGGGCAACTGCGCTCTTTGCGCTTAGTGTATGAGTATTGGAGTATAGGAGATTCTCCTGAAAGTGCAATGAGCAGTGTCTATACGGGTGATATACAATACCTCTATGAGCCTAAAAATAGAACTCATCGCGTTTTTCTCCAATATAGCTTTGGATTTTAAGTATATTAAATAAGCTATATTATCCTTTATAGAAACTAAAGGTGTGTTATGAAATTAAGGAGATTGTGGCTTAAATGCAGGGCATTATATAAACGAAGTGATAGGTTTTTACACCTTTTGGTGGGTATGCCAAGCTATGATAAATATGTAGAGCATATGAGGCTTCATCACCCTGATAAGATTCCTAAAACACAAAAGGAGTTTTTCCTCCAAGCCTTAGAGGCGAAATATGGCGCGGGAAGCACGAAGTGTTGTTAAAGGGAATCTCGCAAGGTCTGCGAATACTATCTCCCTTAAACGTATCAATTTGTATCACACTCTAAGGAAGAACGATGAGCAAACATCAACGAGAAAATGAGAATCTGACATTACTAGGTAGTAATGGAGTTGTGTATCCTACAGATTATGACCCAAAGATTTTAGAGGCATTTGAGAATAAGCACAAAGACAATGATTATTTTGTAACTTTCAACTGCCCTGAATTTACAAGCCTCTGCCCTATCACTGCCCAACCAGATTTTGCGCATATTACTATCTCTTATATCCCTGCTAAAAAAATGGTTGAATCCAAATCATTAAAGCTCTATCTTTTTTCTTTCCGCAATCATGGCGATTTCCACGAAGATTGTATAAATATCATTATGAAAGATTTGCGCGATTTGCTTTTGCCTAAATATATTGAGGTTTATGGGAGATTTACCCCTAGAGGCGGGATAAGTATAGATCCTTTTGTAAATTATGCCATCCCCCATAGCCCTTATGAAGAAATGGCACGCTATCGCCTGAGTAATCATAGATTAAAGCCCTAAGGATTTTGCTTGGGCATATATTTTTTGAGACGTCTTTTGCTTATTATCCCTACGCTTTTAGGTGTGATGAGTATTAATTTTATCCTTATGCAGCTCTCCCCCGGTGGTCCTATAGAACGTGAAATAGCCAAAATAGAGAATCTAGGGCATTTAAGTGAAGCTGCATTAGGCTCAAATACCCTCTATAAGGGCTCCATTGGCTTAGATCCGGAGTTTATAGAAGAGATTAAAAAGCTTTATGGATTTGATAAACCTTTATTGGAGCGATACATACAAATGCTATGGAATTTTGCGCGATTTGATTTTGGTGAGAGCTTTTACGCACAAAGCAGTGTCTTATCTATCATCGCCCAAAAGCTCCCTGTGTCTATCTCGCTCGGATTTTTTAGCACATTGCTTATTTACCTTATTAGCATTCCCTTAGGCATTGCTAAGGCTGTGCGTCATGGCTCTAAATTTGATGTGATAAGTAGCATTGTTATTGTCGTGCTTAATGCCATTCCCGCCTTTATGTTTGGTGTGGTGTTGATTGTGCTATTTTGCGGGGGGAGTTATTTTGATATTTTTCCTTTGCGTTCTTTAGTGAGTGATGATTTTGAGACTTTGAGTATATGGGGCAAGATTGTAGATTATCTCTGGCATTTATGTCTGCCTGTGCTGTGTATTTCTATAGGCGGGCTTGCGACTTTAAGTATGTTAAGCAAAAATTGCTTTTTAGAGGAGATTCACAAAAGCTATGTAGTATGTGCTAGGGCTAAGGGCGGGAGCGAATTGCACATTCTCTATGGGCATATCTTTCGTAATGCTATGCTTTTAATCATCAGCGGATTTCCTGCAGTGTTTATTGGTGCGTTTTTTAGCGGGAGTTTGCTTATTGAAGTGATTTTTAGCCTTGATGGTTTGGGGCTTTTAGGCTATGAGAGCGTGCTTAATCGCGACTTTCCCGTTGTATTTGGCACGCTTTATATTTTTACTTTCCTAGCCCTTGTGTTGGGTATCATCACTGATATGCTTTATTATTTTATCGACCCGCGCATTCACTTTGAGGGTAAAAATGCTTAAAGCACATATCCTCAAAGCGCGTTGGCAGATTTTTAAGCAAAATAGGCGAGCCTACTATTCCCTCTGGCTTTTTGTAGCCTTTTTTATTTTAAGCTTAGGGGCGGAGTTTATCGCTAATGATAAGCCTTTATTTATCTATAAAGATTCTAAGATGTATTTCCCTGTGTTTGTGAATTATACTGAACGCACCTTTGGAGGGGACTTTGATACATGGTGTGATTATAAGGATAGCTATGTGAGAGATGAGCTTTTGGGGAATGCCTTTGTTCTCTCTGCACCTATCGCTTATAGCTATGATACAATCATTATGGACTTAAACTCCCAAGCCCCAAGTCCCCCTGAATTAAAGCATATCTTAGGCACAGATGATAAAGCTAGAGATGTAGCAGCAAGGCTGATTTATGGGTATAGAATCTCCATTCTCTTTGCCCTTATTTTAACTCTATGCAGTGTGGTTATTGGCGTGTGTGCAGGGGCTATGCAGGGGTATTATGGTGGGGCAGTGGATTTAGTAGGGCAGCGGTGCATAGAGATTTTGAATGCTGTGCCTATTTTGTTTGTTATCATCATTATTTCAAGCGTGTTTCAAGCGAGTTTTTGGTGGATTCTCTGTGTGGTGCTAATGTTTTCATGGATGGTGCTTGTTAATCTCGTCCGTGCAGAATTTCTCAAAGCGCGGAATCTTGAGTATGTCCGCGCAGCTAAGGCTATGGGGGTAAGTGATATGCGCATTATCTTTGTGCATATTTTGCCAAATGCTCTTAGTGCGACACTCACATTTACGCCCTTTATTATGGCGGGGAGTATTGTTACATTAAGTAGCCTTGATTTTTTGGGCTTTGGTATGCCTGTGGGGAGTGCGAGCTTAGGGGAAATCTTAGCTCAAGGTAAAAATAATCTCACATCGCCGCATTTGGGGATTAGCGCGTTTGTGGCTTTGTGTATTTTACTCTCAATACTCGTTTTTATAGGAGAGGGCTTACGCGATGCCTTTGACCCTCATATCAAACTTCATATAAGAGAAGCTCATGCTAGCAATCACTAATCTTTGTGCAAGCTTTGTGGGAAATGCCAATTTTAAACTGCAAGATATATATTTGCATATCGCCCCAAGGGAAAAGCTCGCCCTTGTAGGGGAGTCTGGCTCGGGTAAAAGTATGCTTGCACAAATGATACTCTCCTTGCAGAGCAATATTATTGTGCATGAGGGCAGTATATGCTTTGAGGGCACCAATCTTCTCGCTTTAAATGGAAAGCAGCTTCGTTCATTACGTGGGAGGGAGATTGCCTATATCCCTCAAGAGCCTCTCTCAAGCCTTAACCCCCTCCACAAGGTAGGTAAGCAGATTTTAGAGAGCTTTTACCTCCATGCAGATGTGCTTTACCCTCATCTTTCATCTCAAGCTTTGCATACATTAGCGAGCGAGAGGCTAGAAGAGCTTTTGGAATCTGTAGGCTTAGATACATATTATGCTAAGGCATATCCCTTTGAGCTAAGCGGAGGGCAGAAGCAGAGGGTAGCCATTGCTATGAGTATTATTAATAAACCTAAATTATTGATTTGTGATGAGCCCACAACTGCCCTAGATGTGCTCGTGCAGCGTCAGATTATGGAGCTATTATTAAGCCTTAGCGCTGAATGTGCGATTTTGTTTATTAGCCATGATTTGGGCGTGGTAAGGGGCTTTTGCGATAAAGTAGTCGTGCTGCAAAATGGTAAGGTTATAGAGAGTAATAGCACACAAAGGCTTTTCTCTGCGCCCAAAGAGGAATATACTGCATTTTTAATAGAATCTCTCAAACTCCCAGAGAGGCAAAAGGGCTTAAAACAAAGTGATAGCACGCTTTTAGAGGCAAGGCATTTAAGTGTGGGGGTAAGCAAGCGCACTCTCTTAAAAGCGCATTATAAGGAGCTCGTAAAAGATGTGAGTTTCACACTGCATAGAGGTGAGATATTAGGCATAGCAGGTGCAAGTGGGAGTGGTAAATCAAGCTTGGCTTTAGGTTTGCTGCATTTATTGGAGCTAAGGGGGGAGCTATATTTAAAGGGCAAAAAGGCAGAGACAAAGGATTTGAGAGGGCATATTAGTATGGTTTTTCAAGACCCTTTTTCTTCCCTCTCTCCGCGATTTAGTATAGGAGAAATTATTACAGAGGTTCTAGGGGGGAAGAGGGCTTGTGAAGAGAGGATAATATGGGCTTTAGAATCTGTAGGCTTAGATACATATTATGCTAAGGCGTATCCCTTTGAGTTAAGCGGAGGGCAGAAGCAGAGGGTAGCCATTGCACGTGCGATTGTTAGGGAGCCAGATATTTTATTGCTTGATGAGCCCACTTCTGCCCTTGATAAAAGCTCACAAAAGCTTATCCTTACACTTTTGCTTAAGCTCCAAAAGCAGCTTGATATGGGCTATATTTTTATCACGCATGATTTGGAGATACTACGGGCATTAAGCGATAATGTGCTTATTTTGCATAATGGATTAGTTGTAGAATCTGGCAAGTGTGAAGATGTATTTACTTCTCCACAGAGTAGCTATGCGCGAGATTTGCTTCATACATTTTTTGGAGGGGAACGTGATAGAATCTAGCTTTGTGCTTTTAAAGGCTTTAAAACAAAGAGATTTATTAAAAGATAAGCCTAGCTGGTGGTGGCATAATCATGGGAGTTTTGAGGTTATCTTAGGTGCGATACTTGTACAAAATACACAATGGCAAAATGTAGAGAAAATGCTTACCTCTCTTAAAGGGGCGGGGCTTATCGGCGGAGATTCTCAAAAAGATTTAGAATCTATGGCACATATACAAGCCCTCGTGTTGCAATCTCACATTAGAGGCTTGCAAAAGCAAAAATCTAGCTCTATTATCAAGCTCTCACAGGCTATTTTAAGGGATTTTGGGAGTTTTGAGTATTTTAGGGACAATGTGGATTTTGAGTGGCTACTTGCTCAAAAGGGCATAGGGCGCGAGAGTGCGTATGCGATTTTAAATTATGCTTGTGGGCGTGAAGTTATGGTGGTGGATAAATATACCTATAAATTGCTTTGCGCGCTAGGCTGGGAGATAGAGGATTATGAGGAGTTAAGGGCATTTTGTGAATCTGGTGTGAGGGAAAATATGGGCTTAGTTTATGAGATGTATCCGCAAGATATGCCCTTGGCTCAAATTTTCGCACGATTTCATGGCAAAATCGTAGAATTTAGCAAACTCAAGCTTAGCCCACAAGAGCTATTGGTGTAACTTTGTGAAGAGGGGGTTTGAATGGGTAAATTTATAAATCGAATCTGCTTTACGCTTTGTTTTGCTTTATTTTATCTCTGCTCGCTTAGGGCAGAATATAGCTGCGATGGGGGAAAATGTAGTGATTATAAGCTGGGGCTTAGTGCATTAGCTGGGGTGCATAGCACTGCCTTGCATAGTGCCTCTATGCAAGGGGTAGGCATAAATGCGCTCTTTTCTCAGTACAATCCGCATTATGGCTTTGCATTTAATTTTACCTTTGGTATTTTGCATTCTCGATTCAAAAACGCAAAAAATGCCATTATAGCTTATGATAAAGATACTTTCAGTACTTCTAGTGGGTATGTGCAAACCAATGTGTTTTTTGCCAAAAATCTTAAAAACAATGTATACAATCCTTTCTTTATGGGAGTGTTGCTAGGCTGGGAGGGTGTATATTTTGATGAAAAATATGGTGTGCCGAATTCTGTACTTTTGACATTAGGGCTTGGGCTAAGTGGCTCTTATATGCTCTCTCACAATCTTGCTTTTGAATATGGGGCTTCATATAATTATGGCGTGTATGCTAAGCATTCCTATCCTATTAGTTATCTAGCTGATAGATACACTTTATTAAAGCCTAATAATCATCAAGTGCGACTTTTTTTGGGAATCCATAAAAATAAAACCTATGGTGTATTTGCCAAAGCTCATTTAAGTCTCACGCATTTAGATAGTGCTAGAAATGCTATAACTAATCGTTATGGGAGTGTTAGCATTTACCCGCAATCTATGCAAGTAATGTTCGGTTTAGAATGTGGCTTTGGCTTCAATCAATGGCTTTAATTTAAAGTATTTTTTACTTTGCTAGGATAGAATCTCTTAAAAGCAATTTTTAAGGAGCGTATATGAGAGAAGTGCGATATGAGGACATTAAATCTGCTGTGGCAAAGCTTGCTATTGATGCGTGCTGTATCCAAACACCTGATATTAAGCATGCCTTTGCTGCGGCGAAGAAAACCGAGCAATCACCCTTAGGGCAAAATATACTTGATACACTTATAGAAAATGGTAAAATCGCTCAAAGCAATATGATGCCTATTTGCCAAGATACGGGTATGACCGTGGTATTTGTCGAGGTGGGGCAAGATGTGCATATTGTGGGTGGATACCTTGAAGATGCGATTAATGAGGGTATCAAAGAGGGCTATACAAATGGATATTTGCGTAAATCTGTGGTGAGTGAGCCACTCTATGAGCGTAAAAATACGACAAACAACGCCCCAGCAGTGATACATACGCGTATGATTAAGGGTGATAAACTTCATCTCAAAGTATGCCCTAAAGGCTTTGGAAGTGAGAATAAAAGCGTGCTGAAAATGCTTGTGCCTGCTGATGGCATTGATGGTGTGAAAGAGGTTTTTACACAAGCTGTGAAACTCGCAGGACCAAACGCTTGCCCCCCTATGGTGATTGGTGTAGGGATAGGCGGCACAATGGAAAAGGCTGCCCTTTTAGCTAAACAAGCTGCTGTGAGGGAGATAGATTCTAAAAATCCAGACCCTCGCTATGCAAAGCTAGAGGAAGAATTACTTGAAATTGCAAATAAAACAGGCGTGGGACCACAAGGCTTAGGCGGCACAACAACCGCATTTGCTGTGAATGTAGAGTGGTATCCTACTCATATTGCCGGCTTGCCTGTAGCAGTAAATATCAACTGCCATGCCGCACGACATGCTGATATTGAGCTTTAAGGAGGAGATAATGAGTGAAGCAAGAAAGATTAGTGCGCCTTTGAGTAAAGAAGTGGCAACAAGCCTTAAAGCAGGGGAGAGTGTGCTCATCAGCGGGACGATTTTAGCCGCAAGGGACGCCGCACACAAGGCATTAACCGAAGCTCTAGCAAGGGGAGAAAAGCTCCCTGTGGATTTGAGGGGTGAGACAATCTACTATCTAGGACCAACTCCTGCCAAACCCGGAAATGCCATTGGCTCAGCGGGTCCTACTACAAGCGGGAGAATGGACAAATACACGCCCACTATCATAGAGCAGGGCATTGTTGGTATGATTGGTAAAGGCTATCGCAGTAAGGAAGTGATAGATTCTATGGTAAAGCATGGGGTAGTGTATATGGTTGCAGTGGGCGGGGCTGCTGCGCTTATTTCTAAATGTATCACAAAGTATGAGGTTTTAGCTTATCCTGAGCTTGGACCAGAAGCGGTAGCGAGACTAACGATTGAGAACTTTCCTGCTATTGTGGCAATTGACGCACATGGGAATAATTATTATGAAGTAGGGCAAGCCCCATATAAGAAAATTTAGCATTTATAAAAGCGATCTTTTAGGACAATATATTTTTCGTATTTTTTAGTGATTTTGGGGAGAGCTTCTTCGGTCGTATTTCATACTCCCTAAGACATGATAAACTTACCACACGGGTGAGAAACCCAAAAGACCCAAAGGGGTAAAAGGTTAGTATAGAGTACCCCCCGCTAGGCGCTTTAGGCGGTGTGTGTGAATTGATTTTACACACACCAAGACATCAAATTAATGACGGCGAAGAATTCACACCCGAATCACTAGGACTTAAAAAAGCAATTCTTCACTCCTTAAGAAGTTTAAAACTCTTTAGTGGCGAGATTTTATAAAGTAGATATTAATCATTTCTACAGCTAAAGAAAACACTATAGCAAAGTAAATGTAGCCTCTAGGGATATGAAAATGAAGGCTATCAGCAAGAAGCGTCATACCTACAAGGATTAAAAATGCAAGGGCTAGCGTTTTGATGCTCGGGTGAGATTCTATAAAGTATGAAACGCCCTTAGAGGCAAAAAGCATAATGCACACACTGAAGATAATCGCAAGAATCATTACAGGTAAAATATCTACCATACCTACAGCTGTGATAACAGAATCTAGGGAAAATACAATATCAAGCACCATAATTTGGACTAAGACTAAGCCAAAGGAGCGCAGAGGCTTTGGCTTGCTATTTTGGGTGGTATGTTCTTTGCTCATAGAGTGGATTTCGCTTGTGGCTTTATACATAAGAAACAAACCTCCAAGAAAAAGCACAATATCTCGCCCGCTTATGGGAAAATCTGCTATTTCAAAAAGTGGGGTATTAAGCTTCATTACCCAAAAAAGGCATACAAGTAACGCTATGCGTGAAAGCATAGCAAGGCTTAAGCCAAAGATTCTAGCCTTTTCGCGACGTTCTTTGGGGAGGGATGAGATGATAATGCTTAGAAAAATGAGATTATCAATGCCTAAGATGATTTCTAAAAACACAAGTGTAGCTAGGGCTATCCAAGCATGTAAATCTCCCACCCAATAAAAAATAGAGGTAAATATATGAAAGGTATCCATTATATCCAGCCCTTTTTCTTAAAATAGATAATAGGAAAGATAGTAGAGAGAATCATAATAACCAACACTATAGGATAGGAAAAATCCCATTGTAATTCAGGCATATTCTCAAAGTTCATACCATAAATCGTGCCAATAAGCGTGGGGGGCATCATGGCTACGGTTACCACGGTGAAGAGTTTGATAGTTTTATTTTGCTCTATATTGATTTGATTTGTGAGAATGGTTTGGATATTATCAAGGGCATGCATATTCGCAGTGGTAAATTCCACAAGTGAGTTTAGGTCTTTAAGCACAATGGTAATATTTCGCTTCACTTCAGAATCTGCTTTATCGCTTTTAAGCGCAGCAGTGATAGCACGTCTTTTATCAAAGAGAGAATCCCGCACACTCATATTCACTTCTTGCAAAGATGAGAGGTCTTCTAGCATTTCTTCATAATTGACAACATGAGAGTTAAACACCCTTTTACGCAATAAACGCGTGTTTTTAGCTACGCTCTCTAGCAAGTCAGCGTCCTTTTCTACCCGTATTTCAAAGATTTTACCAAGCAAATCAAAGCCATCTTCAAAAACCTTTGGTGTAGCAAGCACAATTTGCTGTATTTCATCAAAAACCTTAAATTCACTATAGCGAATGGTAAAAAGTATATTTTTACAAAGTAAGAAAGTAATAGTTTCATTGCGTAATTCAGACTGCATATCCCGCACAAGGAAGTAGGTATTAATCGTAATACTTTCGCTATCTTCCCAATATCTAGCGGATTGCTCGATTTCTTCTCGTTCTTCTTTTGTGGGGACTTCGAGGTTGTAGGTATGGGAGATGTAATACACCTCTTCGCTTGAGGGCTGGAATAAATCAATCCAAAGGATTTTGTCATGCTCTTTGAGTATTTTTACCTTCTCATCACCTAATTTTAAGCCCTCACGTATAATTAATCCATTGCGTCTTATGAAAATATTAATCATTTTACCCTCCCTTAGCGCTATTAGGGTGCATACGATATGAAGCGTGAATTGTAGCAAAAACTCACTTAATGCTTATATAACCCCTTAAGTTTTGTGCTAAGTTAAACAATCCATTGTAGAATGCGGCATTACATATCGTAAAATCTTTAAATAAATTGATATTTCAAAGGAAATCAGTGAAGCATCTTCCTAACTTTTTAAGTATTTCAAGGATTTTTTTAGCAGTTTTGCTTCTTTTTGTAGCACTTCATTATCAGGTGATTTTGCCTGAATATGTGGATATAAGCTGGGTAAATTACCTTACATGTTTAATTTTTTGCGTGGCGTCTTTAACAGATTTTTTTGATGGATATATCGCGCGTGAATATCACCTCTACTCGCGCTTTGGAGAGGTGTTTGACCCATTAGCAGATAAAATGCTTATTCTCTCAGCCTTTATTGCACTTTTGCTTTTAAATAGAGCTTCCCCTTGGGCTGTATTTTTGATACTCTCACGCGAGTTTTTTATCACGGGCTTACGCGTTATGGTAGCAGGGAGTGGGGTGAGTGTGGCTGCAAGCAAAAGTGGCAAATATAAGACAGGAGCCCAAATTACTGCCGTAGCCTTTTTGCTTGCAGATTTTTTCCCCGGTGGGGAAGTGCTTTTATGGATTGCAGTAGTATTGACTTTATATTCAGGGGCAGATTACACCATTAAATATGTGAAGAGCTTATAGAATGAATATTATCATCGCACTTTTTATTCTCTCCTTTTTAGTATTTTTCCATGAGTTGGGGCATTTTATTGTAGCACGGCTTTGTGGCGTGGCTGTGGAGGTTTTTAGCATTGGTTTTGGGAAGAAACTCTTTAGCTTTTCTTTTAAGGGCACACAATATGCCCTAAGCCTTATCCCGCTAGGAGGGTATGTAAAGCTTAAAGGGCAAGATGATAGCAATCCTAAAGTAAAAAATAATGAGAAAGATTCATATTTCTCTAAATCTCCAGCCCAAAGAATTGCTATTTTGCTCGCAGGTCCATTGTTTAACCTCATTCTTGCCTTTATGCTCTATGTCATTATAGGCATGGGGGGCAAGATGAGCCTACTTCCTGTTGTTGGAGAGGTGAAGGCGGGCTATCCTGCACAAGCAGCACAAATACAAGCTGGAGATAGAATCTTAGCTATTAATGATAAAAGTATAAAGACGTGGGAAGAGCTTGATTCTATGATTATTAACTCAAAAGGGGAGATAGATATTCGCATACAAAGAGAGCATACAAGCCCTGAAATTTTTGAAGTGCGAGTGTTGCCAAAGCAACAAGAGGCGAAAAATATTTTTGGAGAGCCTATAGTGCGCAATGTGATTGGCATTACAAGTGCGAATGCTATGGATATAGTGCGGTATAATATCTTAGAGAGTTTGCACTATGGCATAAATGAGACAATCAAAGCAAGCACGCTTATTTTGCAAGGTGTTATCAAGCTTATAAGTGGTGTCGTGCCAAGTAGTGAAGTGGGGGGTGTGGTGAGTATTGTGTCAATTATTGGTTCAGCCAGTGGGTGGGCTATGCTATTTTCGCTTTGTGCGCTTATTTCTGTGAATCTTGGGATTCTTAATCTCTTGCCTATACCTGCCCTTGATGGAGGACATATTCTCTTTAACTGCTATGAGCTTATAACTCGCACTCCTCCTAATGAAAATATCGCATATTATCTTACAATCTGTGGTTGGGTTATTCTCATTACATTAATGCTTTTAGGATTGTATAATGATATATTGCGTTTATCGTTTTAAGGAGGGTAGGGATGCTCGCATTGAATCTTGAACGAATCTTACGCAGAATCGAACGAGCACGTCTCTCTTATAATGCTCATCATATCGTTTCGCTTGTGGCTGTAAGTAAATACCAAAGTCAAGATGAAATACGCGCACTTTATGAATGCGGACAAAGAGCGTTTGGAGAGAATAAAGTACAGGATTTACGTCTGAAATATCAAGCTTTAAATGATGTGCCATTGGAGTGGCATTTTATAGGGACATTGCAAGAGAATAAGATTAATGCTTTGCTTGCTATGGATATAAGTCTTTTGCATAGCTTAGATTCTCTAAAACTCGCCCATGCTTTGCAAAAGCGCTTAGGAGAGAAGAAAATACGCGCTTTGTTGCAAGTGAATGCAGCAAATGAAGCAAGCAAAAGTGGAGTGGCTGTAGAATCTGCAAAAGATATATATATACAAATCACTCAAAGCTGCCCAAATATCATACTCGAGGGGATTATGAGTATCGGTGCTCATAGTGATAATCGCTCACATATTGAGCAGAGCTTTAAGCTTACACGTGATGTGTTTGATAGCGTGCGAGACTTTGGTGCCAAAACTCTCTCTATGGGTATGAGCGGGGATTTTGAAATGGCTATTGCATATGGAGCAAATCTCGTGCGCATTGGCTCTAGGCTGTTTGCAAGGGATTAGAATGAAAAAAATAGTATGGCTTATATGTACTTTTATTGGCATACTATTTGCTCGAGGTGAGCTTATACAAATTATGCAAGATATGGAATATGCCATAAACCTTATGCAAAAGGGCTTTTTATATGATAAGAAAACATGGGTTGATGAGGGCATAAAGGAGTTTAAAGCCTTAAGTAGGCAATTGCAGCATATCGATCCTCGCGTGTATTTGGAAGGTCCTCAAAGACGTGATGCGAATGTTGTAAGCGGGATAGCGATGAGAAATAGAGAGAATATTGAAGTGTTGGAACGTTTTTTGAATCAAGATCAGAAAGTCAAAAGTATTGATGCTTTTGGGCAGATTCTTACTGGCTGTATGAGTTGCCATCTTCTTTCACGTGGCTGGTAGTGTTGTTTCTGGTGGTGTTTTGCACTCAAGGTTATGGCTACTAAGAGTGGCAAGTAAAGTAAGCAAAGAGTAAGTAAAAAGAAGCTAAAAAGGGCAGGGTAACTTAATGAGTGAGAAGAAAATGCGCTACATAAGCTATGTAATATGTGTCATTTGTGTGAGTTGGTATTTTGTGGGTTGTCAAAAGGCTAAAAAAGAAGTTGAATTTCAGTATTTTAATCAAGCACAATTTGAGAAATTTCTTAGACTTGATAGCCATGAGAGACGCACCTTTGTAATGCGGAGCGATAATAACGCAGATAAGAGTGCATTAAAGGCATATGCTTATATTTATCATTCGCCGCATTTAATGCTTGATTTAGCATATATGGATAATGGAGTATTTGTAAGAAATCGCTATGAAATAGACAAAGTAGGCTTTGCAAAAGATAAGGGTATTTTAAAGCTTAAGATAAAGGCACAAGATGGAGATTGGCTTATCTTTAGCCAAGATAGGGATTTACCCTTAAATGAAGTAAGAAGCTTTTTTGCCTCTTTTTATAACAAGAATGATTCTAGCAATACGCAATATCATAAAGTGCTTGTAAGAAGCCAGATAGTATGCACAGAGAAATTAAAAAAGCAAGTATGCGATAAGATAAATAGAGCATTAGGCGCCAATGAAGATAAAGCCACCTTGCTTCACTCCTTAGCCCAAGAGGTAGCAAAAGATTATGATAAAAGCATTACATGGAATATACAAGACATACATGACCAAAGCGTTGTGTATATAGATGATAAAATCATCGTCCTTAGCGATAGTATAAGAGAATATAATGGCGGGGCGCACGGAAGTACATTATTAAAAATGCAGGCTTTTGATATTCACAATGCACAGAGCCTTCCTCAAAATGCTAGCACTCTCTTTAGGGAGGGATCTTTAAGCCAAGTGCGCACCTTGCTTGTGAGCGAGCTAGAGAAGCACTATAGTAAAGATACATTTTTTGAGTTTGAAGAGATTGATATACCGGAAGTATTTTTTGTAAGTGATGAGGGCATTGTATTTGTATGGCAAGAATATGATATAGCACCATATTCAGCCGGCATCATTAAAGTCTCCTTGCCTTTTAGCGCATTAAAGCCTTATGTTCAAACACATTCGCCCTATGGGTATTTATTTGAATGAAAATACTTTTTGCCCCAAGTGAGGGGAAAGTTATCCCCCAAGATTTGCATAAGAGCCATTTTCATAAGGCATTAGGGGAAGATTCTTGCTTGCTTCCACCTATTAGGGCTGCTTTAGAGGCATATAGAGAGTATCTTATGCATGCCCCTGAGAGTAAGATAGCTACACTTTTTGGGAGCAAAGCCCTTGATATGCACACTTTAGCCCTATGCCAAAATATCCTTAACACACCAAGAATACAAGCGATAGAGCTCTATAATGGCGTAGCCTATAAAGCCCTTGATTTTGAGCATTTAGATACTAGGGCTAAAGCCTATATTTGTGAGAATGTTTATATTTTTAGCAATCTTTTTGGTGCGGTGCAGGCAGGGGAGTATTTGCCTTATTATAATCTTCATCAAGGTAAGGGAGTGGGGGCTTTTGAGCTAAAGACGCTTTATAGGGGCTTAAAAGCCTATCTTGATGCGCATTTTAAGGATAGCCAAGTGCTTGATTTGCGCCCAGAAATATATATGAAAGCCTATAGCCCTAGTGTTCATTGCCATAAAGTGGAGTTTTTAAAAAATGCCAAAAAGCTAAGCCATTATGCAAAATTTTATCGAGGATTATATGTAAGGACTTTAGCTCAAATGGGCATTACAAGCACGAGCGAGCTTGAAAAGCTAGAATTTCCCTCTCTCAAACTCATAGACTTCAAGCAGCTCCAAAATGCTACAATATTAACATATGACATACGCTCTTAAGATGAGATTGTATGTTTATGGGAACAAATGCGATAAAATCTTAAGAAAGAATTTGAAGAAAAGGTGGAAGCATGATAAGAATTACAGAAAATAGCTTGCGTGATGGACATCAATCCCTTTTAGCCACGCGTATGCGCACAGAGGATTTAATTGAGGCAGCAAAGATTTTTGATTCTATAGGGTTTCATAGCTTAGAAGTGTGGGGTGGGGCGACTTATGATACATGCTTGCGTTATCTCAAAGAAGACCCATTTGAGCGATTGAGTGAATTTAAAAAAGTCTGCCCTAAAACTCCCTTGCAAATGCTTTTAAGGGGGCAAAATCTCATTGGCTATAGGCATTATGCTGATGATGTGGTGGAGGAATTTGTGAGACTCTCTTGTGAGGGAGGTATAGATATTTTTAGAATCTTTGATGCCTTTAATGATCCACGCAATCTTCAAAAAGCCATTGAGAGTGTGAAAAAATATGGCAAACACGCACAAGGAGCGATTTGCTATACGACTTCGCCTATACATACGATAGCAAGCTTTGTAGATTATGCTAAAGAGCTTGTGAAAATGGGCTGTGATTCACTTGCAATTAAAGATATGGCAGGTTTGCTTGCACCATTTGCAGCCTATGATTTAGTCAAAGCGCTTAAAGAAGAAATAGGAGTGAGTTTAAGCTTGCATACGCATTCAACGGCGGGCTTTGCCTTTGGTGCGCACTTAAAGGCTGTCGAAGCGGGGGTTGATGTGCTTGATTTGGCAAATTCTGCTTTGAGTGAGGGTACAAGCCACCCATGCACGCAATCTATGGTAGCTACTCTAAAGGGGACAAGCTGGGATAGCGGGCTTGATATAGCACAAATGGAGTTAGCAGCAGAGATTTTGCGCAAAAATAGACGTAAATATAAGAAATTTGAATCTCAATATAATCAAATTGATACGCGAGTGTTGGTCAATCAAATTCCCGGAGGTATGATTTCTAATATGGCTAATCAGCTTAGAGAGCAAAATGCCCTTGATAGAATGGAAGAAGTGATGAGTGAGATTCCCCACGTGCGTGCGGATTTTGGCTATGTGCCTTTAGTTACGCCATCAAGCCAGATTGTCGGCACTCAAGCAGTGCTTAATGTCCTTATGGGGGAGCGATATAAGACTATTACTACAGAAACGCGTAATGTGGTTAAGGGGCTCTATGGTCGCACTCCAGCGCCTTTGAGTGAGAGTTTGCTAAAAAAGGTGCTAAGTGAGCATGAAGAGATTATTAATGTGCGTCCTGCGGATTTGTTAGAGCCTGAATTACCAAAAGCCAAAGAGGCAAGCTCTACATTTGCTAAAAGCCCACAAGATGTCATATCTTTTGCTATGTTTAATCAAATCGCCCAGACATTCCTAGAAGAGCGCAATAGTAATACATTAACCCCAGAGCCTTTAGAATCTTTTGAAGAAAAGTGTGATGATAAATTGCCTAAAGAATTTGAGATAGTGGTAAATGGCGAGCATTATAGCATTAAGGTAGAGGGGAGCGGAGAGAAGAGTGATGAAGTGCGTCCGTTTTTTATCCGTGTTGATGGTGAGTTGAAGGAAGTATTTGTTGAGAGTGTTGATACCTCTTTAGAGGGGAAGATTCTTAAAGAGCCAAAAAGTGGGACACTTCCTCAAGCTACTGCACCCGGGCATGCCAAATCTCCTATGCCCGGCACACTTACCAAAATCAAAGTTCAAGTAGGCGATAAGGTCAAACAAGGCGATACATTGGCGATAGTTGAAGCTATGAAAATGGAAAATGAAGTATTATCGCCCATTGATGGCGTGATAAAAGAGATTTATGCTACTCAAGGTATGCAAATAGGGAGTGATGTAGCCATTATGCTACTCGGATAAGCTTGAAATATATTTACCTTGATAATGCGGCTACCTCTTTCCCCAAGCCCCCTTGTGTTATAGAATCTGTACATACTTATCTTACACAGATTGGCTCTAGCCCCGCAAGGAGTGCCCATAGCCTCTCTATCGCGTCAGGGCAGATACTCTATGAGGCAAGATTCTCTTTAGCAAAGCTTTTAGGGCAGGAGAGAGAAGAGAGAATTATATTTGGTGCAAATGCAACGGCTATGCTTAATGCAGCCATTTATGGGGTGATTGGAGTAGGGGATAAGGTTGTAAGCACAAATTTAGAGCATAATAGCGTTATGCGACCACTTATGCACTTAAGCTCTACTCGTCATATTAAACTCACTCAAATCCCAGCTACACCTACATGCACTCTCAATCTCTCATGTTTAGAATCTGCCCTAAAAGGGGCTAAAGTGTGTGTATGTGTGTATGCTAATAATGTCAGCGGGGCGGTGCTACCTATTAGAGACATTTATGCCCTTTGTTTGAAACACAATGTGATTTTCATACTTGATGCTTCTCAAGCAGTGGGGCATTTGCCTCTTAGGGCGGATGATGCAGATATTATTTGTGCTTCTTGTCATAAAGGGCTTTATGCTCCAAGTGCACTTGGCTTTATGAGCCTTAATCCAAGCTTTGATGAAGCAAGATTGCAGAGTTTTATGCAGGGAGGGAGTGGCTCAAAGAGTGAAGAGAGTCTCCAGCCTGCTTTTTTACCCGATAAATATGAGAGTGGCACGCCAAATATGTGTGCTATTGCTGGGCTTAAGGCGGGGCTAGAGTGGATAGAGCAAAATGGCGGCATAGAGGCATTGCATACGTATGAAATGTCTCTGTATAAGCGGCTTTATTGGGGATTAAGCGAGTGTGATAATGTCATTTTGTATAGTATAGAATCTAAACAATGCGTGGGGAATGTTTCTTTTAATATTAAAGGCAAATCCCCTAAAGAAGTGGGTTTAATGCTTGATAGAGAGTTTGGCATACTCACACGTGCGGGCTTGCATTGCTCACCTTTGACACACAAAAGTATGGGGAGCTTTGAGCTTGGGGGGAGTGTGCGCTTGAGTGTAGGGGCATTTAATAGCATAGAAGAGATAGATTACACACTGCAGGCAGTAGCTTCTTTAGCTAAGAGTTAAGGTAATCTTGCAGTGCGCAAGCTTCATTAATATTCTCACTCTTCATACATTTAGTTGCCTCTAATGCCACATACGCAGCAGAAAGCGTGCTAAAGTAGGGGATAGCGTTTTTAATAATTTGCGTACGTATGAGCAGTGAATCTTCTTTGTTAGAGTGCTGGTCGCTTGTGTTAATGGCTAGGCTGATTTGATTATTGGTCATACTATCAATGATATTTGGGCGACCTTCGCTTACTTTAAGGATATGCGTGGCTTTTATACCCTCTGCGCATAAAACACGATAAGTCCCCTCTGTAGCACAAATGGAGAATCCAAGCTCTATAAATCCACGGGCAAGGGCGATACCCTCCTTTTTATCACAATTTGCCAAAGAGAGGAAGATTTCTCCTTGTTGGGGTAATGCATTTTTACAAGCTAATTGACTTTTAGCAAAGCTTAGCCCGAAATTCCTACCTATACCCATAACCTCCCCTGTACTTTTCATCTCTGGTCCTAGCAGTAAATCTGCCCCCGGGAGTTTATTGAAAGGAAAGACAGATTCCTTAATGCACACATAAGATAAAGCTTTAGGCTTAAGCGGAGTAGAGCTGAAATCAACCTTTTGATATTTATCATAGAATCTTAGGGCTTCTTGTAAAATACCTTGTGTGTCTTGTTGTTGTGCATAATGCCACATTACTCTTGTGGCGACTTTAGCAAGTGGCACGCCTGTAGCTTTGCTCACAAAGGGCACAGTACGCGAAGCACGGGGATTGACTTCAATAAGATAAAGCTTATTTTCAAATATCGCATATTGGACATTCATAAGCCCCACCACACCTAATTTAAGGGCGATTTTTGTCGTTGTGTTGATGATTTCTTCAAGCATAGCTCTAGAGACATTTACCGCAGGCAAAGAGCTAGCACTATCTCCGCTATGTATGCCTGCTTCCTCTATATGCTCCATAATGCCACCGATATATACTTCTCTCCCATCACTTACGCAATCCACATCAAATTCGCTTGCCTGCTCTAAGAATTTATCAATCAACACAGGTGAGCTATCACTCACGGCAATGACTTCATCCATATATTTTTTGAGCTCTTCATCATCATACACAATTTTCATAGCCCTCCCGCCTAGCACATAGCTTGGACGTACAAGGATAGGGAAGCCTATTTTGTGGGCAATCCCAAAGGCTTGCTCTTTCTCATAAGCTATGCCATTTTGAGGCTGGTTAAGCCCTAATTCATTCACAAAATTTGCAAACTTTTCTCTATCTTCGGCTATATCTATGGCTTTGACTGATGTGCCAATGATGGGGGCGCTGATTTTTTGCAGGGAATGAGCGAGTTTAAGCGGGGTTTGCCCTCCAAAATGCACAATAATGCCTTGAGGCTTTTCTCTCTCTATCACGGCGCGCACATGCTCAAAGTCAATAGGTTCAAAGTAAAGTGTATCGCTTGTATCATAATCTGTGCTCACGGTTTCGGGGTTGCAGTTATACATAATGCTTTTTATGCTCATATCTCTTAGTGCAAAGCTTGCATGCACGCAGCAGTAATCAAACTCAATCCCCTGTCCAATGCGGTTTGGTCCCCCTCCTATAATCAACACCTTTTGTGACGGAGGACAAGAGTTTTTTGGACAAGTGTTTTCTGGTGTAACATCTATATAGCTATAATCTCCAATATGGGAATAAAAGTAGGGCGTTAAGCTTGGGAACTCCCCAGCACAGGTATCTACTTCATTATAATGGGCTTTCACATTAAGCTCACAGCGCACTTGATAGACTTCAGACTCACTCATCTCAACATTATCATTAGCCTTTAGCCAATGGGCTATCATCTTATCGCTAAAGCCATAGCTTTTTATGCTCCTCATTAAAGCACTATCATTTAGAATCTCAGCATTTATGCGCTTCTCTGCTTGCACTATTTCTTCTATTTGCTTTAAAAACCATTTATCAATCTTGCACAACTCGTGTATTTCATCAATATGAATGCCAAGCCTTATACCCTCAGCGATATAGAGTAATCGCCCTGCATTAGGGCGGCGGATTTCTTTTTTGATAGTTTCTATATCAGCCTGCATACATTTAAAGCCAAAAAGTCCTGTTTCAAGGCTGCACATTGCTTTTTGCAAAGATTCTTTAAAGCTCCCTCCTATTGCCATAACTTCACCTATAGATTTCATACTTGTAGTGAGTGTGGAATCTGCCTTAGGGAATTTCTCAAATGTAAAGCGCGGGATTTTAGTAACAATATAATCAATGCTAGGCTCAAAGCTAGCAGGCGTGCCTGTGATGTCGTTTTTAATCTCATCAAGGTTAAAGCCTACAGCAAGCATTGTGGCGACTTTAGCGATAGGATAGCCTGTAGCTTTGCTAGCTAGCGCAGAGCTTCTTGATACGCGTGGATTCATTTCAATAACCGTCATTCTGCCATTTTGTGGATTTATGGCAAATTGCACATTGCTCCCGCCTGTATCTACGCCAATTTCTCGCAATATCTTAAAACTTGCATCGCGCATTCTTTGGTATTCTTTATCCGTTAGAGTAAGGGCAGGGGCTATGGTTATAGAATCTCCTGTATGTACGCCCATGGGGTCTAAATTTTCAATGCTACATACAATAATGCAGTTATCATTTTTATCGCGGATAACTTCCATTTCATATTCTTTCCAGCCAAGTAAGGATTCTTCAATGAGTATTTCATTAATAGGGCTTATCTCTAAGCCACTTTTTGCCACAGCTTTGAATTCATCAATATTATATGCTACTCCGCTGCCTCCACCTGCTAACGTATAGCTTGCACGTACAATAAGGGGGAATCCTATCTCTTTGGCGGCATTGAGAGCTTCTTCCTCTGTATAGGCATAACGCGATTTGGGTAAATCCATGCCAATTTTTAGCATAGCTTCTTTAAAAGCCTGTCTATCCTCCCCCTTTTTAATGGCTTTAGGGTTTGCCCCTAAAAATGTAATACCCTCTAGCATACCCTTTTCATACATACTCATAGCGACATTTAGTGCAGTTTGCCCGCCCATGGTGGGTAAAATCGCATCGACTTTTTCTTTAGTGATGATATTTGCGATAATTTCTTCAGTAATGGGCTCAATGTAAGTCCTATCAGCAAAGTCTGGGTCTGTCATAATCGTAGCAGGGTTAGAATTAATAAGTACAACCTTATAGCCTAAGGATTTAAGCGTTTTTACCGCTTGCGTGCCTGAATAGTCAAATTCACAAGCTTGTCCTATGATGATAGGACCTGAACCAATAAGAAGAATGGTAGAAATATCGGTACGTTTAGGCATAAGGAATCCTTTAATAATGCTGTGTGGTTTGTGTGCGATTGTATCTAAAGTATATTTAAGCCTACTTTATAGAGAAGTAACGCACTTTATGGCAAGGGATAGCATATAATAAAAAGTGAGGATAGAAGAGAGTAAAGAGATGGGCTAAGAGTGGAAGTTAAAAAATAATTGTTTTATTGTTATGCACAAAGATTCTATCTTCTAGGGCAAGCAAAAGTGCGCGTGAAAGCACAGCTTTCTCAATATCACGTCCAGCCTTTTGCATATCTTGCCATGAGTAGCTATGATTGATATGTATCACATCTTGCGTGATAATGGGTCCCTCATCAAGATTTTCATTCACAAAATGTGCGGTTGCTCCTATAAGCTTTACACCTCGTTCATAGGCTTGTTTGTATGGATTTGCTCCTATAAATGCTGGGAGAAAGCTATGGTGGATATTGATGATTCTATCCTTAAAATGTGAGACAAAAGCAGGCGTGAGAATCCGCATATATTTAGCAAGAATAAGATATTCGCTATCAAAGTGAGAAATAACTTCTAAGAGTTTTGCTTCATGCCTTTCCCTGCTAAGATTATCAGCAGGGATATGAAAGAAAGGTATATTAAACTTCTCTGCAAGGGGTTGAAGTGTGTTGTGATTGCTAATGATGGCTTGAATATTCGCATAAAGTTCCCCGCTATCATGCCTTAAAAGTAAGTCCCCAACGCAGTGGTTTTCTTTTGTGCAAAGAATGATAATGTTTTTCTTTTGGCATGTTTGGATTTTAAGTGTGCTGTGAGGCGGTAAGATACTTTCTAGCTCTTTTTGAAGTATCGCTTCGTTTATTTCCCCACAAGTGTGTGTGCGCATAAAAAAGCGCATATTGCCTTTATCTACATACTCATCATTGCGTTCGATATTAAGCCCAAGCTTATAAAGCACTGATGAGATATGATAAACTAAACCCTTTTTATCAGGTGCGCTAATAAGAATCGTGCATTGAGTGCTCATAAACTTGCTTTGAGTGATGGCAGGCTAAGAGAGAGCACTTTAGAGCTTACAGAATCTAAAAATTTATCCATATAGGCTTCAAATTTATCTTTTTTAAGCCATATAGGCTGTGTGATATTTGCATGCTTTTTGAGTGATTCTATGGCATCTTCTATGGAGCCTACTTGGTCTATTAAACCTAAAGCCTGTGCTTGATAGGCTGAAAATACCTTACCCTCTGCAAAGGTATGATAATCTTTGTTTGCAAGCTCTGGACGTGCCTTTTGCACATCTTGCCAAAACATTGTGTATTGCTCTTGTATGAGTGCGTTAAGGAAAGCCTCTTCTTGCTCACTCCATTTGCGAGTAATAGTGCCCATTTCTTTATATGCCCCTGCTTTGATACCTTGCTCCTTAACGCCTAATTTATTCATAAGCTCTTCAATGTTGTATCCATTGAAAATCACGCCAATTGAGCCAATAAGCGCACCACGATTTGCATAGATTTCTTTAGCATACATACCTGCATAGTAGCTTCCGCTTGCCATTGAACCGCGCACATATGCGATAACAGGGAGCTTTTCACAAAGATGTTTAATCATATCTGCAATTTCAATGCTTGCGCCTATCGTGCCTCCGGGTGAATCAATAATTAAAAGCACACCCTTGATATGTTTATTTTCTATAATTTTTGTAACTTGCGCATTAAAGCTCTCACTCTCATAAATGGGCATATTGAGATAGAGTTTTGCAAGGTTTGGGGGCGTTTGGCTTTCAAAATCCCGGCTTGGGAGGCAAACTAAAAGCACAATAAAAAGAAATACAAAGGTTTTGAAATATTTATTAATAAAATCAAGTGGTGCGGTAAATATGCGTAAAAGCTTGCGTAGAGATTCCATAAGTGAAGCCTTTTAAAGAGTGGCGATACACTCGATTTCAACAAGTGCATTTTTGGGTAGAGTTTTTACTGCAATGGTGCTACGTGCGGGTTTGTGGTTACCAAAATATTGTGCATAGACTTCATTTAGGGCATTAAAATGCTCCATATCGCTTAAAAATACCGTTGTTTTTATCACCTTATGCAAACCGCTATTGAGAGATTCTAATATCGCCTTTAGATTCTCTAATACTTGTTTGCTTTGAGTTCTAATATCCCCCTCTAGGAATATCCCCTGCGGCGTAAGGGCAATCTGCCCTGAAGTATAAATGATGCCATTATAAATGCAAGCTTGGCTATATGGACCAATGGCTTGTGGGGCATTGGAAGTGCTTACTGGCGTGATTGTTTGCATTCAGAGTCCTTTAAAAAGCAAAGTTAAGCTATAATCTTAACACTAAACTTTAAATCAGGTTTGGAATCCACGCAAGGAGCGATATATGTGGCGTATGTGTGCTATATGGTGCATGATGATTTCAACTGCCTTAGCAGATAATATGGTATTGGATTTTGATAGCATTGAACGTATAGAACTGAATCTTAAATCGAATCAAACTTTAATGATCAATCACAAAACGGGGAGATTACTTGGGATTATGGAGATAGGAAGAGATGGGAAAGTGAGGACTTTACCGATCCCAAGGGAGCTACTTGGTAAAAATGAATCTGACATAATGGGTGGCTCTACTTTAAATCAATATGATAGCCACACAAGTCATATAGGTGATTTCACAACGACTATTTATATTAGAGGCAAGGAGCAGATTATAGATGTAGAGCAGGTAAAAAGCTCCCAAGCGCCAAAAAAACGCGAAGGGGAGTTTGAATGGGACAAGAGTAAGATTATTTATGAGCAAAATGAGGAGATACTTGATATTATGCGTTAAAGCGCACTTTGAAAATGCACTTAAAGCACGCTTAATTTAGGCTTAGGGAATTAAGGCATTATTTTTGCTTCCATATCAAATAATGGTCGATATAGACTTGATGAGGATTTGTTTATTTAAGGGATCTTAAGCAAGAGAGCAAGAACATTAAAATAAGGTAGGGTAATCGCAATGAGGGTTACATTTGGCACAAAATACAACCAAATGAATTATTATCAAGGCACCATGCAAAGCAAACTTACAGATATGAATACCAAAATTGCTTCGGGGTTGAAGATTCAATATGGGTATCAAGATAGCAGTGTATTTAATCAGAATCTCAAGCTTGAATATGAGAAAGTGAATTTAGACCAAGGCATAGATGTAAGCAATTATGCTCATACTTCAACGCTTAACACAGACAAAGCGCTATCGGAGCTCTCTCAAAGCGCAGATCAATTTAATACAAAGCTTATTCAAGCTGCAAATGATATTCACTCCCCCACTTCACGCGAGGCGATAGCAAGGGATTTAGAGAAATTAAAAGAGCATATGATTAATATTGCTAATACTGCCATTGGTGGGGAATTTCTCTTTGCTGGAAGCAATGTGAAAGTTCGCCCATTTGAGCCAGATGGCACATATAAGGGCAATGGGGAGAGGCTTGAGGCATTAGTGAGTAATAACAACCCCATACCTTATAATATCACGGGTGAAGAGTTATTCTTTGGGAGAGATTCTGACCACCATAAAAGTATTACGACAAATATTCGCAAATTCAATCAAACCAAGCTTAATAATGACATTATGGATAGGATTCGCCGAGGGGATATACCTGAGGAAGTGTATATTAAACCTGGCGATACGTTGCGGGATTTGCTAGGTGATAATGATGATGATACCAGCAATAATGGCAAAGAATACTTCTATCTTCGCGGAGTACGCCCTGATGGGAGCAGCTTTAAGAGTAAGTTTGAATTTGATGTAGGCTATAAAAATGTCAATAATGCCACCAAAGTGCAAGATTTACTTGATAGGATTGGAAAGGAATTTGGCAATACAAGTAAAAATAAAGTTGTCGATGTGGGTATGAATTTTTGGGGAGAAATTGAGATTAAAAACCTCCAACCCGGAAATGCAAATTTGGATTTTCATCTCATATCAAGCGATGTAGATGTAGAGAATCTTGATGATTTACCTGCACTTGGAGCAAGAGTTACTAGCTTTCAAAAAAGCCCATTTATGGGAGCATTCTCACAAAGCTCTCTAAAAGCCATTAAAGATAATTATGATCATCGCAACTTGACTTTTCCCTCAACTTTTCTTACTAAAGATAATTTCCCCGCTACCTTGCGCACTAAGCTTAAAGATGTATTAGCTGAAGATGTGAGTACTCTGCTTATTAGCGGGACTCGCCCTAACCGCGATGATGGAAGTATTAATGAAGAATCTATTGGAGATTTAAATATCCAAGTTGATGATGATTTAGAAGTGCAGGATTTACTCTCTATGATTAAGCAGCATTTTGGCGGAAACATAGAGGGGGAGATTATACGTGGGCAGCTTGTTTTGCGCGATATGAATGTGAGCCATAAAGATAGGGATATGATGGATCCGCCGTTTAATGGACCAAGTGGCTTTAGTTTAACCCTTACTACACTTAATCAAATGGGCTTAGAGACAAAGGGCTTGAGGCAGGATTATAAGAGCGAATATGATAGATTAAGTTTTGATAATCAAGGTTCAAAGCTTATCTCTAATGTATCACAGATATTATCAAGTGGTATGGGCTATGCTAATGAAGAAACAAAGCTCTCTAGTGTCGCAGGTGGGAGTCTTGATGGGCAAACTTATAATCTCGCATTAGATGATCATAATGGAATTGTTGTGAATGCACGTATTGAATTTAGTAACAAAGGCAGTTATCTTATAATCCCTAATGCAGACTTTGATATAACAGATTCTAAATCACAAGCGGAGTTTTCTATACCGCTTTATAACCCGCATGATGAGCCTCCTGCTGTGAGTGTAAGCAAGGCTGATGATGTAACATATCGTCAATTGCTTGATGCCATAAGTATTGCGCTTAATTATAGCAATCAAAGCATGGATACCTATAAGAATGCCCAAGCTCAAAATGGCGTCCCTACCCAAGAGGGGAAAAAGATGTATGAGGCTATGCTAGAGCAAACAAAAGGTCGCATAAGTGCGTATTTAAGCCGTGATGGACGCATTGAAATCGCTGATGAAATGCGTTCAGTTTCGCGTATGAAGTTTATGATATATGATAGCTCAAGTAATGACTTTAGCGAGCAGGGCATTCGTAATTACCGCTCTTCGCTTACATTTAATGCAAATAACGCCCTTGTTATTGATGAGCCTGATATAGATTTTTTCCATTCGCTTGATGGCATTATTCAGGCAGTCCGCTCAGGTGTGTATCGCCCTGATGCGTATGGAGAAGAATATACCGATCAAATGCGTAATAAAGGGATTCAAAATGGCATTGAGCTTTTTGGGCATTTAAAAGATCATATTGAAAAGATGATTGCCCTTAATGGCACGCATGGTCGGAGTTTTGAGAATGTGATTAGACGTAATGAAGTTTTGAGGGTGCAGATAGAATCTATTAAGAGCGATGTCATTGGTACAGATATTGCCCAGACTTATAATCACTTCTCTAATCTTACGACAAACTATAATGCCGTACTCGCCTCTACAAGCCGCATCAATCAAATGTCTTTGGTGAATTATTTATGATATGTATTCCTATACTGCGATATAGCCATATCCGCGATATGCAAGAGCCCTATAGTGTTTCATTGCTTAATTTTGAAAAGCAGATTCAATATATGCAGAAAAAGTCATTTCAGTTTTTAAGCCTTGATGATGTGATTGCCGCTAAGCAAGATAGCTCAATGCTCCATGCAAAGTGCGTTTTACTTAGCTTTGATGGAGCATGGCGTGATATACACATCAATGCTTATGAGATTCTCAAAAAATATCAGGTGAAGGCGGGATTGTTTGTCGTTACAGAGTGGGTTGATGAAGCCTCTAAGAGTGAGGCGGAGTATATCCCCACACCGCATAATGAATGCAAAAATGCACTGCTAAATAATGCAAGAAGCGTGATGTGTAATTGGAATGAGCTTAGGCAAATGCAAGATGTCTTTAGTATAGGCTCTATGACGCATACCTATCAGTTTTCAAATATTATTTCTCTCTCTTGGCATGAAGATTTTGAACTCTCAAAACGGCTCATTAAAGAAAAGCTTGATGTCCAAACAAAACATTTAGCATGGCCAGATGGAAATTATAATCAAGGTTTGTTACGAACTGCTAAAAGTATGGGTTATGAGGCATTTTACACCATGGACAAAGGCTTAAATGAAATTACGCAAAATAATGATGCCCTCAAACGTTATGATATGAAAGATAGCTTGTTTTGGCTAAAAAGGGTGTTATTTGCTACTTCAAGCACGCGAAATTTTGGAATTGGCAAAATATTTTTATAATATATGCTATAATCGAAGCTAAATTTAAGTATTGAGAGGAAGAGAAATGAGAATCTTAGTCATTGAAGATGACCCGAGCTTATGCAAGAGTATCGCAGAAATGCTTAATGAACATAGCTACCAAACCGATGTCGCTGAGAATCTAAAGGATGGTGAATATTACATTAGCATTCGTAACTATGATTTAGTGCTCACTGATTGGGGCTTACCCGATGGCTGTGGGCTTGATATTATTTCCCAAGTGAAAGAAAAATCCCCTCGCACACCGGTAGTGGTTATCTCCAATAAAACTTCTGCTGATAATGAAATACAAGCTTTTAGAGAAGGTGCAGATGATTTTGTGCCTAAGCCTTTTGCTAGCTTACAAGTCCTTTTGATTAGAATTCAGGCGAGATTGCGTTTCTGGGGTTCAAGTGTGATTGAGATTGAGGATTTAGTCATTAATCCTGATGAAGAGAAGATTACTTATAAAGGGCAGGAAATTGAAGTGAAAGGCAAGCCATTTGAGGTGCTTACACATCTTGCACGACATCGCGATCAAATTGTTTCAAAAGAGCAATTGCTTGATGCTATCTGGGAGGAGCCTGAACTTGTAACACCCAATGTGATTGAAGTGGCTATTAATCAGATTCGCCAGAAAATGGATAAACCTCTTAATATTGGCACAATAGAAACGGTACGTCGCAGGGGTTATCGCTTTTGCTATCCTAAAAAACCTACCGATGCCTAACTTTCAATCACTTTTAAGCGCTTAGTAGCTATAATTCCTCTGCTTCCTTGCAGACTTATGCAATAGATTCGATGGGACAACGCTTCAGGGTGGGAACACAGCAGAGCATCTTGTGAGTTTATGTGCCATAAGCACCTGCAGGGGAGTTACCACTATTTAAGATTCTTATAAACTATAGATTATATTGAAGACCACTCCAAAAGGGTTTTTATGTGGATTGTTTCAGAGCTTACACCAAATTTTAGACAAGAATACACTATTGATACAAAAATACTTGACTCCCGCAGCACGCATATTGTAGAGATTTTTAAAAGTATGGATTTTGACCAAATAGCAATGATTGACCAAAAAGATATTATCTCCTCTCAATATCTTTTTATAGAATCTGAGCTTCTTGCACATATTCCCTTATGTGTTATCCCTGAGCCAAAGCATGTTTTGCTTTTTGATAGCTTTAATCTTGAGATTGCCCATGAATGCTTAAAACATGGAGTGAGGGTTGATTGTGTGCAGGGGGATAGAAAAAGCCTAGATTCGCTTATGAGCTTTCTTCCACATTTCCATGATGTGATGAATAATGCGGCTTTTACATTGGTTGAGCAAGTCATAGATTTAGATATTAAAAAGTATGATGTGATTATTGCAGATACTTTGCTTCACAAGCATCAGATTGATGGTTTATCGCGTATGCTAAATGCTCAGGGCATACTTATTGCACGCAGTCACCACCCACTTCTTATGGAAAAAGAGTTTTTAGATAATATAGCCCAATACAGAGATTTTTTTAAAATTATTATGCCTTTTTATCCGCAATTTAGCATTATGAG
Organism: Helicobacter marmotae; assembly: GCF_003364255.1. Taxonomy (GTDB): domain Bacteria; phylum Campylobacterota; class Campylobacteria; order Campylobacterales; family Helicobacteraceae; genus Helicobacter_C; species Helicobacter_C marmotae. The sequence continues at coordinate 38,073 of NZ_NXLR01000017.1, forward strand.
CAATAAAAGTTATATTTTTGCTTCTAAGAGTTTTCACCCGTGTGCAGATATGCTTTTGCAAAAGATAGACCTTCTTCCACCATTGCAGTATTATAATGCCCATATCCATGAGGGTGCATTTGTGTTACCAAATTTCTTGCTTCAAAAGTTAAGCAATATCGCATGTTTTTAAGCATAAAAGGAAAATAATGAAATTATCATCTGCAATTGCCCTTACAGGTTCAATAGGGAGTGGTAAAAGCACATTAGTTAGCCTTTTTTCACTTTATGGGTATAAAAGTATCTGTGCTGATAGTCTTGCCCATGAAGTGCTTGATGAGCATAGTTCTGAGGTTATTGCTGCATTTGGAGATGAGATTCAAGATGAAAATGCCAAAGTCAATCGTAAGAAACTTGGTAAAATCGTTTTTGCCTCATTAGAGCAGCGCCAAAAGCTTGAATCCATTCTCCATCCTCATATCCATAAAAGCATACTTGCAAAAGCAGCTAAATTAGAAGAGAAGGGTGCGTGGTATTTTTTAGATATTCCGCTTTTTTTTGAAGTAGGGGGTAAAGATACTTATCCTGTAGCACGTTCGCTTGTGGTTTATACCCCAAAGGCTAAGGCTATAGAGCGTATTATGCAACGCGATAATCTAAGCTTTGAGGACGCAAAAGCACGTTTAGATGCGCAAATGCCTATTGAGGAAAAATGCCGTTTAGCTGATGATATTATTGGTAATGATGGCTCTATCCGCGCATTACAGCAAAGGGTGGAATCTTATATTCGCTCTCTCCCGCCTATTGGCTCTTAGCTAAGGAGTGAAATATGGAGGTGATGAAATACAGCAGCAGTGGAAATGATTTTTTGATTTTTCATAATGCTTTGCATAATGATGGCACTCGCCCAAGCCTAGCGCAAAGTATGTGCGATAGGCATAATGGCATAGGGGCTGATGGTATGGTTGTGCTGATTCCTGCTGCAAATAAGCCATATGCGTATGAATGGGAGTTTTATAATGCAGATGGTTCTTGTGCAAATATGTGTGGTAATGCGAGCAGAGCTGTGGGGCATTATGCTTATATGGAAGGCATTGCTCCTAGCAAACATAGCTTTTTAAGCGCAGTGGGGCTTATTGGCATAGAGGTGGATACAAGTAATACATCTTTGGTGCAAAGTGATTTGGGTGGCTGGAGTGTGCTTGGAGGGAATATTATAGAATCTAATCCTTATAAGGTCTCCTCTTGGACATTGCTTGATACGGGGGTGCCGCATTTGGTTGGGTTTGTTTCTCAAATGGGTGATTTGCCTAAACTAAAAGATGATTGCTTGCGTGCTTTGCGCGTAAAATATAATGCAAATATCACACTTGTTTTTGCTCAAAAAGAGCAGATTTTTTATATGAGTTATGAGCGCGGGGTAGAGGATATTACTTTGAGTTGTGGCACAGGAGCGGCTGCGGCTTTTGTTATGGCTTTTGAGAATAATCTATGCAGCAGATATGCTAAACTCATTCCCCCAAGTAAGGAAATACTCGAGCTTAGGGTAAATGAAGATTCGCACATTCTTTTTAAGGGTGCAGTTAAAGCTATTGCACGTTGCGAATGGTTATTATAACAACCCGGAGGTAAGCCATGCCATTAACGTTTAAACCTTTTAGCGGGGGGGGGGGGATAGTAGCACCTCAAAGCTAGAATCTCCCCTTACTCATAACAACCCTACAAAACATTCCAATACTCAAAAACACTCCCAAACCCCCACTTCTATAAATCAAAGTCAAAGCAATACGAGTGAAGTCAAAAGTGAATCTCTCACTT
>NZ_NXLR01000018.1 GCF_003364255.1 Helicobacter marmotae
AGTTAGGGTAGTAATGGTGGAGCTAGCTTCATTTTCGATATGTTTTATATCTCCTGTGGCTCCATTAGTGAGAGTGGTTATAGTAGCAGAGCCGCTATTAGTAAGCTTTGTAGTGATAGCTCCATTATTGGTAATAGAGCTAAGTGTTACTCTACTTCCAGTATTAGTTAGATTGGTAATCCTTGCATTGGCATTATTGGTAATGCCTTGAGTGATAGTGCCGCTATTGGTTAGATTTGTAATCATACTTGCATTAATAAGACTTCCGCTAAAGGTCCCTCCGCTTTTATTATCAAGTGTATTAATGGTGCCTTGATTAGTGAAGTTATTGGTTATGGTGCCAGAATTATCAAGTTGGTTAATGGTGGCACCTGTGGCATTAGTGAGAGTCGTTATAGTGCCGCTATTAGCGAGTGTGTTTATGAGTGTTTTATTCCCCATATTTGTTAGTGTAGTAATGCTCCCTGAATTGGTGAGATTATTAATGGTATTTCTTGTTTGTGCGATATTAGCGTTTTGAAGTGTGGTGATGGTGCCTTTGTTGGTAAAATTACCTATCATGGCGTTGCTAGCAGAGCTCCCGCCATTTCTTAAAAATGCAATGCTGGCATTAGTTTCATTGGTTAGAGTTGTGATTGTCCCAAAGTTATTGGTTGCATTCAAGCCAGTTTGATTAGCATTACTCATTCTGCCATTATTGGTAAAAGTGGTAATAGTTGCATTTGTGCCATTATTAAACGCTCCGGTTATGGTGCCATTATTGGTGAGTGTTGTGATAGTGGCATTTCCATTCATTTGATAGACATTGTTTCTTAAGTTGCCTCTCCCGTTTGAAAACGTCGTAAGTGTAGCATTATTGGTAAAGTTTTCGGTTGTGCTATTATTGTTTGTAGCAAACGTCGTAAGTGTGCCACTATTAGTGAAAGTATCTAGTTTTGTGCCAGTGCCAGTTACTTCTAAGGTTCTTATCGTAGCATTGGCATTATTGCTCACATTCTGGGCAGTTCCAGCAGTAATTTGAAAGGTGCTAATCGTGCCATTATTGGAGACATTTTGCATAGTGCCTTGGGCTTGATTAGCAAGCTCGGTAATAGTTGCATTATTGGTAATAGTTGCATTGCCATAAGAAAAGGCTAAGCGAGCGATATTGCCTCCATTATTGTTTGTTAGATTGAGATTCCCTAAAATCCCCATTCTCCCTGTGGTACCTGCATTAGTGAAGTTAGTAGTAGTGTTTTGCTGTGCATAGATACCAAATACCCCAGCACTTCCGGTGTTATTTAATCTCACGCCTTGCTCTAAAGTGAGATTAAATGGGCTTTGAGTGTCGTTATTTACGATAATAGCAGCATTTACGCCCGTAGCTTGAAATTGAATAGTCCCCACAGAGGATTTCACTAGCAGTGTAGTGGCTTGTGCTCCTGTAGTGTTGATATAGCGGACATTGGGGCGAGAGGTGACTTCACAATAGAAATTAGTTCTAGAGGTTACTAAGCAGTTATTAGTCCAATTTGTGCTTTGGGCGCAGAGATGGTGATAAAAGGAGATAAGAGACAAAGGGATGGCATATCTCAACTTGTGAGTATGCTGCCAAATTTGAGCCATAGAGCATATATAGGGGTATCTAGTCATAGGTACTTTGGGTATTTACTTAAGGGGTGATAAGTATAAGGTAACTTAAGACTAGATAAGTTCTATGGCTTGTGTATATGCTATGGGGGGGGGGGGTAATACTACTCTATTTGTCATAATATGTCCTTATTGTATCGTAATGTTTGTGTTGTTTTATGGTTTTTGGCTTCTTGTTTTGATTCTTGTTTGTGTTTTCTATTTATGATCCTTGGCGACTCTTTGTTTATATGTCTTTAGGCTTGGTGAGAGGTGGAGAATTGCTCTTGGCGACTAGTGATTCTTTTAAAGAGTCTTTAGTGGATAAGAGAGATTCTTCGTTCGCTCTCACGCCCTCCCTCGTGATGCCAAACTTGGCTACCCGCAAGGGAAATTATTTTGTCATTCTGAACCCCTGCAAGGGGTGAAGAATCTCTGTGGGCTTTCTGTGAAGCATTTTTTTGGATTTCTAGCAGATTCCATCCCGTTGTCATGTCTAGTGCTTGAGAATCAAGCGAAGAATCTCTTTTAGCGACCAGTGACTCGGGTAGAGATTCTTCGGTTGGGCTACGCCCGCCCTCAGAATGACAATAGGATTGGGATTGTCTAGTGGCTCTGTGAAGCAATTCTCCATAACGCTCAGAATGACAAACTTGGAGAATTTCTGGTAAATCAAACAGAGATTCTTCGGTCATTACCATTCCCTCAGAATGACAAACTAACGGAGTCGCTGGTAAATCCAACAAAAATTCCTCACCTTCACTTCGTGCTCCTGCAAGGGCTGAGAATGTGACTTGTGCATAACTTTGTCTGCCATTACTTCCTAAGATATAAAATAAGAGTTGCCATATAAAAAATAAATGTAAAAGAACAAAAATCAAACTTGATTTAGCTTAATCTTTATTTAAGATTCGCGCAATTATAGCAGAAAATAATTTTTTCATTACTAAAAAATAGCTTTTGCTATCAATTATGATATGAAATTATTTCCTATGGGAGCATAAATGTGCTTTAAGGAGGGCTTTGAGCTTGGAGTAGATTCTCAAAATAAGCGGGGTGCTATCAAAGACTATTTCAAAATTGAGTTTATCTAGGGCTTTATTTTGGGCTATGGTGGTGGGGTGTTTTAGGGGGAAGTGTAGCTCATAGGTGGGCATTTGGGCGAATTTACAATCACCTTTGGTATGAGCGGCGTCATCGCGGTTAAAGCCGATGTTTTGAATCATATTATCTTTAGGGTAGATACATAAGCCATTATTTTTCCATATACTATAGGTCCATGGGTAGTCCCAAGTGTCTATCTGCCCTCGTGCGTAGAGTTTGAAGATTTTATGCCATGCTCTTTTTTCTCTCATATTGCAAAAGTTATGCAAGGCTTTAAACTCTGCCTTAAAGTCGCTAAATTCTAATTGATACTGCCCCCAAGCCCTAGCCCAAGAAGCCCAGCCCCAGATGTGGTTATATTTAGAGAAGTAGTAGTCTTCTTTTAAGCTGGCTTTGGGGCTAAGGGTTTTGGTTGTTTGATGTGGGGCAAAATCTAGCGCACTCCAGCCACTTATCATAAAAACTTGGCTTGTATTGTTATATTTTTCTAGGCATTCATCACAGAATCTAAAAAAGCTAAGGCTAGGTAAGCAGTCATCTTCTAATATAATGCCCCTCTCTTCAAGTGAGAAAAACCAAGAAATAGCCGAGCTAATGGAGCATTTGGCGTTAAGATGGGAATCTCTATAGAGTGTTTTAAGTTCGCATTGCCAAGTGAATGCACTCTCTAAAAATGCCCTTACCTCTTTAACCTTATTTGCTTCTTGGCTATTTTTGGGAGCATTGGAGGCGATGTAGAGTGTCTTTGGCTGGACTTTTTGAAGTACTTGGCAAATGGCTTTAAGCGTATCTACGCGCTTATAGACAATAAGCAAGATAGGGCTTTGACATATATAGCTATCCATAAATCGCACCCTCTATGCACTTTTTGCAAATAGGATTACTCGCATAGGAGTGGGCTTTATGAATAGCCCTTAACTCCTGCATAGCTTTGCTTTGCCAGAATGTTTGGAGGGACGTGTATGTGCCATTTTTATAAGATTCTAAGATATTGCCAAGGGGCATTTGCTCCCCATAGAATGTGCAACAAGGTAGCACATTCCCCTCAGCGGTGATAACAAGCTGCTTATAGGGGAAAGAGCATTGAAAGTCGGGCTTTTCTTGTGTGGTCTTTGAGTTTAGGTCTTTTGAGCTTTTAGGGGGCTTTATCATTTCTTGCACTCCAATCATATCAACCTTATCTTCCCAAAATGCCACAAAGCTATCAAGCTGATGTTCATTAAGCTCGGTGCGCACAAAATTCACACGCACTAAGGGTGTTAGGCTTTTTAGCTCTTTTCTAGCCTCAAGGAGTTGGAGGACGTTTTGGATTACTTTATGGTAGTTACTTCCGGGGCGAATGGTGTTATACACATCTTCAGAATAGGCATCAATGCTAATTTGGATTCTATCTAGTCCGGCTTTAATGAGTGATATAGATCGTTCTTTATGTAAAAGTAAGCCATTACTTGAGAAGTAAATATCAAGTACGCCGGCATTTTTAGCATAGCTAATGAAGCTTTCTAAATCTTTGCGTAAAAGCGGCTCGTTTAGGTAGTTTAGCTTGATGGCTTTGAGTGCATTCAGGGCTATACCCTCATCTATAATGGCACAAAAAAGCGAAAAAGGGAGGAGTAGATGTGCTTTTTGGTTATTACTCTCTACAGATAAAGGGCACATGGGGCATTTGAGATTACAAGTGGCGTTTAGCTCAAAGTCAATTTGCGTAGGGTAGGGGGTGATGATACTTAAATTTTGGGCTTTTGCGTAAGTGTCTCTATATGCCCTCCATTGTTCTATGGGTTTAATATCTGCTAGGAGGTTGAGTTTCTCTATACCAAGAATGCCTGTGAGTTCTGTTTGATTACGTTTTACTTTCATTGCCATACCTTCCATTTGGGATTATTGCGCCATAGTTCTTCTAAGAGTTGCTTATCTCGCAGGGTATCCATACACTGCCAGAATCCATAATGTTTATAGGCTTGGAGTTGTTTATCTTTGGCTAGGGTAATAAGCGGGGCTTGCTCAAAAATGCTTTGATTATCTTTAATGTATGAAAGCACTTCGCACTCACATACAAAAAACCCTCCATTGACCCAGCCTGTAGGTGAGCTATCACCCTTGGGCTTTTCTAAAAAGTGTTCCACACGATCATTTTCACCAAATGCAATTGCCCCATATCGCCCCTCTGGCTGTATGGCTGTGAGTGTAGCTAGCTTTTTATGGGCTTTGTGAAAGGCAAGGAGGGCGTGGAGATTCACATCACTTAGTCCATCGCCATAAGTTAGCATAAATCTCTCATTTCCTATGTAGGGCTTGGCTTGTAAGATTCTGCCTCCAGTCATCGTATCTTTCCCTGTATCAAGCAAAGTTACGCGCCAATTTTGGCTTTGTGAGTTGAGAATCTCTATGGAATTATCTTTAAGATTGATGCTTATATCGCTATTATGTAAAAAGAAATTCGCAAAGTATTCTTTAATGATATAGCCCTTGTAGCCTAGTAAGATAATAAAGTCATTAAAGCCATAGTGGCTATAGATTTGCATAATATGCCAGAGTATAGGGAAGCCTCCTATTTCTACCATAGGTTTTGGACGAATGGAAGTTTCTTCTGCAAGGCGCGTGCCTAAACCTCCTGCTAGGATTAATACTTTCATTTATGCTCCTTTTTCTTTAGCTAAAATGGAGCAAGGAAGCGAAACTATAGGGGGAAAATAGGTATAAGAGGGAGAGTGGGGAGTGCGTATAATAAGTGTGAAGTTATCTTCTATCCCCCCCCCCCGTTAAATAATGGGCTTTATGCCATATACTTTGTGAGATTTTATAAAGTTTATTGTATGTGCGGAATATGAAAGGCTTATGAAGTGCGCGCTCAAAGGCTTGAATGCGCTTATAAGCAAGGTGAGATTCTACTACCTCACTTGGGTAGCTAATGGGGAATTTGGTATTTATATCTTTAGCATTAAATACTTCTCCCTCCGCTCCACAATGCACCCCGCTGCCATCAAAGCCTATTTGCTTGACATAAGAAGTAGCGGGGCAGAGGCTTAGGGCGTGGTGTTTATAGGCAAGGAGATAGTTAAAAATCGCCCAAGTTTTGATATTCCCTTTTGCATTATCTAAAAAATGCTCAAAATACCGCGCACTGCCGCCTAGATTGATATAATCTATATCATCTTTTGTAAAATTTGCTTCTACCCAAGCAATGTCGCGCTTATAATGTGCCCACCTATCTGCCCAGCTTGCCCAACCCCAGCAATGAGGTAGCCTCCAAAAATAGCAATCGCCTAAGTCTTTTGTATCTATAGGGTAGCTCCACGCAGAGATACTCCACACATTTTTCATATCCTTATATCTTTGCAAGGCGTCATTTAAGAAGTCTAAAAATACAGGAGATACGATGATGTCATCTTCAAGGATTATGGCTTGCTTATGTGTGCTCATTACTTCACTTACCCCTTGAGTGATAGAATCTGCTAAACCTAAATTGGTTTTTCTCTCTATGAGTGTGATATTGGCAAAATGATGCGTTTTGGGATTAGTGTTTATAAGCTCTGCGAGAATGCCTTTTAGCTCATTTATGGTTTGCAAGTCTTGGGGTTTTGCATTTGCTTTAGGGGCGTCTTGATAGATATAAATTTCACTCTTTTTAGCTAGGGCATTGGCACTGAGGGCTTCTAAAACCTTTTGTGTGTGTTTGGGGCGATTATATACAAAAAGCACAATAGGGGCATATTTAGACATACTTTTCTCCCTTTAGGCTTTGTATATGCTTTGTAATGGAACTTAGGAGATTGCTATAAAAGTCTTTGTGTTGTGTGTTTGACATATATGGCTCAATGCGTGCAAACTCCTCATCTTCATTTAAGATTTTGGGGGGATTTTGGGTGATATGAGAGATTGCATTTTGCAAATCTTTATAGGCATAAATATGGTAAGTGTGGCTAAGGAATTGATATGGGCTTACAGGGGCGTTAAATAAAATCACAGGTTTATTAAACGCAATCGCCTCTAATGTAACCGTGCCATCAAATGTGGCGATGGCTTGAGAGTGAGAAATAAGCTCTTTTGCGCTTATTTCAAGGGAAAGGAGGGAGGTATTTGGCACTTGCATAATATGCTTATAAAATGCGATATTTTTAAAAAATGTAATATTATGTAAGAAATAGTCTGTGAGATTATCATTAAATTGCAATTGATGCGGGTGTTCTTTGACATAGAGTTTATAACCCTCTGGGAGGGCTCTTGCTGTCATTTTAATGAGTGTTAGCTGTGCTTCAAGGATCGCTCTGCCAATAATTGCTGCCTCTGGCTCAAGGTGAAGGTTAAAATAGATAAATTTTTCCTTTAAGCTAGGCTTGCAGGCATGAGTTTTATAGAATCTGTGCATTCTTTTATGTTGGATAAAGGAGTAGAGTTTGGAGAAGTAGTTATATTCTATGCCCATAAATTTACGCTTAAAGCTTCTTTGCTTGAGGCATACAATGAACTCTACGAGTATGGAGCCCCCAAGTTTATAAAGCAGGGAAGTAAGCTTAGCTTTGAGTGTTTTCTCTTGTGGCTCTATGTGCGTTTCATAGGCGTAAAATCGCCGTTGTTTAATGGAGGAGGCGGGTTTTTGATATGGGTCAAATTTAATGCAAGTGCGTGTATTGTAATGCAATATCGCTACATCGTTTAAAATCCCCTCAAATGTGTAAGCTGGGATATTATAAGCCTTTGCTAAACCAAAGGGGATAAGATGATGTGGGGTAGCAAGTATGGCTTCGGCATTGAGCACAAAATACAGGTGATACTGCGTAAAAATTTGGGCAAAAAATGAGAGATATTGGTAGTAAATATCTTTTGCTAGAGGGTTATTTAGCATAACGCGATGAAGCATAGTCTCTACATCAATTTGAATAGGCTTCATCGCTTCTATAAGCGTGTAGTCAATATGCGTGCTATGCTGGATTTGGAGGAGATTTTGATAATCAAGGCAGTGAGTAATTCTCTCTTTATATGATTCTATAAGGGGTTTGGTTTTAGCGTGAAATTCACACACAAGCACCACAATGTGAAAGTCTGTATATTGCAAGATATGGGATAAAAGAGCGCCTTCCCTATCAAGGAGGATAATATTCTTACGCATAGCATTCACCATAAAGAGTATGCCAAGAGGGAATCTGAATATAAGGAGGGGTTTGAATATAAGGAGGAATCTGAGCATTATGTAAATTAGCATGAGGGATAAGACCATTGAAGATAGGCATGCAAGGAGCGGAATATATCTCTCCCTTTAGTTTTGCTTTGATAATGTGTCGCGTAGGTTTTAAAGATTTGCGGGGGGGGGTCGTTGTCTTATTGTCAAAATAAGAGGGGTTGCTTGCTAGTATGGTAAGATTCTTTTGTAACTCTTCAAAACTCTCAACACAAATCAAATTTTTCACCCCATAAAGCAGGAGGCTTTTACCGGCAAAGGCTATGCAGGGTTTATTATAAAAAGTGGCTTCGATGTGGATGGTGCCATTAATCGTAGCTAGAGCTTGGGCGTGGGTGATAAGCTCTTTTGATGGGGTATTAAAATCAATAATTTTGACATGCTCTAGGGCTTGAAGCTCTTTATAAAAGGCAATAGACTTCCACCATTTGATGTTATAGAGGAAATACACCATTTCAGGGTTATTGAGCATAAATTGATGAGGGTGCTCTTTAATATAGAGTTTATAGCCCTCTGGGAGGGCATTATGGAGCATTTGGATAATGCTAAGCTGATTTTGGAGATTCACACATACAGAAGTCCCGCCCTCTGGCTCAAAGTGCATAGCATAAAAGATAAATTTTTCACTATAATCGGGGGCTTGCATAATGGAGTAATAGAATCTTTTTAGCTTTTTCACATATAAAAGGCTTGATAACCTCTCCCAAAATGACGTGGGGAAATAGCCTGTGTGCTGCTTTATAATGAAATCTCTTTTTAAAACACAAAGCACAAAATCTACCAGCAGTTGCCCGCCTATTTTTAAAAGCAGGCTTCTTATAAGGGATTTTTGCTTTTTCCATAATGAAGTGGCTGTAGGCAGCACAATATCATCGGGATTAAAGTGATAAAAGAGATTTTCTTGTATTTGAGAATCGCTTAGATTCCCGCTTAATAGGGGGACATAGGTGTTTGTATTAAAATGCAGCACAGAGATGGCATAAATGAGTGTAGGCGGGGTGAAAAACGCAGGGATAGAGCGATGTTTAGCAATATAGGCGGGTATATCATAGCTCACACCATGCTCTAAGCCGCTTATGAAGACTAAATCAATGCTAAAGCTATCAAAAATATGATTCCAAAAGCAGAGGGCGTTTATGAATTTATTTGTAGAAAGCATACCATCATTTAGCCACCTATGGGCTACAAATTCGACTTTATATTGCTCAAGCTTGTATTGATTTAAAAGCTCATAGCTTAAATATGACGTGCCATTGACATATTCTAACTCCTGCATAGACATAATATGCGTAATTTGCGGGTTATTTTGGTATTTTGCCCGCACTTCCTCTGCCATAGAATGGGAATCTACAATTAACACAACGATATGATGTTGCAACTCTAAGCACACATCAATAAAGCTTAAATCCCTATCGATGAGAATGATATTTTTCATGCCTTCTCCTTAAAGATAAGGGTATTTATGGTTTTAGCCACGCATAAGTAACCCCTCTCTTTTAAAAAGTGATAGGTTTCATTCTCTGGGAGTGTTTCTAAAGTGGTATCCCATGATTCTATAAGGATAATTTTGGGGCGGTATTTTGTGAAATTATGAGATTTGAGTACTTCTAAATCAAGCCCCTCAACATCAATACTTAAAAAATCAATATTGGTATCTCTAGGCATATATTCATCTAAAATATCTTCCAAAGTCCGCACAGAAACGGGGATTTTCTCTAGTAAATGATAGAGTGGGTGGTTGGCATATTTTGTCTCTAAAAGAGGAGTAAAGCCATTGAGAGCGGGCTCATTAAAGCTATAATATATCATCTGCCCCCCCCCCCGCTGCTTTTCAAACTCATAAGCCACGCCGCATTGGATATTAATATCGCGCGGGCGAAACCGGTCAAAAAGCTTCATCGAGCCGGGCATAGCGTCAATATTAATGCCCCTCCAGCCTTGCTTATAAAATAAATACGTGTTTGAGAATCTAAAAGGATGGTGTGCGCCCACATCGACATAAAATCCACTTTGGGCGTATGCTAGCATTTCGCGCAGGATTAAGTCTTCACCTTGCTGGGCATAAGATTTGGTATGAAAACGTGTGATATAGAGATTTCTAATATGAATAAGCCAGATTCGAATCTTGGATGGGAGGATGGCTTTAAGGATTGGCTTAAGTCTTAGCATTTTGCCCTCCGATATTGGCTAAAGTGGGCATAAACTAAGAATATAAGGAGTTTTACTCTATCCCCCCCCCCAGCAAAAATCTGCTCTAGGCTGCTTTTAGGGAAAGCATCAATAACAGAGTGAGATGAGAGATTGCAAATACAAACCCCTAAAAAGAGCTCTCTCAAAATATGATAAGAGTGCAAAATCTCTGCATCTGTGTAGAGGATATGATGAAGATGTAGCTTTTCTAGCGCACAGAGCGTTTGAGACTCTTCATAAAAGTGCTTATAGTCGTTAAAAAGCATATTTTGGCTATCTACAAAGTAGTTTCTAAACCAATCATGATCACACCCTAGCAGGTAAATACGCTTATACCCCATAGCAATGGCACAAATAATGGAGGGAATAAGCACATTACAATAAGATGGTAGGGCTAGGGCGTGCTTAAAAAGATAACGTGCTATGAAGTCAAAGCCCTTAAATTTAGCAATACCATAGGTTTGAATGCTAATATTTGGATTATGCAGATTTAATGTGTGCTTCCATACATTAGGGACTAAAAGCTCTAAATGATAGGGCACATTTTCAAGGGCATTAAAGACTTCTTTAACTTCTTTTTCTACCCTTTGATAATGCTCCCTTGAGGCGACATTATACCTATCACCCACAAAAAACACAGAATCCATAAGGATATAGTATTTTGGCTTGATTTGCCAAGAGAGCGATTCTGTAATAGCGTGATTCATCATAAGGCTATCATATTTGGATAGCAAGGCAGAATGGGCTTTTATATCATTTTTAAGGCTTGGACCATTTGCTAGGATAAAAATATTTTCATTACTTTGCTTTGCTAATGTGGGCACACTGGAGCTAAAGGCTTTAGCCCTGATAAAGCCATAGAGAGAATAAGCAGTATGCAAGAAGTCAAGGCAGAAGTGCTTAAGCGACATAGCACACCTCTTGTGCGATATTATGGAGATTTTTTACTAGAGGGGAAAAGAGCTTATTTTGCTTGTCATATTGAGTGGATATATAACTTGATACTCTCATAGGGGTAAAAAGTTTGTCATTTTTATTATATCTTTGCCCCTTTAGGGGTAAAGAATTGCTTTTTGGATTTCTAGTAAATGTTGTTACTTTGTCATTCTGAGCCTGCATAGCAGGCGAAGAATCTCTGTTGGATTCACCATCGACTCTGCCACTCTTGTCATTCTGAACCCCTGCAAGGGGTGAAGAATCTCTGTTGGCGACTAGTGATTTGGATAGAGATTCTTCGCTTCGCTCAGAATGACAATAGGGCAGATTCTCTAGCGATTCCTTTGAAAAGTCTCTAGTAGATAAGAGAGATTCTTCGGGCATAAAGCCCTCAGAATGACAATAAGATAGGGATTGTCTAGTGGCTTTGCGAAGCGATTCTCCATAACGCTCAGAATGACAAAGTAATTTCCTTTGCAGGTGTTTATTATGTGTGGGTTTCCCTTGCGGGTAGCAAAGTTTGTCATTCTGAGCCTGCATAGCAGGCGAAGAATCTCTGTCCGAATCACTAGTCGTGCTTTTTGGTGTTTTTGAAAGCAATTCTTCGCCCTTTATTGAGGGCTTGTGATGACAAAGTAACTGCCTTTCTAGCGATTCGTTTAAAGAGTCTTTAGTAGATAAGAGAGATTCTTCGGTCGCACTTCGTGTTCCCTCAGAATGACAAACTAACGGAGTCGCTAGTGATTGGGGTGGAGTTTCTTTACAATGCTTGGAATGATAAGGCAATGTTAAATTTTCTAGTGATTCGGGTAGAGATTCTCTAGCTAACTTAGAATAACAAACAACATAAACAATGGAAAAAAGAGAAAGAGTGGAGTAGAGGGTTATAAAGTATTTACTATCCCCCCCCCCAGCAAAAATATTATCTATATGTGTTCTCTTAAAGGCGTCTATCATAGAAATAGATGAGCAATTATAAATATGAGGGAAGCTCATACCTAGCGCGTCATAGGCTTTAAAAGCCTCTGTAATGCACTGCATATGGAAAGAAAGCTTATAGGGTGTGTAGATTTTCTCCTCTTTGTCGTGGTAGTAGTGAGTTTCAAGTGAATAGACTTTGTTATTGCTATCGACATTAAGTTGCTTATGCCAAGTGCTATCTGCCCCTAAGAGATAGATATGCTTATACTTCATCGTAATACCCGCACATAATGAAGCAAGTAGCACATTAATACCGCTAGGAATAGCAAAATTATGCCTATAAAGCCAAGATTGAAGCGAATAGAATGTGTAGAGTTCTACAGCATTGAAAGTATGTACGTGTAAATGCGGGTTTTTAAAGTTTATGCCCTTATTTGTGCGTTTATGGTAGAAATGATAGGGAGCTAGGATAATCATCTCCCAATCCACTTTGGCTAATGCTTCATTTAACTTTTGCATATCTCGTGTGATATAGCCATCGCTATCTTCTTCCTTGCTATAAAACCCCCAATATGCTGGGTCCATAAGCATATAATACGTGGGCTTTAAGCTAAAGGCAAGCGGGTGGGTTAAGGCTTGATTCACCATTAACACATCTTCGCCCCTTAGGCTTTGGATATGTGGAGCTATGTCATTTTTAAGGCTAGGACCATTACCCATAATAAAGATTCTCTCTTTATTTGGTTTAATGCTTTTAATGCTTGGTTTGAAAGTACCATGCCTAATAAAGCCTTGCAGATACCATAGGAGCTGTGCGCTTTTATTTACGCGTAGTTTTAAGCGGTGTTTCCAGTGCATTATAGCCCCCAGCCATCATCAACGATGAGCGTTTGCCCATTGATATAAAGGCTCGCATCGCTGAGTAAAAAAAGCAGTGTGCCACTTAAATCTTGCGGGTTAAGCATACCTTTACTTGTGCAATGTGCCCTATAACGTGTAAGGAAGCTCTCTGGCTGATTATCTAAAATGCCTCCGGGGGCTATGGCATTTGCTCTAATGCCCGTGTTGGCTAGGTATTTTGCCATATATTTTGTCATATGGCATATCCCTGCTTTAATCATACTATATTCAATGGGGCTATCCATCTGCGTGCCGATGTAGGTATCAAACTTGGGGGCATACACGCCCTGAATGCTGCTCATAGAGATAATATTACCATAGCCTTGGGCTTTAAAATATGTGGCAAATTGCTGTGAGGCGAGGAGGTAGCCGCCCATTTGGAGATTCATATTCGCACAAAAATCTTCATACTCTACTTCAAAAAAGTTCTTTTTCCCCCAATTTGGCGTGCGAGGATAGGCATTATTGACTAAAGCATCAATCTTGCCATAACGTGCATGTAGGGATTGTATTGCTTCTTGCAAGCTTGTTTTGGAGGTAATGTCAAGTAAAATGCAATCAATACGTGAGGCGCATTCACTAGCTAAGGCTTGGGGTGAGTTTGCACATATGGTATTGTAAATACTCTCTTTGGCACTATTGGCTGCTTGCAAATTTATATCTGCGATAATCCCAATGCCACCAGCTTGGACAATGGCTTCAATAAAGCCTTTACCGATAAGTCCCGCCCCGCCAGTTACAACTACTACTTTGTTTTGTAAATCCTCTTGTAAATTCATATATGCTTATAGACCTTGTGTGAGTGTTAAGTGTGCGATTGTAGGAAAAATACACTAAGATATAGCTTAAAGCCCAACTCTAAGGGGATAGAAGCTCTCCCCGAGTTTTGGTAGATTCTATTATTCCCCATGTCTTTACCCATAAGAAAGGGCGGAGCATGGCTGCTTGATTTACTAGTAAATGCTGTTAATTTGTCGCCTCTTGCGGGAGCATAGGAGGTGAAGAAACTCTATTTGGCGAGCAGTGATTCCCTTGTGAATTCTTAGCTCACACACTAGAGCTGACAAACTAATTTCCCTTGCAAGATGAGTTACATTATATATGAGCCACATTACATTTCATTATCACAAGGCAAAGCCGAAAGATCTTGCTTAGTCTTGGAGTTTATTATGCGGAGGATAGACAAATTTAGTTTTACGCTCTATAAAAATGCTATCTTTTGCGTCTATAGCAAAAGCATGAATGATAATATCATAATTCCCCTCAGGTAAAAGCTCCGTTGCACGTAGCGTTACTATCTTTTTGACTTTATCTCCAGCCTTAATGGTAAATGTATCTTTAGGTGAGAGAATGCTTAGGTGTTTGGCGATATTGCCGCCTTTGACATCTACAAGCTCAAAATACATCTCATGGTCTTTGGTATCTGTGTTGTGAAAGAGCATAGTGTAGTGGTTATCCACAATATGATGAGCGCGGATTTTATAAAGCTCTCCTGTGCGGTCGATGTTAAGCAGCATAGGCTCTTTGGTGCTTCCCATAAAGAGCAGGAGTGCAAATACAAGTGCAAGAATTACCACATAGCCAATCGTCCTAAAGCGCACAAACTGCACTTTGCCATTATTGTTCAGTGAGGCAGAAGACTTCCACATAACTAGTGAGGGTTTTGCGTATTTACTCATTACATCACTGCAGGCATCGACACATTCAAGGCAGTTGATACATTCAAGCTGCATACCCTTTCTAATATCAATATGCGTGGGGCAGACTTTCACACATGCATGGCAGTTGGTGCATTCATTGTCTTTATTTTGCTTTTTGGGGGGAAGCTCATATTTAGCACCACTAGGGCTATATACAGCCCCTCCGCGATTATAGTCATAGAGTGGCATAAGAGTGTCATTATCATAAAGCACACTCTGTACGCGGCAGTAAGGGCACATATAAATGCAGAAATTCTCTTGTATATAAGTGATGTCAAAGATAAAAAACAGCCCAAAGCCTAGCCAGAAGCCAAGTAAGATTCTATGATTAAGCGGGTCGCTTATATAGGCAAAAAAATCACTCGGTGGTGTGAAAAAAAACATCAAATTCGCAGAAGCCACAAGGCAAAGAAAAGCAATGATACAAAATGCACACACTGCCTTAAGCTTTGCACCTAAGGTATCAAGGCGCATTTTTTCTTGTTTATTACTAATCTTTTTACGCAAGCCAAAGACCTTAGTTTGTAAAAAGTCTCTATAGAGGATTCTAAAAATTGTTTGCGGACATGCCCAGCCACACCATAAGCGTCCAGCAAGGGTTGTCATAAAGAATATCCCCACAAACATCAAAATAAGCAAAAATGGCATAAGATAAAGCTCTTGCATATCAAATATGACGCCAAGCAAATGGAGCTGCTTATGGTCAAATGAGAGTAAGAAAATCTGATTCCCATTAATTTGGATAAATGGAAAAACAAGGAGGGTAAAAGTCGCAATCATATAAACCATATAACGTTTTATGCGGTAGGGTGCTATATGGGATGGTGTTTGAGAAATGCTAGCTTGCATGGTTATCCCCTAATGTGTTGTTTGAAAGGCTAGGATTATATAACTTTTAAACTTAAAGCATAAATTTGATTTTGTGCTTTGGTGTAGTTGAAAACAAAAATGTGTTAAAATCTTTTACTTTCTTTTATAAGGATTCTACAATGCTGCAAACCATTAATCTCACTATGGCTTACCCCACAAAAAAGCTCTTTGAAAATGTCAATATTACACTTGATGCACATAAACGTTATGGGCTAATAGGAGCCAATGGCGCGGGGAAATCGACTTTTTTAAAGATTCTCTCCGGGGTATATGAGGCAAGTAGTGGAGAAGTGGTGATAGGCAAGGGTTTAAAAATGGGAGTTTTAGGGCAAGATCAATATGCTTTTGAGGATTTAAGCTTAAAAGATGCGGTGCTTATAGGGAATAAACGGCTCTATGATGCAATTAAAAGGAAAGAATATCTCTATGAACATGCTGATTTAAGCGATGAGAGTGTCAATAATGAGCTAGCAGAGCTTGAAATTATCTGTGCTGAGGAAGACCCAATGTATGAATGCGATGTGCAGATAGAGAAGATTTTAGAGGATTTAGGCTTTAAAAGCAGTATGCACGATGAATTGATGAAAACACTCACCGGGGGTGATAAATTTAAGATTCTACTCGCGCAAGTGCTTTTCCCCAAGCCAGATATTTTGCTCCTTGATGAGCCTACGAATAACCTTGATTTAGAATCAATTGCATGGCTAGAAGAGCATTTGAAGCACCATGAGGGGACATTGGTAGTGATTAGCCATGATAGGCACTTTTTAAATAGTGTTTGCACGCATATTTTAGATATGGATTTTGGCACTGTGCGTGAGTTTAGCGGGAATTATGATGATTGGTATATCGCTTCTAGCTTGATTGCTAAGCAGCAAGAAATGGAGCGAAACAAAAAGCTTAAAGAAAAGGAAGAATTAGAATCGTTTATAGCGAGATTTTCAGCCAATGCAAGTAAGGCAAGGCAAGCCACAAGCCGACAAAAGCAGCTCCAAAAGCTTGAGCTCTCTGCCTTGCAAGTAAGCCAAAGACGCGAGCCTAGCATTGTATTTAAGCCATTGCGTGCTATTGGTAATGAAGCCCTAGAGTGCGAGCATATATCAAAGAGTTATGGGGAGCGTTGTGTGCTTAAAGATGTGAGTTTGAAGATTTTACCCGGCGATAAAATTGCCATTATCGGGGCTAATGGTGTAGGGAAATCCACACTTTGCAAGATTTTGGTTGAAGAGTTAAGCCCAGATAGTGGTAGCGTGAAATGGGGGGCTACGACACAAAGGGGCTACTTCCCACAAAATGTAAGCGAGGAGATAAAAGGAGAGGAGAGCCTGTATGAATGGCTTAGGGCTTTTGATAAGAAAAAGGAGAGTGGTGAGATACGCAATGCACTAGGGAGAATGCTTTTTAGCGGGGAGGAGCAAGAAAAGTCTATTAATGCCCTAAGTGGAGGAGAGAAGCATAGAATGGTATTAAGCAAGCTTATGCTTGAGGGGGGGAACTTTTTAGTCCTTGATGAGCCTACCAATCACCTTGATTTAGAATCTATCATAGCCCTTGGGGAGGCGTTGTATAAATATAGTGGTAATGTGATTTGTGTAAGCCATGATAGGGAGCTTATAGATGCGTATGCAAATCGTATTATTGAGCTAGTGGAGGATGGCAAAAATGGTGCGCGTCTTATTGACTTTCGTGGGAGTTATGAGGAGTATGTAGAATCTCAAAACAAATAAGCCCTAGAGCTTTTTGATATAATCTTTCCATATACCTTTATAGAATATAAAGCCAAAGAAACCAGCGCGTAAGAATGTCTCAATACAAATAATAGCAAAGATATATATGGCATTGAGATGATAATACACACACAGCCACATGGGGAAGATTCTAAAAATCCAAATACTTCCTGTATTAATCCATAAAGAGAGTTTTGTAGCCCCGCTCCCTCTCAATGCGCCATCAAGCACGAAAACGCAAATTTGAGGTACTTGGGAGAGACCAACAGCAATCAAATATGCAAAGGCATAGTGCAACACCACTTCATCTGTGCTAAAGAGGCTTGAGAAGTCCCTGCCCACAACACACATAGCAATGCCTAGTATCCCCATGATGATACAGGAGATAAGTAAAATACTGCGGATAAAAGATTCTGCTAAGTCTAGTCGCTTCGCTCCTAGCATTTGCCCCACTAATGCCATTGCCGCCACTTGGAATCCAAAGCCGGGCATACAAATAAAGCTCTCCACCCTACCTCCGATTTGAAATCCTGCGATGACTTCTAAACCATAATCTGTCATAAACTTTGTAATCAACACAAGTGAGAGTATCGTAAGCCCCCTCTCCATACCAGAGGGGATACCTATGCGCAAGCCTGTAGTGAAAAATGCTATTTGAAAGTTAAGGGCAAACTTTAAATATCTATGTGCTCCACATAAGATAGCAAAGAAAATGCAAGTCTCAAGGTAAGAGACAATGACATTTGCTACTCCAGCTCCCATAATGCCAAGTGCGGGTATATGAAGTGCCTCCACACCAAAAATCAGCATAAAATTAAATGTGATATTTAAAGTAGTGCTGATGATTTTGATAAAAAACACACTTTTTGTATCACCTGTGGCAGCAAGGGCGGAGATAAAGATAGTTTTCATAAAAAGTGCAGGGATACTATAGAAAATCCAACCCAAATAGAGCATGCCTAATGCCTTAGTTTCTCCTGCTATGCCCATCCAGTCAAAATACAAGCCACTGCATATAGAGGCAAGTATATAGATAGGGAGAGAGCATAGCAATGTCCCCACGCTCATCGTGCTAAGGAGAGTGTTCATTTTGGAGTAGTTTCTCTCGCCAAAAGCGCGTGAGATTTGGGCATTTGTGCCGACATAAAAGATAGTAGTGAGTGCAAAAAGAAACATCCAATAGCTCATACTAAGCCCGAGTGCTACGATATTGTGCTTGGTTACTTCAATATCATCTGAAATATGAGCGATAAAATACATACCTAAAGCGATATTGGCTATCTCAAGCAGGGAATTGCCCCCAGAAGGGATAGCAATAGAGAGAATCTTGCGCGTGCGCTGTTTGAAGTTATAAGTCATTTGTTTAAAGCCTTTTGTGTGTAGTGGGCGATAAAGCGCACAATATGAGGATATGTGGCTTTTCTCTCTATGGAGGCATTTTCATATGTTTCATTATGGAGTATGCTAAATCCATTTTGTGGGCTAAATATATGCTCAAGCTCCCCATTATAGAGAGCTTTATCATTTTTTGGCGTATGGCTATATATATCTATAAAGGTTTCAAATAATATCAGGGCATTTGGCTTTAAGCAAGCAAGTATTGGGGCAAAAAGTCTTCTATCCAGAAAAAAGCTATTAAGCACGACACTATAGCGATTGCGCGCTAAATTAAAGTTATCTAAATCTGCTAGAATGGGGTTGATATGGGCTAGATTCTCTAAATGTTTGAGTGCGATAGATGAAATATCGACCCCATCAACCTCAAAGCCTATTTGGGCTAAAAGCTTAGCATTACGTCCATTGCCACAGGCAATATCAAGGGCGACAAGAGGCTCTTGTGTAAGCCAATGGGGTAAGGAGAGTGCAGGAAAGGATTCTTTAATATAAGCGCATGCTTGCAAGACAAATGGGCTTGGCTCTGTGGGCATAAAGCCATCTTCATAACGTTTGTTCCATTTATGGGCGTCTTCTTGCATTTTTACTCCAACTTTATTTCACACTTGCATACTCTAAAATCTCTATAAAGCTTTATAACCTTAATGTTTAAAAGGATTTGCTTTTTTTATTAATTTTTATCAAAAGGCTAAAGCAATAGGGGCTTTTACTCTTTTAACAAATCATTATGCAAGTTTTGGAAATGAGAGCTTGCCTCCGCCGAGTATATGCAAATGCAAATGAGGCACTTCCTGCCCGCCATCTGCGCCGATGTTAGTGATGATTCTATAACCGCTTTTATCTATGCCTGCGATTTTTGCTACTTCTTTGGCAAATTCACATAGCTCCCCTAAAAGCTCGCTTGAGGCACAACTAAAGTCTTTTACACATATTTTTGGAATGGCTAAAATATGCACGGGGGCTTTGGGGTTAATGTCATAAAAAGCAAGGAATTTCTCATCTTCTGCGACCTTTTTACAGGGAATCTCCCCCGCTACAATCTTTTCAAAAATAGTCATTTTCACTCCTTAAGGCAAGCTCTGTATGAAATATATTTATATGTGTAAATTATATCAATAAAGCCCAATAATAAACTTTAAATGTTACAATGGAGGTTTTATTACACAAGGAAGGATTGGCATTGAAGGCACAAATGCAAGAGGTACTGCAGAGGTTAGAGAAGATAGATAATTTAGAGGATTTAGAATCGCTTCGTATAGAGATATTAGGGAAAAAGGGCATTTTAGCCCAGCAATTTATCAAGCTTAAAGACTTTCAGGGTGAAGCAAAAAAGATTTTTGCCCAAGAGCTTAATACGTATAAAGAGGAGTTTGAAACACTCCTTATGGAGAAAAAAGCTACTTTGTCTCAAGCACAAATGCACGCCAAACTCGCACAAGAATCGCTTGATGCGAGTTTATTTACGACCTTGCGTCCTAAAAGCGAGGGACACCCGATTATGCAGACTATGGATAGGATTATAGAGTTTTTTGTGAATATGGACTTTTCTATCCAAGATGGACCACTTATAGAAGATGACTTCCATAACTTTGAGGCACTTAATCTCCCCGCATATCACCCTGCGCGCGATATGCAAGATACCTTTTATTTTAAAGATTCTATGCTGTTGCGCACACATACTTCACCTGTGCAAGTGCGCACCATGGAGAATAGCTCCTTGCCTATTCGTATGATAGCTCCGGGGAGTGTGTTTAGGCGAGATTATGATTTGACACATTCGCCTATGTTTCATCAAGTTGAGGGCTTGGTGGTTGATAGTAAGGATAAGGTCAATTTTGCTAATCTCAAATACATTTTAGAAGATTTTTTACACTATATGTTTGGCGATGTGCGCATTCGCTTTCGCTCAAGCTTTTTCCCATTTACAGAGCCGAGTGCAGAAGTGGATATTAGTTGCGTGTTTTGCAAGGGTGAGGGTTGCAGGGTATGCTCGCATACAGGTTGGCTTGAAGTGTTAGGTTGCGGGATAGTGAATCAAAAGGTCTTTGATAATCTCTCTTATGAAGATGTGAGTGGATATGCCTTTGGGCTTGGTGTAGAGCGCTTTGCTATGCTTATTCATCGTATTAATGACTTGCGTAGCTTTTTTGAAACAGATTTGCGAGTATTGGAGCAGTTTTAATGATTTTCACAAAGCATTTGTTATCACAATTTATTGATATTTCACATCTTGAT
This sequence comes from Helicobacter marmotae, assembly GCF_003364255.1. Classification (GTDB taxonomy): domain Bacteria; phylum Campylobacterota; class Campylobacteria; order Campylobacterales; family Helicobacteraceae; genus Helicobacter_C; species Helicobacter_C marmotae. The sequence continues at coordinate 20,766 of NZ_NXLR01000018.1, forward strand.
ATGAATGAAGTATGCACACGTTTAAGTAGCATTGGGCTAGAGGTGGAATCTGCCTATGCTCAAAGCCTCCCTAAAAATGTAGTCGTGGGTAAAGTACTTTCCCTTGCCCCTCACCCCGATGCAGATAAGCTTAATGTGTGTCAAGTGGATATAGGCTCAAAGCAGTTACAAATTGTATGTGGGGCTTCTAATGTTAGTGCTGGGCAGTATGTTGCAGTGGCGTTAGAGGGGGCAGTGATACCCCATACTAAAAACGGCGCACTTACGATTAAACAGACGACTTTGCGGGGTGTGGAGAGTTGCGGTATGCTCTGCTCAAGCACGGAGCTAGGACTGCCAAAGATTAATAATGGCATTATGGTCTTAGATGAGAGTGCCGGGCAGCTGGTGTTAGGCAAAGAAATAGGGGAGTTAGCACTTTTTGATGATTATATTATCGAAGTGAATATCACGCCTAATCGCGGGGATTGCTTAAGCGTGCTTGGTATAGCTAGGGAATTTGCCACTTGCTATGACTTGCGCTTAAAGCATGAGATTGATATGGATAATGTCATCACACTTGGGCTTGGGCGGGTGCTGCAGATTCTTACTGATGATAAAATCAACGCGCATTTGCTTTATCGTGTAGTGGAAGTGAAGCAGGCTTATTTGCCCCTTGATATTGCCCTTTGCTTGGGACGTAATGGGACTTTGGGAGAAGATGTAATATGCAACTTTTTAGAGTATGGCACGTATATGAGTGGTGTTATCTTAAATGCCTATAGATTGCGTGATTGTGAAAGTAAGGATATTGTCTTAGATAATGGTCTTGCCGCACAGCTTAGGGTAAAAAAAGATGAAAATGGCTTAGAAGCGATTTTTACTGATAAGAAGATTTCTGTCATTGGAGTAACTTATGGTGAGCGGCATTTTGGCACGCATGCAGAGATTCTCATCATTGAGGCAAGCTATAGTAATCCTGTGCATATTGCTAAAGCCCTCCATGCTAATCATATCAAAGGCGACCCCCAACTTACCTATCGCAGCACAAGAGGGAGTAATCCATACTTAGAGCAAGGAATGGACTTTTTGTGTAAAAAAATGGTAGATACTTCAAATGCCCTTGTGTATTATGGTACGCATAATGTCTCTCATAGCGCAGAGGAGGTGGTGATTACTACTACTTTTAGCGCGATTAATAAACTCATAGGCATAGAGTTGGAAAAGGAAGAAATTGCCCTAATACTCAAACGTCTTGACTTTAAGCTTGATGCGACTTGTGATGAGAACTTTTTTATGATTGCGGTGCCACATTACCGACATGATATAGAAAGCATACAGGATATAGCAGAAGAAGTGCTAAGAATCTATGGTATTGATAATATCCCATCACAGCCCTTGCTTTGCTTGCAGTCTCATAATATTTCTCAAGCATATTTTACGTATAGAAGCAAACGCAAGCTTGCCTATCGATTCATAGCAAATGCCTTTATAGAATGTATCCATTATGTCTTTGCTTCTTCAGAGGAGCTAAAGAAGCTAGGCTTTGTGCAAATAGATGAGAACTTAGGGCTTTTAAATCCTATCAGCAAAGAGCTTGATACACTTCGCACAAGTTTGCTCCCCCAACTGCTAGATTCACTCCAACGTAATGAAAATTTTGGCTTTAAAAATATCGCGCTTTTTGAAATAGGGAGTGTTTATAGCGCAAATCGTGAGGAGAAATCTAAGCTTGCCTTTGTGGCGAGTGGGTGCATTAAAGACGAATGCTATCCATATATGAGGGCTGCACAATGGGACTTTTTTACTTTCGCACTTATAGCACAACGATGTATAGGAGAGATACATCTTAAAAATATACGCGATACAGAGCAGGCAAAGACATTGCTAGAGGGCTTTGGGTTTGAAGATGATAGAATCTTGCATCCTTATCAAAGTGCTTTTGTATATATGCAAGATAAGCCTATAGGGGTGATTGCAAAGCTTCATCCACAGATTGCCACACTTCTTGATTTAAAAGATTGCTTTATATGCGAGGTAGAGCTTGATATGAGAAGCACATCTTTAAAGCAAGCAAAAGAATTTTCAAAATATCAAAAGTCTATGCGTGATTTGACCATTTTGCTTGATAAGGACATTGCGTTTTATCAAGTGCGAGAAGCGATTATGAATGCAAATATTGAATTTGTGCAAAATATTTATCCTATTGATGTGTATTATGAGGAGAGTTTAGGGGAGCAAATGGCACTAAGTATTCGCCTTGTGCTGCAATCTTATGAAGCGACTTTAGAAGAATCTCAACTCTCTTATGCCACACAAGCAGCGCTTGATGTGCTTATTCGTACCTTTAATGCTAGCTTACGCGCTTAAGTCTATACAACACTAAGGAGAAAAAATGCCAAATATTCTACCTCAAATCACACAAGAGGATATTCCTTTAATACAAAAAATGTCTCATAGTCTTGCTTTTTTATGCGCAGATATGGTGCAAAAGGCAAATAGCGGGCACCCCGGTGCTCCTATGGGGCTCTCTGATATTGCGAGTGTGCTTCACTTCCATCTCAATCTCTCCCCTAAAGACCCCAAATGGCTTAATCGCGATAGATTGGTTTTTAGCGGGGGGCATGCAAGTGCGTTGGTATATGCGCTTTTGCATTTATGGGGCTTTGATGTCAGTATGGAGGATTTGAAATCTTTTAGACAACTTCATTCTAAAACCCCCGGACACCCAGAATATGGGCATACACAAGGTGTTGAAATCACTACAGGTCCGCTTGGGCAGGGGGTAGCAAATGCTGTGGGTATGGCAATGGCAAGTAAATATGCCCTTAATCTTTTTGGGAGGGAAATTATTTCTCATTATGTGTATTGTTTATGCGGAGATGGGGATTTGCAAGAGGGTGTTAGCTATGAGGCTGCCTCTCTTGCCGGACATCATCAGCTATCAAATTTGATTTTAATCTATGATAGTAATCGTATCACCATTGAGGGGGATAGCTCTTTGAGTATGAGTGAAGATATACAACAACGTTTTATCGCGCAAGGTTGGGAAGTGCTCTCTTGTGATGGGCATAATATTTTAGAGATTCATAATGCCTTAACTCAAGCAAAAGCTTCACCCAAACCTAGCATAATCATTGCTCATACAAAGATTGCAAAACATGCGCTCAATTTAGAGGGTAGCCATAAGGCGCATGGTGCTCCTTTGGGGGAGGAGCTTATTATTAAAGCTAAGGCAAAGCTTGGCTTAAGCCCAGAGGCATTTTATATCAGTGATGATGTGGCATTTGTATTTGCAAGTATGAAAGAGCGCGGCGAGCTTGGGGTCAAAGAATGGCAGAAGCAATACAAGAACCTGCCTCAAATCACGCAAGAACGTTTGGCAAATATGCAAGAGGTAGATTATTCAAAGATTATTTATCCGCAATTTGAAGTGGGAGAGAGTATGGCTACTCGCGTGAGTAATGGCAAGATTTTAAATGCTATTTCGCAGGCATTAGAGGGCTTTATTGGCGGGAGTGCGGATTTAGCCCCTTCAAATAACACATATTTAGAGAATGCAGGCGATTTCCCTCATGGGAAAAATTGGCATTTTGGCATTAGAGAGCATGCTATGGGTGCTATATCTAATGGAGTGGCGCATTATGGCTTGTTTTTGCCATTTTGTGCAACCTTTTTTGTGTTTAGCGATTATATGAGTCCGAGTGTGCGTGTGGCAAGTTTAATGAAAACAAAGGTGTATTATATTTGGACACATGATAGTATAGGCGTGGGTGAAGATGGTGCGACACATCAGCCCATAGAGCAGCTTAGTCATTTCCGCGCTATGCCTAATCTTTTGGTCTTTCGCCCAGCAGATGCGAATGAAAATATAGCATGTTGGCAAGTGGGATTAGATTCCCAAATGCCTTGTGCCTTTGTGCTTAGCAGACAGAATCTCCCGGTTATCATACCTCAAAGTGAGGAGCTTAAAGCACAGGTACAAAGAGGGGGGTATGTGCTTGCTTCTTGTGAAAATCCTATCCTTACGCTTGTAGCAAGTGGAAGTGAGGTAAATCTTGCCCTTAGGACAGCACAAGCTCTTAGTAAAAGTGGCATAAATACGCAGGTAGTGAGTGTGCCATGTTTGGAACTCCTTTTGGAGCAACCTCAAAGTTATAAAGATGAGCTATTTAAACATACAAAAGTGCTTGCTATTGAAGCTTCAAGGGGGTTAGAGTGGTATGCACTAGCAGATTCTGTGATTTGTCTTAAAAGCTTTGGTGCTTCTGGGAGGGGTGAAGCGCTCTTTGAACATTTTGGCTTTAGTGTGGAGCATATTATAGAGGTAGCCCATCAAGTGCTAGGGCATAAGGCTTAATGAAAAGCTTAAAAGTATATAGTTCGAATCGTTCCCTAAGGCAGCATTTAGATAAGAATGTACTGCTCTCCCCGCATATGATGATGAATGAGTTTTTTACACAGCTTGTGATTATTGATGGCTATAGAGCCTTGCCTAAAGCTATGCGTTCGCCCTTAGCTATTAGTGTATTGAAAGAATATGCCAATGAATTGGGGGATAAAAAGCTTGTATTTGAGAAAAGCTTTTTAGCATTTTTAGAGACTTCGCAATTTTTATTTGATTTTTTTAATGAACTCGCTCAAGCACAAGTGGCTATTGATAGCATTTCTTTACGTGATATTTATGGAGATTATGATGATCATTTAAAAATCTTAGAAAAGATAGAGGCAAGTTATAAGGCTCGGCTTGAAGCAATGAAGTGCTATGATGGGTTTATTTTGCCTAAGGGGGCGCAGGTGCGCATTAATAGGGCATTCCTAGAGTCCTTTAGTCAAATCGATATATATATTGATGGGATATTAAGCAAGGCTCATATTGGGCTTTTATCTGAGATTCTGCCTATTACAAAGGTTTGTGTGCATTTTGATTTTGATGAGTTTAATGCAAAATTAGCATTTTTGCCCTCAAAGCTTTTAAGCCAATGCAAGCCATTTCATCACTATAGTATTGCTTTTGGTGCGGATATACATAGCGGAGAGCTTATTATGGGGGAGGCATTAAAGTATCCAGCTAAGCTAGAGGCTTATGGCTTTGCTCTTCGTATATCGCAGGTGGCTTTGGTGTTTGAGAAAATACAAGCATGGCTTAAAATGGGGATTAAAGAAGAGCATATTGCCATAATTGTGCCCGATGAGGAGTTTATACATTATCTTGCCTTGCTTGATAGGGCGCACAATTTAAACTTCGCTATGGGTAAAGATATAGAATCTACGCGAGTCTATCAATGCCTTAAAGAGATGAGCGAGGGTGAGAGTGCTGCTCAAAAGCTCTCCTATCAGCAAATATGTGAAAAGATAGAAGACGCCCTTAGGGTTTTTGATGATAGGCAGAGTAAAAAGCTTAGAGAGAATGTGAGCGAGCTTTTATTTATATGGAAAGATATTGATTTTAGCCCTCATTGTTTTGGTGAGATTTTAGAGCTTTTGCTAAAAGAGCTTAGAGAGTGCAGTATTGATGATGTTATGGGGGGTAAAATACGCGTAATGGGCGTGTTAGAATCACGAGGTTTGTCGTGTGAGCGGGTTGTTATAGTGGATTTTAATGATGGTGTTATCCCAAGTGTGAGTCAGAGTGATTTGTTTTTAAATTCCAAAATACGCAAAGAGCTTCATATGCCTACAATCAAAGATAAAGAGCAGCTTCAAAAGCATTATTATTGCTCTATTTTTAGTGGGGCTAGGGAAGTGGTGGTATCGTATGTGGAGAATGAAGATAAGCATAAAAGCCTCTTGCTTGAAGAGTTAGCAAAGATGTTAAATATGGAGCTTAAAACACATAATGGCGATAGCTATTTTTCACTTTTTGCACAAGCTGGGAAGTTAAAATATTATGAAGATGAAATAAAGGGTGAGATACCCAAGATTCTTACTCCAAGCAAATTAAAGACATTGCTAGAGTGCAAAAGGCAGTATTTCTATAAATACCATGAGAAGTTAAGCGAGTTAGAAGAGAAGCAGACACGCTTAGGGAATCTTATGCACGAATCTTTAGCCTTTGCCTATGGAGAATATCTCCATAAACCCACAAAGCTCCAAGCTCAAAAGATTTATCAGCAGATATTACAATATTGTGAGGGTAAAGAAGCTTCAAATACGCTTGATAGGGCAAATATAAAGTTTTTACAATATGAGCTTAAGGACTTTTTAGAAAAGTATGAAGATGGCAAGGAAGTAGAAATTTTATGCCTTGAAGAGGATATGGAAGTAGAATATGGCGGTTTTGTGTTTAAAAAGCGCCCTGATAGAATCCAAAAGTTGGAAAATCGCATTGAAATTATTGATTACAAATACAAAGGGGATTTTAGTATAGCAAAGGTAGAAAATACTACAGATTTTGCGCTTATACTTTATATGCACGCTTTTAAAGCACGTTATAGTGAGTATAGCACTCTGCCTATAGAGCTGTATTATTGGAATATCAAAAACAAAGAGAAACAGAAATTTTTTCAAGAAAAGAATATTGAGGCAAAAGATACATCTTTGCTTGAAAAGTTAGCATCTCTCCAAGGAGAAGTGCTTTTTAGCAAATGTGAAAAGCATACTTATTGCAGGTATTGTGCCTTTAAGGCATTGTGCAATCGATAAAGCTATATCTCTTTGTAGTATTGGCTACTTTGAGATTTGGGGATGGTTTTGCTAAGAGGGAGGGCAAGAACCTCATATGTTTTGCTATAAGTGAGATATTTTAATGTGATTATATCCCCTATGCGAACCTCTTTACTTGATTTGGCGACTATGCCATTAATGCTTACTACACCATTTTCGCACATATCTTGGGCTATGCTCCGACGTTTAAGGATATTTACACTGCTAAGAAATTTATCTACACGCATTAACGCTTCCTTTGAATCTTGGAATGATTAATTTTATATATTTTTGAGGCACTATATTGGGCAAATCCTCTTTTATCATACACAATTACATCACTTATTTGCTCTGCCCATGCTTGGTTAAAGCCAGCTCCGCTGAGATTGGCTGAGGTGGAATAAAAAGATTTATGCGTGTTAAAAAATTGCAAGTGTAGCTTGTTTATGCCACTCTCTTGGACTACTCGTATGGCTTTGTTATTAGGGTAGATAAAGCTACATTTTTTTGCCCTGCGAATGCGATTTTTATGTACGTTTGGGATTCTCACATGGGTTTTAAGAATCTCCAAAGTTGCAACTTGCAAAAGGATAGCTTGAGATGTGGGGCGTCCTTTGGCGGCATTGAGTGCTAGGGGGTTATGGCTTAATAAGCCCGCTGTGGTATCACATTGGGCAAAATATATAAGAGCATTTTTATCTTTTTGCATACAGGTGCTTTATTCTATAGAATCTTGCATAGGCTGGAGATAGCCATTTTCTAGCAGAATTTCTACAATCCTCCTAAAAATGGGTGCAGCCGTGCGTGAGCCATAATAGTCATCTTTTATATCAGATTCAAAAGCGACAACACCTATAGTGTAGGCATTATTTTCATCTTGGGCAAAGCCAAAGAATGAGCCATTATATTTGCTATCATATTTGCCATTAAGGGCGATTCGCGCGGTGCCTGTTTTACCCCCTGTGATGATTCCATCAACTTGTGCGACTTTAATTACTCGCTTGACTACTTGGATTAGGGTATGATGAACTTGCTTGGTTGTCTCAGGGGAGAGTATGGCTATAGGCTCAAAACGTTTGGGGATATACTTTTCACCACTAGGGGCGGTGATGTATTCACTCACTCTTGGCGTGATGAGATAGCCTCCATTACTAAAGATGGCATAAGAGCGCATAAGCTGCATAAAAGTCGCCCTCATACCATAGCCATAGCTCACACTTGCACGATAGACTTCATTATTGAAAGTTTTGGTGCTGGGGACTAGACCTGTTTTTTCATAAGGTAAGTCAATCCCGCTTAACTCCCCAAACCCAAAGGCATGCAGTGCGGTGTGGTATTCATTAGGTTTGAGATTTTTGGAGATTTTTACCATTCCTATGTTGCTTGAGCGCACGATAATATCCTCCACACTCGCACTTTTAAGCGGGTGGGTATCGCGTATCGTGTAGCTTTTAAGCTTATAGTAGCCATTATCTAGCTCGATTATATCGCTAGGATCTATCATATTTTTTTGTAACAAGATAGCATAAATAATAGGCTTAATGGTGCTTCCGGGCTCATATGAGTATTCAATGGCATTAAGATTAAGATGTGGATAATCTTTATATTGGATATTTTTTGGGTCAAAGCGATTTGAAGTGGCAAGTGTGAGAATCTTCCCCGTTTTAGAATCCATAACTCCAGCGATGACTTCTCGCACGTTGTAGCGCTTCTTGGCTTCATCAAGGAGAAGTTCGATTTGTCTTTGCAAATTAAGGGGAATGCTTAGGGTTATATCAAATCCATCTTGACGAGTTTGTGTTGTGGCTGCTTTGTTATTAATGATATTAAAACTCACATCGCGTTTGCCACTAATGCTTCCATCTTGTTTGGCAGAGAGTATGTCGTTGTAGTATTTTTCTACACCTTTCACGCCATCAACACGTGTGATATTGTGCGATTCTACCTTGCGAGTGTAGCCAATGAGGGGTTCAAGTATATTTTTATACGTATAATTTCTATTGTTACCGCTCACTTCTATGCTTAAGCCCATTTTTTGGATAATTCTCCCCTTATTATCCTCATATTCGCGGAAAACATCATAGCGGATAAGGATGAGATTAAGATTCTTTAAATTGGTGGCTGCAGTGGAATTAAGCGTGTATGAAAGCACGACATAGCCTTTTTGACTTAGCTTTTTGCGTATTTCATTTTGTGCAATTCCGCTATATATGGAAAAAAGCGTGATAAAAAGCTCTTTTTTATCGGGGTCAATGCTCTGGGTATTGACACTTGCCTTGTAGAGTTTATCGCTATAGGCGACTTTGAATCCATCGCTTGTATAAAGGCTACCGCGTATGGAGGTATCAGTTTTTGTAGCATTTGCAGCAGGGAGTTTGCGGGGGGTTATCATCTTTACATAGATGATACTTAAAAAGATAACAAAACAAAGGAGAATAAGAAAAAAAACAGAGATAACCACCCCTGTCTTTTTTGCATAATATGCCACAAATGCCCTTAAATTTGAGTTCTTAGGATTTCTTTATAGGCATTTATGGCTTTGTTTCTCACTTCAAGCATAACTTTCATACTATTTTCTGCACGATTAATAGCAATCGCTGCTTGATGAAGGTCTTTGACTTGCCCGCTTGCCATATCTGCAAGGGCTTTTTCTGAACTTTGCTGGTCTGTATTGACATCTTGGATAGAGTTTTTAAGGGTTTTGATAAAATCAAGCCCACCTTGCTTGTTTTGAGCTTCAATATGTTTGTTTTCTACATTTATGTGTTGAATATCATTTGTAATCACACCAAATTGATTAGCCATTTATCTCTCCTATGCTTGGAACATGGTAATTGCATTGCTCGCCATATTTTTCGCGCTTTGAAACGCTGCAACATTTGCTTGATATGCTCGTGTTGCTTCTATTAAATCGGCCATTTCGACAACAGGATTAACATTGGGATAAGCGACATAACCTTCAGAATTTGCATCTGGGTGGCTTGGGTCGTATTTCATTAATGGCTCTCTGTCATCTCTTGCAATTTTTTGAATATAAACGCTCATTATAGCAGGTTTTGGCTCTAATCCCAAATCTCCCTCGCTTAATGGATCTTCGTATTTAAGGAGTTGGTTATCTTTACCTAATTTTTCATTCAGCACTTTATTAAAATCAAACGCACGGAAGATGACTTCTCTCCTGCGATAAGGACCTCCCTCATCTGTGCGCGTTGTATTGGCATTGGCAATATTTGATGAGATAACATTAATGCGAACCCTTTGGGCTGAAAGCCCATATCCACTAATATCAAAGCTTGATAAAAACATCACCCACTCCTTAAATTAAATATTTCTTCCTGAATCCATTGCATAGCTAAAGATACCTTTATGCCGCTTTAATGCGCTTGTAAGGGCATAATACATCGTGCTATTTTTACCTAATTCACTTGTTTCTACATCTAAATCCACGCTATTGCCATCATTTTTAGCTAAATGTCCATCACGCCAAAATATAGTCGCACTATCCTTTGGTTTGCGCATGCTATCAAGGTGCTTATCTGAAGTTTTAGCAAGCTCAAGTTTATAGTTTCGCTCCGTATTGCCAAAGATTTTTTGATTTTCTCTTGCTAAGTATTGCTCAAAGTTAATATCTTTAGGGCGATAGAATGGAGTTACCGCATTGGCGATATTTGAAGCAATCATATCTTGCCGAATAGAGCGGTAATCAAGTGCCTTATGGACGACAGAATAAGCCTTTGAAATATCTGCAATAGCCATTTTTACCTCCAATTTTCATCTTTATGATAAATTTCTCATTGCTATAATTTCTATGAGTGAAAAGCAAAATATATTCCAAAGCTAGCGTGTTTTATCAAGCAGGGAGAATGCAAGTATCGCATAAAATATCATGCAAACATCGCCCATCGCTGCGGAATATGCCTATAAGAATACCTATAAGAAAGCTTGTGCCAATAACCCACAGCACATAACGTATAAATACTCTTATAAAACCTAATTTCTTTTCTTTTAAAGGGCTGGGCTTTTGTGTGCTATCTTGTGTATTTATAGAATCTTTATAACGTGCAAGTTTAATTTGCATATATTTATAGCCCGGCGTTTGGGAAGCAAAGGCTAAAAAAAGTGAGGTAATAATGCCATATCCTATGCCACAGGCAAGAATCGCACTTTGATTATGAGTAAAGGCATCTTTACCATCTAAAAACACATAAGTTGTCAAATATAAAAGTGGCATATTAATCATAAACATATCTGTTATAAAGGCTTTAAGACGCTCCCCCGCATACATTAAACGAAGCTGCTTTTTGAGGCTAAAATGTTGCAAATCTACCCAGATAGAAGGCTTTTTTATATCTGTTTTAAGTTTTTGAGTAGATTTCACTTTACGCCAACGTTTGTGCTTCATCATTAATTCCCTCTACTACCGGGTTTAGTTGCTTTATCTCCGCCCTCTTTGCATAATGGGCACAAATGGGGTTCATACATATTAAAGATAAAATCCTCCAGCGCAAAAAGGGGGATATTTTCTGGTAGTTTTGCCTCTTTTCTTCGCTCTAGGCTTGAGCCTACGCGTTTGCAAAATCCACGATTGGCTAGCCCCGCATATGCGACTACCTTTGCCCCTAAAAACTCCACACATTGAGCAGATTCTAAAGCAGAGCCGCCTGTGGTGATAATATCTTCACACACAAGTATTTTCTCACCTCTTTTGACTTCAAAGCCACGTCTTAGCTGCATTTGCCCCTCTACACGTTCGGTAAATATAAAGCGCACACCTAAAGCCCGAGCAAGCTCATACCCTGCGAGAATCCCCCCAATAGCAGGAGAGCATACGCATTCTACATCTATTTTGGCTTCTTTGATTTGCGCACTTAAAGCTTGGGCTAAGCACTCTGCGACTTTGGGGTCTTCAAGCACGCGTGCAGATTGGAGATAGTGGTCAGAATGATTCCCACTGCTAAGGAGGAAGTGCCCCTTAAGTAAGGCATTGGCGTTTAAGTAATATTGTTTGACATCAAGCATAGAAACTCCTTTGGGTTAAAATCGAAATGAGTATTTGAGATAATTCACACTCATACCTCTTTGCTTCTCATAATCAAGTAAATCATAGCCTATAAATAGCTCATGGTGTTTGCCATAGACAAAAATAGGTCCAAAGGCAAAGGTGGGGTAGAACCACTTTGTGCGAGCTATTCTAAGCGTAGGCGTGGCTGCATTATCTGTGGAAGCAAATGTATGTGCCCCAAAGGAGAGTAGCCTCACGCGGAATCCTATGTGTTGGGTAATGTAGATTCTATATTCCATAGAGAATCCTCCGCGATAAATCTGCATTTGAGAGCTTTTATTGGCATTGAATTCAAAATCTGCAAATCCTCCATGATTGGTGCGGTCAAAAAACCCAAAAACACGGATTGAGTGGATTTTAGCGATGATAAAGTCATAGCCCATTTCTACACCTATCATATTGCTTATACCCACTAATGGAGTATGGGCGATACCAACATTAAGGAGTGAGTAAAGTCCCTCTTTAGGGTCTTTGATTTTTTTAAATTTGATTCCATTGACATCATATAAAAGCCTTTGCCTTGTTTGTGAGACATCTTCTAATGCCTCCATAGGCTCTAAGTCAGGCTTGAAGTCATACACAGGGGATTTTTGCACTCCATAAATGGGTATGGCACAAAGTATCAAGTATGCTATAGTCGTGCAAATTTTCATATATTCCCTTTATTAGCTTTGTGTTGTATCTATGTATTTGTTTAGGGCATTTTGTGGCTTTATGCCTTTACTTTAGGGGGTATAAATTGCTAGATTCTCATAGAATTTGGTTATATTTGCAATTTTGTTATACTTGTAAAAGTAATAAAGCTATCTCAACATTTGCCTCAATATTTATAGTAAATCGCCATAATGTAAGAGGTAAGAGCAAATCTCATACCAAAAGATTTTATTATTTTATATAAAGGAGTAGATATGCGTATATTGAAGTTTTGTATGATAAATTTTATCTGTATATGTGCGAGTTTTGCAGCCTCTTTAGAGGGGTATTATATGACGCATAAGGGAGAAAAGGGACAGCAGTCTATTGTGGAGTTTTTTAAAAAGGGTGATAAATATTATGCGTATGGCTTTGCAAATGTCGATGGAAGCCCACCTAAAAAAGATATAAATAATGCCAATGTAGCCTTAAGGAATCGCTTTGATAAGGGGAGTGTATTTGTATATAACCTTGTGCGAGAGGGCAAGAGTAATGTATATAAAAATGGCAAAGTATATAACTTTGATACAGGTAAGGAATATTATGCCAAAGTTACACTTGATGGGGATATTTTAGAATTACGTGGGAGTATTGATAAATCAGGCATTATGGGAGAAACAAAAATATGGAGACGTTTGAGTGAAGAGGAGCTAAAGCCCTATCTCTCTCAAAAACCTGATTTTTCTGTGGTAGAAGCGAGCTTAAAGGATATACAACCTTGATTCCAAATAGCACACTTATTGATAGCCTCTCACTTTTGAATCCTGCCCAGAGAGAGGCTGCTACGCATGTAGATGGAGCATTGCTTATCTTAGCGGGTGCAGGGAGTGGCAAGACTAAAACCATTACCACTCGCCTTGCATATTTGATTGATGAAGTGGGTATTTCCCCACATAGCACACTCACATTGACTTTTACCAATAAAGCCGCAGAAGAGATGAAAGAGCGGGCTTTAGCGCTTTTAACACAAAGGGATTTAGCCCCGCCACTTTTATGTACTTTTCATAAATTTGGTTTGATATTTTTACGTTTTCATATTGCTAAGCTGGGCAGAGGGGCGAATTTTGTCGTGCTTGATAGTGCCGATAAGCGCTCCATACTTAAAAGCCTAAATAAGGATATTCCCGCTTCAATAAGCGATAGCTATATTTCAATGAGTAAAAATAACTTCCTCTCCCCAGAGGAGGCTTTTAAGATTGCAGCAAGCCCAGATGAAAAAAGGCTTAATCAAATTTATAAAGATTATGTGCAATATTTAGAGAGTAAAAACCTGCTTGATTTTGATGATTTGCTTTATTTGACATATAAGATTTTACATCAAAGGCAGGATATTGCTTTAGAGATGAGTAAAAAATACCAATATATTATGGTTGATGAATACCAAGATACCAATCAGTTGCAATATCAGATTCTTAAAAGCCTTTGTATATCACATCAAAATCTCTGTGTCGTGGGTGATGATGACCAAAGTATATATAGTTGGCGTGGGGCGAATGTGGATAATATTTTGTATTTTCCAAAGCATTTTGAAGATGTTAAGCTTATCAAGCTAGAAGAAAATTATCGCTCAAGTGAGCAGATTCTTAGTCTTGCTAATAGCCTTATAGCCCACAATCTTGAGCGTATGGGTAAGAATCTTATTAGTATTAAGGGTAAAGGCGAGGAAGTAAGGCTTATAGAGAGTGAAGATGAGAATGAGGAGGCAGTGTTTTTAGCCAAAGATATTCAAAGACTGCTATCACTTGGAGCAAATTTAAATCAAATAGCGATTTTATTTCGTCTAAATGCCCTCTCTCGCGGTATTGAGGAGGGCTTAAACCGCGCGCAGATTCCATATAGAATCATCGGGGCGGTGCGCTTTTATGAACGAGCGGAGATAAAAGTGCTTTTAAGCTATTTGCGTTTGAGTGTGAATCTTAATGATGATTTTTCATTCTTTCAAGTTGTGAATCAACCCAAACGTGGCATTGGTAAGGTAACACAAGATCGTTTGAAAAATTTTGCCTCCCAAAAGCAGCTTTCATGTATTGAGAGTATCGTGCAATATCCTACAGAGTGTGCTAATACGCTTGGAGAAAAGGTCTATAAAGCCCTTGCTGATTTGGTTTGTATGTTGGAACGTTGGAGGTCTTATGAGGATTTTGCAGATGTGATTACAGATATGGAAAAGCACATTGTTTTTACGTTTAGCAAACTTGATGAGGTCGATAGAGAGGGGAATATCGCGGAATTTTATGGTAAATGCAAAGATTATGCGATACACAATCCCCGTAATCACATTGAAGATTTTTTGAATGATTTAGCCCTTTTTAGCCCTACTGATGAGCCAGTAGTAGAGGGTGTGAGCTGTATGAGCGTGCATACGGCAAAAGGTTTGGAGTTCAAATATGTATATATTATTGGCTTAGAAGAAGGATTCTTCCCCTTGCAACGAGATGAGGGGGATATGCAAGAAGAGCGTAGATTGGGCTATGTGGCTTTTACACGAGCAAAAGATGTGCTCACTTTATGCTATGCAAAGAGTAGATTCTATAAAGGCAAACGAGAGCGGCTAAGGGCTTCGCGTTTTTTAAGAGAGAGCGGGGCGCTTGGGGGCATAAAGCGAGCAGATTCTACACAAAGCCCGCAAGTAGGCTTTAGCAAAGGTATGCAGGTGCGACATAAGCTTTTTGGCGTAGGCGTGATAGAATCTTTAAACAAGCAGGGTGAGCAATATCTATTGCATATTAATTTCGCGGGCTTGCGGCGGCAGATTTTAAGCTCATTTGTGCAGGTAGTGGATATATGAGAAGTTTAATTCTCTTATTGATAGTGTGTTTTCACATTTTAGCAGATGATGTGTTTATTCCTAACTCCGAGTTACATTTAAAAAAAAGCTATCAAATACATAAAGCCCAAATTTACTCCACAGATATGTTTCCTCACATTGATAGACATTTTAAAATAGCGACCTTACCCCCTGATAAATTTAGTTTGAAGCTTAAAAGTGTGGATATAAAGTTAATTTTTGCACGTTATGGATATAAGATTACATCTTTTGAGAGTGATGAAGTAGAGTTTGTGTTTGTAAGCGATATGCGTGAAGATAAGCCCCTTGAATTTATACAAAAAATGTATATTGGGCACTATGGCGAATCTTTAGAGATTAAAAATCTGCTTGTGCGCCCATTAAATGAGCTCCCCCAAAGTTATGATTTGCTTGAGTTTGAGCTCCCCCCAAGGGCTTTAAAAAAAAGGAGTGGTACTCTGCTTATGAAGTATCGTAGTAATCAAAGTGAGCATATCAAAAAGCTTACATTTGTTTATATGCTTGAGGCTACATTGAAGGTTGTTAAAAGCTCTCAAAATATTGCCAGTAATGAAATTATTGATTCTCACAATACATACCTAGAGAAGATTCCTTTTGAACGTGTGGGGGCAGAATATATGAGTGTAAATGAGTTAGCTTTAAGCAGTGCTAAGAGCTATATCCGTGCTAATAGTGTGATTACAAAGGATAAAATCAAACCCAAATTGCTTGTGAGAAAGGGTGAGATAATCCATGTTGTGGGCTATGAAAATGGCATTAGTATGGAAGTTTTGCTTGAAGCTAAGCAAAATGGTATTTATAATGAGATCATTAATGCGCAAAATCCAAGTAGTGGGAAGATTTTGCGTGTGAGGGTGATTGATGAGAGTAGGGGCAGGATATTATAAAGAATCTGTGCTAAGATTAAGTGATATAAGCAAACAACTAAAGGAGAGAATGCAATGGAGCAAAAGCTTGTAATTGGCGTAGGCGGGGCAAGCGGTGTGCATTTAGGTTTAAGGCTTATTGAGCATATCCCCGATTCCATAGAGCTATTTGTTGTCGTCAGTGAGGGTGCTAAAGATGTGGCTTATAATGAGCTTGGGGTGGATATTGAAGTTTGCCTTGATACTTTAAAACAAAAGCGTGCATTTAGGATTTATGATGAAGATGAGCTAGATAGTGGTATTGCCTCAGGGAGCTTTGGTATAAGTGCTATGGCGGTTGTCCCCACAAGTATGAATCTGCTTGCTAAAATCGCCAATGGCTTATGCGATGAGCTTATTTCGCGTTGTGCTAGCGTTATGCTTAAGGAGGGGAGGAAGCTCCTTTTAGCCCCTAGAGAAATGCCCTTTAGTCCTATTGCATTAAGTCAAATGAGCACCTTATCTTCGCTTGGTGTGATTATTGCCCCTCCAAATGTAGGCTATTATGCTAAACCCAAAGATTTAGAATCTATGGAAAAGTTGTTTGTGGGTAAATGGCTTGATGCACTCGGCATACCAAATACTCTTTATGCTCGTTGGAAACACCACACAGAGGGGAATTTATGAGAAAACTTGCTATTTATCCC
Source organism: Helicobacter marmotae (assembly GCF_003364255.1). Lineage (GTDB taxonomy): Bacteria > Campylobacterota > Campylobacteria > Campylobacterales > Helicobacteraceae > Helicobacter_C > Helicobacter_C marmotae. The sequence goes on from NZ_NXLR01000018.1 coordinate 37,506, forward strand.
GGTACTTTTGACCCAGTTACAAATGGACATTTAGACATTATCAAACGTTCTGTAGAGATTTTTGATAATGTCATCGTGGCTGTCGCTGCTTCAAGCGCGAAAAATCCATTATTTTCACTTGATGAGCGCATAGAGATTCTCAAAACAAGCATTAAAGCCTTGCCCAATGTGTATGTTGAGGGCTTTAGTAATTTGCTTGCAGAATTTGCCGCAAAAAAGCGTGCGAGGGTGATTATACGCGGTTTGAGGGCGGTGAGTGATTTTGAATATGAATTGCAAATGGGATATGCAAATGCTTCATTAAATGATTCTTTGGAGACTATTTATTTTATGCCTACATTACAAAATGCCTTTATTAGCTCCTCTGTGGTGCGCGATATTATCATACACGATGGGGCTTTTGCGCATCTTGTGCCACGTGATGCTATAGAACTTATCTCCACATTATATGCAAAGCATAAAAAGAGCATTCAATGTATGTAGCCATTGAGGGGGTGGATACTTGCGGTAAAAGCACGCAGATTAGCCTTTTAAGGGCGCATTATCCTCAAGCAGTTTTTACTAAAGAGCCCGGTGGGAGCGTGCTTGGGGAGCATATCCGCGAACTTATTTTATCCACACCACAAGAGCAGGGCTTTACACTTGATGAGTATGCTGAGTTTTTTTTATTTTTAGCTGATAGAGCACAGCATTGTGCACAGGTATTACACCCTTTTAGAGATAGGCTTATTATCTCTGATAGAAGCGTGATTTCAAGTATTGCTTATGCAAAACATATAGATATGGCACAAAGCATTGCTTTGAATCATTGCGCACTCAGGGGGTATTTCCCCGATTTGGTGGTGATTTTAGAGCTTGAAGAGAAGCATTTAGCAAAACGTTTAGGGCAGAAAGCAAAAGATTGCATTGAAAGTAGAGGTATAGCCTATTTACTTGAGATACAAGCTCGCCTTATAGAGGCAAGCAAACGCATGGGGCTAAGGTATTATGTGATTAATGCAAGCAAGAGTAAAAGTGAAATTTGCGAAGAGATTATCCATTATATCAAGGAGCACTCATAGCTTTATGAGAATGTAATGAAATGTTTAATATGTGAGAAATATGGCTGGAATATAATATGTAAAGTATGCCTTGAGGCTATACCTATCACTCCTCGCTCTAGGATTGTAAGAGATTCTATTTATGTCTATAGCTTTTATCGCTATGAAGATGTTGCCTTTCTTATGCAAAGCAAGTATCATCTTATCGGTTCGCGCATACTTACCTTACTTGCCCAAAATGCAGCAAAATACTTTTTCTCCCTTGATGTTGTAGATTACGCTAGGCAAAGTAGCATTCCACTCATTGGTTTAGATGATTACCCTTATGGGGCATATTCTCATGTAGGTGTTATAGCAAGAGCATTTGCAAAGCAGAGTAAAGGAGTGTTTAAGGCATATCATGGCGTGTTAAAAGCACAAAATAATGTGAAATATGCGGGTCAAAATTTGCATTTTAGGGTAAATAATCCAAAGGGCTTTGTTTTGAAAAGAGGATTTAAGGCAGGAGAAGTTGTGTTGCTTGATGATATTATAACCACAGGCACAAGCCTAAGCGAAGCCATAGGAGCACTAGAATATTGCAATGTTTTATTTTGCATTACACTCTGTGATGCAAAATAAACTAATCTAAACTTGGGTATTTCTTATTTTATAGTACCTTCGCCTTCGGGGGGGG
>NZ_NXLR01000019.1 GCF_003364255.1 Helicobacter marmotae
CTCCAGAGCCGCCGCCCCCACCGCCGCCAGTAGTAGCAGCGACTAAGCCCGCAGGCTTTCTAAAGTCATTTTGTTCTCCCCATTTATAACCCCCACGAATGTTAAAAGAAAGTGTGTTTTGAATGATTGGTCCAGCGACATAGGCGTTAAAGCCATATTGATGACCAAAAACATTTTCTTCCATAAGGTCAGTGTGGAGTTGTATGCCTGAAGTGAAAGTATCGGGGTTTTTCTTTGTGATGATATTAATAACCCCTCCCATAGCGTCACTTCCATAGATAATGGAGGCAGGTCCTCGAATGACTTCGATTCTATCGATCATACTTGCTGGAGGCATAAATGAAGTATCTTGCCCATCAAATCCATTGAGGTTAAAGCCACGTGCGACATTTTGACGTTTGCCATCTATAAGGATAAGCGTATAAGCAGAGCCAAGTCCGCGCATAGATATGGTATTGCCTCCGGTTTTGGTTGCCTCTACATACACACCGGGAACGTCTTGGACGGCGTCACCTAAGTCTCTAATGGGGCGGGTTAAAATTTCTTCTTGGGGGATTATAGCTATGGAAGCTGGAGCGTCTTTAATATCTTGCTCATATCCTGTGGCGCTTACCACGGAGCGACCAAGATTCACACTTCTTACATTATCCCCCCCCCCGTTAAAATCAAGCGATTCTCTCTCTTGTGGAGATAATGGCTCGCCAAAGGCGAATGTAAGTGCTAGAGATAGCGCAGCACTTACGCTAAGTTGCAAACTTTTCATGACTTAAGTCCTTTCTTATTGAATTTTATTTACAAACAATAATAAGAATAGTTTGTAAAACACCAGCAATTCTACAAGGCAAAACTTAAAATAAAATAAACAAAAACTTTCCTTTTAGGTACAATGAGGCGCAAAATGTTTGTATAAAATTGCATAAAAGGGCATATTTGCTTAAGCGCAAGCATATAAAGACCTAAGTCTATATGCTTGTTTGTGCTTTATGTTGGCATTTAAAAGTCATAGCTTACTTGCAGATAATATCTTCTGCCCTCTAAAACATTTGGATAGTTATTGGCAAGGGTGGTTGTCGTATTTCTATTGCCAGCACTTTGGTATTGATAATAGTCAAAAAAGCTTTGATTCAATACATTGTAGATACCAAGATTTGCCCTTAGATTTTGAGTGAAATGGTAGTTTGCCCCTAAGTGCAAGAGAAAGTAGGCATTGTAGTATTCGCTTCTACCGGGATTTTGAGCCCTCCAAGTATCAAAACTGGATTTATCATAATTCCCATTGCGTCCGGCTACATCTGTTCGTATTTGTTTGGCTCTATACTCTCCGCGTATCCACACTCCCCAATCTCTATAGGCATAATTAAGTGCGCCATTAAGCTTGTGCTCTGGCACACCTGTGAGGGGCAAGCCCTTACCTATGCCTGAGGTTGATTCATTTCTGCTCCAAGTATAGGAGATATTTACGCCCAAATCGCCTACGCCTACATTTAAGGGCTTAAGTTGTAAAAAGCCCTCCAAGCCATAGCTTATAGCTTTATCTACATTATAAGAAGTTTGGCATTGCTTAGTGCTAGAATTGGTAGCAGTTTGAGCTGGGCTACAAACATAGCCCGCAGGCAAACTGCCATTTTCCGGGACAACTTGAGCTAGGATTTTATTACTAAAGTCTGTATAGAATCCTGTGAGTTCTACATTGGTGTAGTCTGTTTCATGCATAGCTGTGATTTCATAATTTATACTTTGCTCTGGTTTAAGGTCTGGATTCCCATAAATGGGCACAGTGCCTCGCCCTGTGGAGCTTGTCCAGCCCGGGAGGGCAGAAGTGAGATTGGGGGCTTTATAACCTGTGGAGATGCCTCCTTTAAAGGTTAAATCCCCAATGGGGCTTGCCTCTAATGCTTTATATACCAAATAGCCGCGGGGAGAGACATTGAAAGCAAAAAGGTCGCTGTAATTACCCCTTAAGCCTATGGTAAAAAAGAGGTTATCAAGCACTGCCCATTCATCTTCAACAAACACACTTGCCTGATGTCTTGAGATAAAGCCTGTATAGTCTCCGCCAAATACCGTGCCATTTAGCGCGCTTACGCCATCAAAGATATATTGTGCCCCGATGTTGAGATTCATACGCCAAAAGGGAATCACACTTCTATGCTCGGCTATGGCATTCTGCCCTAAGCGCGACCGTGCTATTTGTTGGGCGACATTGTAGCTAAGTGAAGTGCTTGTTTTAATGTTGTTGTAATGCCCTTTATGCACAAGTATGGTGTTATAGGCATAAAATTTATTATCTGTGCCAAGGAGCGTGGAGTCATAATACTGCCCAAAATGTGAAAAATCAAGGTAGAAGTAGTTGCTTTCATTCATATCATAGCCCACTCTTCCCCCCGCTTGCCAGACTTGAGCCTTACCAGAGCCTACATAGGTTGTGCCTGTGGAGAGGGTTGAAGTGCCTTGTATATCGCCTAGCGGTATCATATTTGTGCGCGGGTCTTGGTTGAAAGTTTCTTTTGCCCTAAGCTGCAAGCTCCATTTTTTGGCATTATCGAGCGGTCCCGCACTATAAATAGAGGCTTGATAAGAATGCCCAAATTGCGGCTCTTCTTGCCAAGTGCCATTGAGTGTGAGGTTTGTATCCCATTGATTAAAGGCTTTTTTGGTGATGATATTTACCACACCGCCTATCGCGTCTGTGCCATAAATAGTAGAGGCAGGTCCGCGAATCACTTCGATTCTATCAATGGCGGCAATGGGCGGCATAAAAAATTGTTGAGAATAAGTATCATTAGGGAAAGTAGTGCCATCTACGCCTTGCCTTGCTCCATCAAGTAGCATAAGGGTATAGTCTGCTGGCATACCGCGTAAAGATATAAGATAGCCCCCATAGCTGGAGCTTTGATAATCTACATTCACGCCCGGTATATCACGGATAGCATCTCCTATATCTCGCACGGGTCGATTCCGTAGCTCTTCTCCACTTACTACAGACATAGAAGCCGGAGCGTCTTTAATATCTTGCTCAAAACCTATGGCACTCACCACAGAACGACCAAGATTTACTTTACGGAGATTAGAATTATCTTCTGCCCCCCCCCCCGTTAGCGCTATTAGCTTCTGAATCTGCATATGCAAAAGAGCAGAGCAATATACTCGCTAGGGCACTATATTTGAAATTTGCCATAATGTCTCCTTAAATATATGAATGAATCATATAGGTTAATATTATACAAATCATTATTAGAATAATTTGCTAAGGGCTGATTATAGGCAAATTTCATTAAAGATTTATTAAACAATGACATAAATTCTCACAACTTTGTTTAAGATTATGGGGCTTGAGGCTTAGCTATATAGGGGAAGTTTCCCATATTATGAATTCGGTTTATCCAAAGCTAAGATGGTCGTTGGTGTGTTAAAAAGAGTTTCTTTGCCTACGGCTCAGAATGACAAACTAACTTGGCGACTAGTGATTCGGGTAGAGATTCTTCGGTCGCACTTCGTGCTCCCTCAGAATGACAAAATAACGGATTCGTTAGTGATTCTCTTTTTTCTTTTTCTATAAGGGGGAGGGGCTTGAATGTGCAAAGTTTTATAAAATAATGGGGGGCAAGTGCTACGCACAAGTGCGAAGTCCAACCCCATAATAATATTCTTGCCCCCTTATATATCCCCCACAAGAGGGATGCCTTAAGAGGTGGCACTTCGTGCGATTTAATTTTATCCTGTGATGAGAATATATCTCACTGCTGGGAGACGTTTGGGATTCATTGTCATTCTGAGCGAAGCGAAGAATCTCTGTTGGCGACTAGTGATTCGGGTAGAGATTCTTCAGTCAGGCTACGCCCTCCCTCAGAATGACAAATTTGGCAGAGTCTCTTGTGATTCCTTTGTGAATTCTTCGCTTCGCTCTAGACATGACAAAGTGGCTGCCTTTCTAGTGACTCGTTTAAAGAGACTCTAGCAGACGAGAGAGATTCTTCGGTCGCACTTCGTGCTCCCTCAGAATGACAAACTTGGCTACCCGTAAGGGAAATTATTTTGTCATTCTGAACCCCTGCAAGGGGTGAGGAATCTCGCTTAAAGTTTCCAGTGATTCAGGCAGAGATTCTTCAGCTTTAAGAGGAGGGTTAGAATACAAGCAACTCGCGTTTAAGCTTGTTGAGTGCGTCAATTTGGGCTTTGAGTTTATCAATTTCTACATCGATTTGAGCAAGTAGGTCAAAGCTAAGGTGTTCGGGCATATCTTGTGAGCCACGTTTAATCATAATGTAATCCACAAGAGAGATTTTAGCAATGTTAAGCAGTATCGTAATGTCATCGCGGATATCCTCGATATTTTTGAAAATTTCATCTATTTTTTCAAACATTATTCTTCCTTTTTGACTTATTTTAATCCTGCGGTGATAAGTGTGTGCAAATGCAGCGCACCTTGTATGTGGTTTTGCGTATCTGTGATGATGAGAAGCTGGATTTTATTTTGCTCCATGAATTTTAGCGCGTCAATGGCAAGCATATCGGGGTTATCGCAAGTTTTTGGCGAATGTGTGGCATATTCACTCACAGGGCTATTAAGGTTAAAGTTTGCATTCATCATCGCTCTACGCAAATCCCCATCGCTTAGAATCCCCCAAAGCTTTTCATCTTCTGTGATTATGGCATTACCTAGACGTTTTTCACTCATTATAATAATTGCTTCACAAAGTGGCATATGAGGGGGGATAATAGGGAGATTGGAGGTCTGCATAACATCTTTTATCCGCATAAAAAGCTGCTTGCCCAAAGCCCCACCGGGGTGAAATGAAGCAAAGTCTTCTGCTTTGAAATCACGCTTTTTCATTAAACATACTGCAAGGGCGTCACCGAGTGCTAATGTAAGCGTTGTGGAGCTTGTGGGGGCGATATTAAGCGGGCAGGCTTCCCTCTCTATGCTAATATCTAAGAAATAATCACCTAAAAGCGACAATGGAGAGTTTCTATCTCTGCTCATTGTAATGATAGGATTCCCCAAACGTTTAATGTGAGGGAGGATATTAAGGAGCTCTTCACTTTTACCACTATAGCTAATGGCGAGTATAATATCTTCCTTTTGGATTACGCCCAAATCCCCGTGCATAGCTTCTGTAGGGTGCATAAAAAGACTCGGTGTGCCTGTGCTGGAGAGCGTGGCAGAAATTTTTGCCCCTATGAGCCCACTTTTACCCACACCGCACACGATAAGTTTGCCACAAGATGAGCTGATGAGATTTACCATACTTTCTAATTCCGCCCCATTAAGTCGCTCTATGGCTTGGATTAAGGAGTGCGATTCTATCTCAAGGACCTCCTTTGCGATGAGTGCATAATCAAGCTTTGCCATACTTTAGCCTATACAACATAAATCATTGGCACAATGGTGGGATATTTTTTGACTTTTTTGAAAATGTGTCGTTTGAATACATTATGCACTTCATTTTCAAGATTCTTTGCATTAAAGCCCTCTGCTTTAAAGTTTTTGATAAGGAATTCTAAGGTTTCATTCATCTCTTTTTCAAAGCCTTTGTCTTCTTTGTCAGCTACGAGCCCATAGCTTGAGATTTTCGTCTCTAGGATTTTACGCTCTTTGCTAATGCGTGCTGAAATAATCACAATGCCATCGCTTGCTAGGGCTTGTCTATCTAGCACGACATCATTTTCAATTTGGCGGTTGATTTGGTTATCAATAAAAGTTTTGCCATTTTTGACACTTCGCACCTTTTTCATATAATTAGGATTTACTTCAATTTGGTCGCCATCCTCCATAAGATAAATGTTTTTCTCTAGCACGCCACAAGCGATAGCTGTTTGCTTATGCTTAGCGATATGATTATACTCACCATGCACGGGGAGGAAGAATTTAGGCTTAATGAGCCGCAGCATGAGCTTTTGCTCCTCTTGTGCAGCATGCCCACTTACATGAATCTCGCTAAAGTCTTGATATGCTACTCTAGCCCCTGCTTTGAGGAGGAAGTTAAGCACTACAGAGACTGAGCCTTCATTGCCCGGAATGGCTTTAGCAGAGATAATAACCATATCACTTGGCTTGATTTTGATATGGCGGTGCTCGTCTGTCGCCATACGATAGAGCGCGCTCATGGTCTCGCCTTGAGAACCGGTAGTAACAATAAGCACTTCTTCATCGGGGTATTTTGCTACTTCATGTGCTTCAATAAAGATATTTTGAGGTAAGTCAATGTATCCAAGCTCTCTTGCAATTTCAAGGTTTTTCTCCATAGAGCGCCCAATCACAGCGACTTTGCGATTAAATTTGAGCCCATAGCTAATGGCTTGATATACGCGATGAATATTTGAGGAGAAAGTGCTCATTATCACGCGACCTTCGGCTTGTTTAAATAAAGATTCAAAAGTGGGTCCTACGCTTGCTTCGCTTGGGGTAGTGCCGCTGCGATGCGAGTTTGTAGAATCACTCAGTAAAAGCATAACCCCTTCTTCTCCATAATGCGCTAAGCGGTGTAGGTCTGTGGGGAGATTGTCTATAGGTGTGTGGTCAATTTTAAAATCACCTGTATGGAGTATCACCCCTGCGTCAGTGCGGATAGCAAGCGCGGAAGCGTCAATAATCGAGTGTGTGATATGTATCCACTCTACTTCAAAGGCACCTATTTTAATGGGTTTGCGCTTTTGGACTATTTTAAAAAACGAGCGGAATTTTTTTAAGCCGTGCTCATCAAATTTGCTTCCTATCATACCTAAAGGCAAAGGTGTGCCATAAATGGGGAATTGCAAGAGTTTGAAAAGATAAGGCACAGCACCAATGTGGTCTTCATGCGCGTGGGTAATGATAATACCAGCAATTTTGTCTTTAATTGCAAAAAGATAGCTAAAATCTGGCACTAAAATATCTACACCATGCATATCTTCATTGGGGAAGCTCATACCTACATCAATCACAATGGCGGAATCTGGTGTTTCAATCACGGTGATATTGCCCCCTATTTCTCCTAAACCTCCTAGCGGTGTGATACGCACGCTTGCTTTGGTATTGAGATTAAGTTTATTGTGGGGGTTAAGGCTTTGTCTTTGGATTCTTGTATTTGCTTCAACGCCCCTTTTAAGCTCTTTGTGTAGCCCGAGATTGTCTTTTTCATTCACGCTTTGCACTTGAGTTACGCCATCTTTGTTCTCTATATGTGTGTTATTATGGGGTGTGGTGGCTGGATTTTTGCCATGCCATTTGCGTTTTTCAAATGGTTTTTGGTTTGCTTGGTCGGGATTATTTTGTGCCTTTGGTTGGTATTTTGGTTTATTGTGATTGTTTGGGCGATTTTCTTTAGAGTGGGCTTCTGTGCGAGGCGGTGTATCCGAAACGGAAGTCATATCATTGGCTTGTTCTTCGGGAGTTTTTTTCTTAAATCGTTCTGTAAATGATTTAAATTTATTGCTAGGGGTGGATTCTTGTGTCTTTTTGTCTTCCATTGCTGTATCCTTTTTTGAGAATTTGTAAAATGCGGTGAAAACTTTCTGTCTCTACTTCATGCGCTCGCACATTGGGTGGAATGCCTATAGATTCTAACACTTCTTGCACAAATGTTTTATCAAAATAAGCACAAAGGTTTTTAAGAAGTGTTTTGCGCGGTGCGCTAAATGCAAGCTTTAAAAAAGATTCTAAATCATATAGAGAAAAGCCCTCAAATGGCTTGAGGTGGTGTTTATGTATTATAAACACAGATGAGGTTACCTTTGGCATAGGGGAAAAGGCGGTATTTGGTACATCAAAAAGTATTTTTGCTTCACCAAAGGTTTGTGCTAAAACACTTAATGCACAAAATGCACTATCTCCACTTAGGGCACAAAATTTTTGTGCTACTTCCTTTTGAGTCATTACAAGCAAGCTGCGACAGAAGTTATCCCGCAAAAGTCGCAAGATAATGTGTGTTGCAATGTAATAAGGAAGATTGGAGATAACCTTGTATTCATACTCATGGAGCCATTGCTGCTCTTTTTGGAGGTTTAAAACATTTTCATAAATAATTTTCAACCTTCCACTTTGTATATGATGAGAAAATTTTTTATCAAGTAAAGAACATAAGTCTGTATCGACTTCATAGGCTATCAAGGGTTCTATTTTCAATAGCTCTTGTGTCAAATCACCTAAGCCAACCCCAATTTCTACACATTGAATGGGAAGATTGGGAATGGATTGGATAATTTGATAAATGAAGTGAGTGTCCTTCAAGAAGTTTTGTCCAAAATATTTTTTTGCTTGATGTGATCCCACTGCACTAACCTCTATTTAAGCTAGCATTATAACCTAAAGTATGCAAATATTTTGCTTATAAGGAGTATTTAGCTATGATATAAGCCAAATCTAACACAATCATATTGATTTTATTTTGCTTTGCTATGGAGCAATACGTGATGGTATCTAAAGGAGAGCTATGAGCCTCGCAAAAAGAATTATCCCCTGTCTTGATGTATGTGGCGGACGCGTGGTTAAGGGAGTGAATTTTGTAGGTTTGCAAGATGCGGGGAATCCTGTTGAGATTGCAAAGAGATATAATGATGAAGGTGCAGATGAACTTGTGCTTTTAGACATTACCGCTAGCCATGAGGGGCGCTCGACAATGCTAGAAGTTGTCAAAAATATTGCAGAAGTGGTATTTATCCCCTTTAGTGTTGGAGGTGGTATAAGCTCTATCTCGGATATGCATGCATTGCTTCATGCAGGCTGCGATAAGATAAGCCTTAATAGTGCGGCTATTAAAAATCCTCAACTTATCAATGAAGGTGCGAGGCAGTTTGGCTCGCAGTGTATTATAGTGGCTGTTGATGCAAAAATGGTAGCACCAAATGTGTGGCATGTATATATTAATGGCGGACGCATTGATACGGGTAAGGATATGCTTGAGTGGGTAAAAGAGGTTTGCGATAGGGGAGCGGGTGAAATACTCTTAACAAGTATGGACGCCGATGGGACAAAAAATGGCTATGATAAGGCAATGATAGAATCTCTAGCCCCTCATGTGCATGTGCCTATTATAGCAAGTGGAGGTGCTGGCAGTATGAAAGACTTTGCAGATGTGTTTGCATATGGAGCTGATGCTGCATTGGCAGCAAGTGTGTTTCATTATAAAGAGATTGAAATATATGAACTCAAAAAGTATTTGCAACAAATGAATATTCCAGTGAGAATCTAAAGAGAGTATCAATATAAATTGGAGCAAGAAATGGTAGTGTGTGCAGGTAATGGCGAGCATTTTACTTTTGCAAAATCTATAGGTGTAGGTTTGTGTGAGAGTGCGATTGGCTTAAGCCAAATATGCCTAAAGGAATATGTAGATTCCATAGTCTTCATAGGCAGTGCAGGGGCATATAGTAGAGATGTGCAAATAGGTGATATATATCTTTGTGATAGGGCTACGCAAATTGAACTAAGCTTTTTAGAAGATAAATCCTATACACCCATAGATAATTGTATCCAAAGTGGAGTGCTTGCTTTAGATGAGAGTGTTTCACATGAAACTTTTGCTAAGAGAGGTATTGTGAATAGCTCTAATTATATTACCACTGATAAAAATGTGGCTTTGGCTTTTACAAAGGCGGGCATTGTCTTAGAGAATATGGAGTTTTTTAGCGTTATAAAAGTTGCACAATATTTTCACATACCTTGCATTGGGGTGCTATGTGTCAGTAACTATTGTGATAAAAATGCGCATGAAGAGTTCATGCAAAATCATACTATGGTAAAGCAGCGACTTATGGCTCATGCCGCATGGATACAGAATCTCTCTTATCTTTTGGCAAAAAAGGCGGGAGATAATCCTTATGTGTGATAAGCCCCATTTGCTCCCAAGCCTTTATGATTACACTTTAGATGAACTTTCATCGATACTTAGCCCATCGTTTCGCGCAAAGCAAATTTATCATTGGCTTTATCATCGTTATGAAAACCAAGTCATGTCTATGGATAATATCTCAAAAGTCACGCAAGAATTTATCAAACAGCATTTTGTGATTTCACAAATAGAGCTTATACATATAGAGCATAGCCGTGATGGGAGTAAGAAATATCTCTTTCGCACATATGATGGGCATACCTTTGAATCTGTGCTTATACAAATGCGTCAAAAGGAGCAAAAAGATAATATAGAAACAAGTGAAAAATGGACAATGTGCCTATCAAGTCAGATTGGCTGCAAGGTGGGCTGTGCATTTTGCTTTACTGCAAAGGGCGGGTTTGTCCGTAATCTTCGTGTTGGAGAAATAGTTGAACAAGTGGTGGCAATGAAGAGGGAGAATAATATTCCCCCACATAAGGGCGTGAATATTGTTTTTATGGGTATGGGTGAGCCTTTGGATAATCTTTGCAATGTTGCCCACGCTATTAGGATTCTAAGCCAGCCGCAGGGGTTGAGCATTTCCACAAGGAGGCAAACTATCTCTACAAGTGGTATTGCACCTAAGATTAAAGCACTCGGAGAATTAAATCTTGGTGTGCAACTTGCCATTTCTCTTCATGCTGTGAGCGATGAGCTACGTTCAAGGCTTATGCCTATTAATAAGCAATACAATATTGCAGAGGTGCTTGGCGAAGTGAGAAAATTTCCAGTAGATACGCGTAAAAAAGTGATGTTTGAATATCTTATGATAAAGGGCTTAAATGATGATATAGCAAGTGCTAAGAAACTGCTCTCGTTGTTGAATGGAATCAAGGCAAAGGTCAATCTTATTTTGTTTAATCCTCATGAGGGGAGTCCATTTAAGCGACCCGAAATGAATGATGTGAAAGCATTTGCTGATTATCTTATAAAAAAGGGGCAGCTTTGCACGATACGCGAATCTAAAGGGATAGATATTAGTGCTGCTTGTGGGCAGCTCCGAGAGAAAATCGCACAACAAGGTATGCCCTCTAAAGCCTCTCTTGCATTCTCAAGTGCTAAGGATTCTATAGCACCTCTCAAAGGTTTAAAGGAAGATAGGGATTCGTGTGTTTCCCGTGAAACATAAAATAAAGGAGAGAAATTATATGTTTAACCTAGATATTATGCTTATTGTATTTTTAGCAATAGTTGTATTTATAGGCGTTGTGTCATTTTGGTATTTTGCAAAGGATAAACATGAGTAAGCAGTGTCATATACCTCAGAATATGCTTGTGCATATTTGTTGCTCCGTAGATAGCCATTACTTTTTGAGTGAGTTGCAAAAGCTCTACCCACAAAGCAAAATGATAGGGTATTTTTACAATCCAAATATACACCCTAAAGAAGAGTATGATTTGCGTTTGCTCGATGTTAAGAGAAGTTGCAAGATGTTGGGTATTGAACTTATGGAGGGGGAGTATGAGAGCACGATATGGTTTAGTAGAGTTAAAGGCTTAGAATGTGAGCCCGAGAAAGGAGAGAGATGTGTCAAATGCTTTGATATGCGATTAGAAAAAACCGCCCAAATTGCACAAAAAATGTCTTTAGATTCTTTCACTTCTACGCTTCTCTCTAGTCCTCTCAAGGAGCAAAAGATTCTGTTTGCGGAGGGAGATGAGATTGCACTTGCTTATGGGCTGGATTTTATTAAGGTTGATGTACGTAGTAATGGAGGCACACAAGCTCAAAGTGAGCTTGCAAATAGAGATAGGCTCTATAAGCAGACATATTGTGGTTGTCAGTTTGCATTAAGCAAACAGAGAGAATCTCATAAGCAGCTCCCATTAGAGCTTATGAGCAATATTGGTAAGCAAATAGTGCCCGGTAGCAATGAAGAACGTAAGCTTGTGTTTGAAAAGCGCGATAAATGTGAGCAAGAGGGTAAAGAATATGCCCTCTATAAACGTTCGAAAATTATTTGGCGTAATTTACGTAGCTTGTGCATAGATGATAATGAAGTACTAGATTCTTATATTATCACTCATTCTCGAAATAAAAAAATGATTAAAACATCAACTATTACTTATATACGACAAACTATCAATGATATTACATATAAGCCCAAGCATATCCAAGTAGGTTATGCAAAACGTGATGATAGTGTATTTCTTAGTATTGATGATGTAAATGCCTTGCTCAATACCCGCTACCAAAGCACAAGAGAAATGCTCTATAACCCCCCTATGTATGATGATGAAATGATGTTACGTGTTTTACTCTGCGGTATGGATAGTATTAATCCAATTATTGTCTTAGATAGGCATATTAAACATTCTCTCAAGATTCTTATCAATGCGCATTTTCAAGAGCATAGCACTTTTGCTATTGCGGTGTATAATTAAGAATTTTTGGTAGAATGTAGCATTTTGTTGTAGAGGAGCTAGTATGCAAGATTTAGTCATGAATATAGAGAAAATTCGTCAAATATTACCACATCGTTATCCTATGTTGCTTGTTGATAGGGTAGTAGAATTAAGACGAAATACAGATGATACTCAACCAAATGGCTATATTAAAGCTTATAAAAATGTAACAATTAATGAGGAAGTATTTTTAGGACATTTTCCTAATAAACCTATTTATCCGGGTGTTATGCAGATTGAAGGTATGGCTCAAGCAGGTGGCTTATTAGCCTTTGTAAGTATGTTTGGAGATGATGTCGCTCAAGCAAAAAATAAAATTGTATATTTTATGACTATTGATAATGTCAAGTTTCGTATCCCTGTGGTGCCCGGTGATAAATTGATATATGAAATTAAAGTAATAAAGCATAAAGGGAGTGTATGGCAGCTTATGGCTCAAGCGTTTGTTGATGATAAGCTCGTTTCTCAAGCTGAACTTAAAGCGATGATTGCAGATGCAGAAGATTCTAAAGAGTAGAAATCGGAGGCTAGTATGATAGGGAAAACAAGCATTATCAAAGATGGCGCACAGATAGGTAAAAATGTGCGCATTGGCGAATTTTGCATTATTGATGAGCATGTGAGTATAGGCGATGATTGTGTGATAGGAAATTATGTGCATATCAGTGGCTATACGACTTTAGGTAGAGGGAATAAAATTTTTAATAATGCCGCTGTAGGTGTGCCTCCGCAGGATTTAAAGTTCGGAGGTGAAAAAACAGAGCTTATCATTGGCGATGAAAATCAAGTACGTGAATTTACTACACTTAATCCCGGCACAGCTGGTGGTCGTGGTAAAACAACCATTGGAGATAGGAATTTATTTATGGCATATGTGCATGTAGCACATGATTGTATCGTAGGTAATGACTGCATTTTGGCAAATAATGCTACACTAGGTGGGCATGTGGAGCTTGGGGATTATGTAAATATTGGCGGCTTAACGCCTGTTCATCAGTTTGTCAAAATAGGCGATGGCTGTATGATAGGAGGAGGTTCTGCTTTGGTGCAAGATATACCTCCTTATTGTCTTGCAGAGGGCAATCGAGCCTATATTAGAGGGCTTAATAAGCATCGTATGCGCAAGCTCTTTTCACGTGAGCAAATTGATGAGATAAGTCATGTGTATAAGATTTTATTTTCACGTACTGCACCCATTCGAGAGCTCGCTCAAGCTCAGCTTGACGCCCAACCCAATGAAGTGATTCGCTATATTTGTGAGTTTATTCTCTCATGCACACGTGGCATACCCTTTAAAGGAGCACATAATGAATAGAAGAAGTATAAAAGAATGTAGTTTTTGCAAGGCAAAAGAAAGCCCGCATAATCCGCTTATTGCCGGTAATATGCCCGGATTATATATATGCAGGAATTGTGTAATGCTTTTGCACGATATGCTTACAGACTATAAGGACAAATCTCATAAAGAGCCCCAAGAAGATAATATTGAGATAAAAGCCCCTTCACCTAAGGAGCTAAAGGCAAAACTTGATGAATATGTCATAGGGCAAGATGAGGCTAAAAAGGTGTTTTCTGTAGCGGTTTATAATCATTATAAACGCATTGTTAAGGGCGAAGAGCATTCAAGTGGCACATTAGGCGATGTGGAGCTTGCTAAATCTAATATCTTGCTTATTGGTCCTACAGGAAGTGGCAAAACGCTCATGGCACAAACTTTGGCTCGATTTTTGGATATTCCTATTGCCATTTCTGATGCGACAAGCCTTACAGAGGCTGGATATGTGGGTGAAGATGTGGAAAATATCCTTACGCGTCTTCTTCAAGCTGCCAATGGCGATGTGAAGAGAGCGCAAAAGGGTATAGTATTTATTGATGAGATTGATAAAATCTCACGTCTTTCAGAAAATCGCTCTATTACACGAGATGTATCGGGTGAGGGGGTGCAGCAGGCTTTGTTGAAAATTATTGAGGGAAGCGTGGTAAATATTCCTCCAAAAGGTGGGAGAAAGCACCCTAATCAGGACTTTGTACAGATAGATACAAGCGATATACTTTTTGTATGCGGTGGGGCATTTGATGGATTAGGTGATATTATTAAAAGACGTTTGGGTGGTAATGTGCTTGGATTCCACGGGGAGAAGAAAGGCAAAAGCGAAGAAAATGCCATGCTTGCATTTGTTGAGCCAGATGATTTGATTGCTTATGGTCTTATACCCGAACTTATAGGGAGATTACATATGATTACCACGCTTGCCCCAATTAGTAAGGAAGCTATGGTGGAGATTCTCACAAAGCCTAAAAATGCCCTTATTAAGCAGTATCAGAAGATTTTTGAAATTGATGGGGCATGCTTGCATTTTGAAAAGGGTGCAATTGAAGCTATCGCCGAGCAGGGCATAGTGCGTAAAACTGGTGCGCGCGGGCTTAGGTCGATTATGGAGGAAGCTATGATGGATTTGATGTATGAATTACCTGAGCTTGATGGCTATGATATTACCATCACAAAAGAATGTATCACACAAAAGCAAAGTCCGCTGCTTGTGAAGAAAAATAAAAATATGCAAAAAAGAGCTTAATTTAACATAAAACAAAGAATTAGAATGTATAATTTATGCCTTATTTTGCATTTTTGAAGGAGCTTTTATGTTGATGGATAGACTCATTGGAACTTTTTCCAAAGATATTGCCATTGATTTGGGGACAGCCAATACTTTGGTTTTGGTCAAGGGTGAGGGTATTATCATCAATGAACCTTCAGTTGTTGCTGTTCAAGCCGACAGATTTAGCACAGGTAAGATTTTAGCCGTAGGTAAAGATGCTAAAGATATGCTAGGAAAAACCCCTGATGGCATTCAAGCTATTCGCCCTATGAAAGATGGCGTTATAGCAGATTTTGATATGACAGAAAAGATGATTCGCTATTTTATTGAGAAAGCTCATAAGCGTAAAACACTTATTCGCCCGCGTATTATGGTTTGTGTGCCTTATGGTTTAACGGGTGTTGAAAAAAAGGCGGTTAAGGAATCTGCTATGAGTGCGGGGGCACGCGAAGTATTTTTGATAGAGGAGCCTATGGCAGCTGCGATTGGAGCAGGGTTACAAATACAAGAATCAAAGGGCAATCTGGTTATTGATATTGGCGGGGGCACAACAGAAATAGGCGTTATTTCTCTAGGCGGGTTGGTGATTAGCAAATCCATTAAAGTGGCTGGAGATAAGCTTGATATAGCTGTTGTGGATTATGTGAGAAAGAAGTTTAATCTCCTTATTGGTGAGCGTACAGGGGAAGAGATTAAAATAGAAATAGGCTCTGCCTCTCCAATGGAAAAGCCTCTGGTCATGCAAGTGCGTGGGCGCGACCAAGTAGGCGGCTTGCTTAATACTATTGAGCTCACAAGTGAAGATGTGCGCGAAGCGATGAAAGATCAGTTACGTGAGATTAGTAATGCCTTAAAATCCGTGCTTGAATCTATGCCCCCAGATTTAGCCGGGGACATTGTGGAAAATGGTATCGTGCTTACAGGAGGCGGGGCTTTAATACGAGGACTTGATAAATATCTCTCAGACATTGTTAGATTACCCGTATATGTGGGTGAAGAGCCACTTTTGTGTGTGGCAAGAGGTACGGGTAAGGCAATGGAAGATTTAGATTTGCTTAATCAGCTTGCTTTTGATTGATATTGGCTTAGGGCTCCATGCGATACAAAATCCTTATTTTTGGGATTATTTTTTTTATTGGTCTATTGGTTGTAATGGAGGTCAATAAAAGTGCTCAAACTAAGATTTTAGAGATAAGCGATTATATTAAAATATTTTTCTTAGATTCTAGAGATAGCATTGCAAAGTTTTATGAAAAATACTTTAATCAAGCAGAAGCCATAGAAACTTTGAGTGCTAAAGTGGCAGATTATGACAAGCTCTTACTTGAGAGGGAAACCCTAAAAAATGATTTACACAAGCTACAGAATCTTATAGGGAGAGGCGGGATTACGCATAGCAGTAGCGAGATTCATCAAGCTCGTATCATCTCATTTGCTTCATTGGGTGAGAGAGATAGAGTGTGGCTTGATAGTGATTTAAGTGAGTATCATCAAGGCACAAGGCTAGAAGATAGAATCTTTGGCATTGTTAAAGATAATGTTGCTTTTGGTATTGCTGTGGTTGAAAATGGCAGGCTTGAGGGGTTTTTAAATGGAAACAAAGACTGCCACTATGATGTGTATATCGGTAAAAATAAGGCTATGGGCATTGTATCTGGCTCTCACAAAGGCAGAATGCTTGTAGAATATATCCCCAATTGGATCGAAGTGCATGAGGGTGATGAAGTTTTTACCAGCGGTCTTGATGGTATTTTTTTAGAAAATATCCCTGTAGGGGTAGTAGAGAGTGTGCGAGAAAATTATGGGTATTTAAGCGTTGATGTGCGTCCATATGCGAGTGCAAGCGAACTCTCCTATGTGTGGATTATTGATATAGCAGTGCCTCATTTTACCGATGAGAGTATGAGAGAGACTTCTAATGTGCCTTAGCTATGTATTCAGCCGATAAACCCACTCAATCAAATGCTCCATTAGAGCAGCTTATAGCATTTTTTTCGCATTTTATAAGCACACTTCAAGCCAAGTCTTCTCACTCAGAGATACAAAGCTTGATAAAAACACTCCATGTGATTAAAGCTCAAGATATAGCCCTGCTTTATGCTACCCCAAATGGCAGTGCGCTTATGATAGAACTTATAGGCACAATACGCGATAAACTCTATGCTCAATTGAGCTCTGGGCAGGTATGTGGTGTGGAGTTTTTTTATATTTTACTTTTTATTCCTCGCTCTTTTGGCGGGGATACACCAATTCATGCGCCGATTACACCAATAGAGATTGATACGCGTTTTGAAGTCTTTATGCAACTCTCTAAAGAGAATCTTTTCGCACAGAGCAATGGTGATACGGAAAATCTGCTTTTTATTGAGCTCTATATCCTCTCAAAAGCCCTAATGAATATGCACGATTTTGAGGGCATTATACGCGAGTATATTATGCTTGTTAGCCTCATAGATATTAACCTCCCTTTAAGCTTGGAGCATACACACTTTATTGTAGAAACTTTTGAAAATCTTAATGTAAGTATGCCCTTACTGATACATGCCCTCAAAGCCCAACAAGACGTGCAAGTGTATTTCACATACCCACCGCAAGCTAGGCGTAGTATTTTAAATTGGCAGTTGCATTGCTTTTGGAATGTGGGAGTGTATTTTAACCACAATCAATGGCTAGAGCTTTATCCATTATGGAAAGATATGTTTTATACGCTCTTAGAGAGGGGCGATGTAGAGGGTATAGATGAGGCGATGTATATGCAGTTTTTTATCTACCATATATGTGGCAATAACTTCCATCATCAAGAGCAATGGAGGGAATTTTGCGCAGATATTGATAGGGTAGCAGCAAGGCATTATGAGGCATTTGCCAAAATGCAGGGAATCTATGGGGTAAAAATGCACCAAGATTCCCAAAATTCTCAAAACAAGGGTAAGAAAACTATAGCCTTTTTGCGCGATAGGCTCGTTGCAAACTCGCCTTATAAGGTCGAATATAGCCTTTTAAGTAATCTTATGAATGATAATGCCTTTAAAGAGGCATATCAAGTGAAGATATACACGATGAAATTACTTGAAAAAAGCGTAGATGATGAGGGGATTATTAATTCTTATAGGCAGCTTGGCATAGAGGTAGTAGATGTAGTTTCTCATCTAAATACAAAGGGATTTTATAACTCTCATTTACAAAAAGCCCTTTGTATTAAAACTGCGCTTAATAATGATAATGTGGAGATTCTTATTAGCCCAAATAATGGCTATGGCATAAGTGATTTTATTTTGGCTTCAAGAAGTGCGCCACTACAGATTTATTATTCCCATGGGAACTTCGTATATGACTTGCCTTGCATTGATTATAAAATGACACATATTTGTCAAAATAAACTTCATATTACCCATGAGGGGTATGAATTTTTAGGCGTACCTGTGAAAATGCAGGAGAGATTCTACAATCCTCCATTAAGCACTAAAGAGAAGCAGGAGATTTGCCAAATCCGTGAGCGTTTCCCCAAGGATAGCATTTTGCTTGGAAGCATAGGGCGGCTTATGAAGCTGTATTCTATTGAATATTGGGAGTGTGTGATAGATATTATGCACTCATTTCCCCAAAGCCATTATCTGGCATGCGGAGGGGGTAATAGCAAGCTTATTTGCGATGTTATTTACAAGGTTTGCCCTAAAGAAGCAGAGATATTTTTAGAACGTGTGCATTTTATGGGCTATGTGGATAGCAAGATTTATGGACATATTATTGATATATGGCTTGATAGCTTTCCATTAGAGCAGGGGGAAAGTCGTATTGAATATGCGGCTAAGGGTGGCTTAAACCTTGTGATGAGCAAGCAAGATAAGCAAAGTCGCTTTGATACCCTTTGTGCTCTTATAGAGGAATGGCGGCTTATCCCACATAAAGATGGAAGCCCAAAAACACAAGAAGAATGTCAATCTCTTCTATCGCTTACACATGAAGAATATATGCCTTTTGTAGCATTCTCAAAGCAAGAATATAAAGACAAAGCAAAGGCTTTGCTCCAAGCGTATGCGAGTAATGACAAGGCTTGCATTGATAAGTGGAGGGGGATTATAAAAACTCTTTTAGCACTCAATGATGAGCTTAGAATCTCTAAGGGCGTGAGTGCTTTTAAGGCGATTATGAGCCTCCCACCAAAATAAAGCATTAAGCTTAAAATTTCTTTAAAGCCCTTTATATCCCTATAGCCAGTTCATACTCTAAGTATTCAATGAGCGAGCAATGCAGAGTTATACATATGGCTATAGAGGCTGTTTATAAATAGTGCAATATGAGAGGGAGTTGGGAGATGATTTAGAGGTAGCTATAGGAATCAAAAACACTTTTTGCTACAATCGCGTATTTATTTGAGTAAAGGAAGTTTTGAATGGATTATAAAGATACTTTGATTTTGCCTGATACGACTTTCCCCATGCGGGGTAATCTCCCTCAAAATGAGCCACACACTTATGCAAAATGGCGTGAGATGAATCTCTATAGTCGGCTTAAAAATGCCCATGCCAAAAGCACTCAAAACTTTTTTTTACATGATGGACCTCCTTATGCAAATGGACATATACATATAGGGCATGCCCTGAATAAGATTCTCAAAGATATTATTGTGAAGTATCATTATTTCAAAGGAGAGAATATCCGCTACACACCGGGCTGGGATTGTCATGGCTTGCCTATTGAGCAGCAAGTTGAGCAAAAGCTTGGCAAGGCAAAAAAGGATAGCCTAGAGAAGACAAAGCTACGAGCCCTCTGCCGCGAACATGCACAAAAATTCATCGAGATTCAATCAAGTGAATTTCAATCTTTGGGTGTGGTTGGGGATTTTGAGAAGCCTTATAAAACTATGGATTTTGCTTTTGAAGCACAGATTTACCGCACGCTTATCGCACTTATTAAAAAGGGGCTTTTAGCAGAACGTTTCAAACCCATTTATTGGAGTTGGGCATGTGAGAGTGCGCTTGCTGATGCAGAAGTGGAATACCAAGATAAGCAGTCAGATTCTATATTTGTAGCCTTTGCCATCGCTCCAGAATCTTTAAAAACACTCAATCTCTCGGAAGCTAAGCCAATTATTTGGACCACCACCCCTTGGACATTACCTGCTAATGTCGCCCTTGCTTTTAATCCTACAGAATCTTATGTTTTAACCGGTGATGGCTATATTGTCGCAAAAGCCTTGCATGAAAAGCTTGCAAGCACTTTAGGCATAAGCAAAGAGATAGCGCGAACATTCCAAGCCAAAGAGTTAGAGAATCTCAAAGCCATAAATCCGCTTAATGGGAGAGAATCGCTCATCGTTTTAGGCGAGCATGTAGGGGTAAGCGATGGCAGCGGGATTGTCCATACAGCTCCCGGTCATGGTGAAGATGACTATTATGTGGGGTTAAAATATAATTTAGAGGTAATAATGCCCGTTGATGATAGGGGGAACTTTAGCTCTTTAGTAGAGAGTATGGGGCTTGTGCCAAAGGCATTTGTGGGTGAGTTCGTGGGGAAAAATATTTTTGATACACACCAGAGTATTTTTAAGATTCTAGGCAAAGCGTTATTAAGAAAAGAAGTGATTACACATAGCTATCCACATTGTTGGCGCTCACATAAGCCTGTGATTTATCGGGCTACTACGCAGTGGTTTATCTTGCTTGATAAGCCTTTTTTTGAGGGGAAAACGCTCAAAGAAGTGGCTTTGCAAGCCCTTGATGGCGTGAGATTCTACCCCCCAAATGGGAAAAATAGAATCTACTCAATGATTGAAAACCGCCCTGATTGGTGTATATCAAGGCAGAGAGATTGGGGTGTGCCTATCGCATTTTTACTTGATAAAAATACTAAAAAGCCATTACTTGAAGAATCGGTGCTCACGCATATCGCAGATATTTTTGAAAAAGAGGGTTGTGATGCTTGGTGGAGCTATGATATAGAGGCATTATTACCCCCAGCATTTAAGCACCTAAGTGCGAATCTCACTAAAAGTAGGCATATCCTCGATGTGTGGTTTGATAGTGGGAGCACATGGAGTGCGGTGCTTGATAATGCTCATAGGCTTAAAGGCAATGATTATGATGCGGGGAGTTACCCCGCAGATATGTATCTTGAGGGGAGTGACCAGCACAGGGGTTGGTTTCAAAGCTCACTTTTGCTCTCTTGTGCTTTAATGCAGAGGGCACCTTATAAGAAAATACTCACACATGGCTTTACCTTTGATAGAAATGGTGAAAAGATGAGCAAAAGCAAGGGGAATGTCATCGCTCCAAGTGAGATTATTAAAACTCAAGGGAGTGAAATTTTACGACTTTGGGTTGCTTTAAGCCATTATCAAAGTGATCAAAATATTAGTGATGAGATTTTAAAGCAAGTTAGCGAGCAGTATCGTAAAATCCGCAACACTATACGATTTTTATTAGCCAATGCCCCTAAAAGCCCATCTGATATGGTGGGCAGAGATGAACTTGGAGAGATTGATAGGTGGATTCTAAGTCAATGTGATAAGGTATTTGATGAAGCATATAGCTATTTTAGTGAGTATGAGTTTGCCAAAGCCCTAGGCGTAGTGATGAATTTTTTAACAAATGAGTTGAGTGGTATATATTTAGATTTATGTAAAGATGTGCTTTATTGTGATGCACCGCATTCGCTCTCTCGCCGTTGCATTCAAAGCACTATGGTAGTAATTTTAAAGCGACTTTTGCATTTTATAGCCCCTGTGCTCACATATACTGCAGATGAAGCCTTTTGTCATGCTAGTGAAGCCCTTAAGGGAGAATGTAAAGATATTTTTGATATACCAAAGATAAGCTGTGCAGAGTATTATAATCTCCAAATGCAATTAGACTTTGAGTATTTACTCGCTATTAGGGAAAAATTCACCGAAGCTCTAGATAGCCTCAAAAAACAAAAACATATTAAATCTTCCCTTGAAGTGTTATTGCTCACTCCTAAAGATATAACTTTGCTTGATAGGTGGTTGATTATTTCTGGGGCAACTACAGAGGTTAGCAATGGTGAAGAGTTAGCTCGCTTTATGCTTGGGAGTGAAGAATTTGTGCTTTATAGGGCGCAAAGGGGCAAATGCGAGCGATGTTGGCAGTTTGTCGTGCCAGATAATGCGACATTATGCGAGCGATGCAAAGAGGTGGTTGCACAAAGGGGAAGCTAAGCATAAAGAAGTGATGAGGTTATGGGGATAGCTTTAGAGGTTGCATGGGCTTGTTTATTCATTTTTACTTTATATCTTGTGGTATATAATGCCCACTCAAAACTTGCTTAAGAACGCTAAAATACGGAGTTTATCGGAGGATTTTCTATGAATGCAGATATGACAAAACCTACTACAGAAGTGCTTTCTCCTCAAGGGTGGCAAAAGATTGTGCTTATTTTTATTCTTGCTTTTATGTCTTCTCTTGCCCCGCTTTCTACAGATATGTATCTTCCTGCCTTGCCTAATGTGAGTGAGAGCTTTGCTGTAAGTAATTTCTATACTCAACTCTCTCTTGCAAGTTTTTTTATTGCCTTTGCTTTTGGGCAGCTTATTTATGGACCATTAAGTGATATTTTTGGACGTAAAAAGCCCTTGTATGTGGGTTTGGTGGTTTTTATTGCCTCAAGTATAGGCTGTGTGCTTGTAGATTCTATTTATGCTTTTATTGCTTTGCGCTTTTTGCAAGCCCTTGGTGGATGTGCAGGTGTGGTTATAGCGCGAGCTATTGTGAATGATAGATTTAGTCTTAAAGATGCTGCAAGTGTCTTTGCCCTTATGATGGTGGTTTCTTCACTTGCCCCTATGCTCGCCCCAACGCTTGGCTCAATGTTACTTAGCTTTTTCCCTTGGCATAGTATTTTTCTCGCACTTTTTGCTCTTGGTGTAGTTTTATTTTTCTTTATAGTCTTTAGTCTTAAAGAATCTGCTCCAAGCCATAAGGCTGCGTTTTCGCATATTGAAATTATCCAAACTTATAAACTCATCCTTAGTGATAGAATCTTTATGATTTATGTATTATCAGGGGCATTTGCTATGGCTGCGATGTTTGCCTATATCACGGGCTCAAGCTTTGTGTTTATGAGTGTTTATGAGCTGCCAACGCACATATATAGCTTGGTGTTTGCCCTCAATGCGCTAGGGCTTATGCTTGCCTCTATGTTGAATGCAAAAATAGTGCAGAAATATGCCCCGCAATATATTTTAAAAATAGCCTTTATTGCTATGAGTATTTTTGTATTTATTTTGATATTGGCAGGCTTTGTGGGTGTATTTGTGCTTTTTGAAATAGCGCTTTTTGCCACACTCTCAAGTCTTGGCTTTTTATTGCCTAATCTCACTACCCTTGCTATGGCACGCTTTAAAGATCACTCAGGCACAGCAAGCGCGACTTTGGGCACGATACAATTTGCTCTAGCTGGATTGAGTGCTTTTCTTGTGGGTGCATTAGAGGCAAATACGCCCTTTGCTTTGGCTTTGCTTATGGCTGGGGTAGTGTGGTGTGGGAGTGTGCTGTATATGGGCATTAAGTTTGTAAAATAAATTCAGCACCCTTAAAGTATGCGTATTCAAGCCATAGAATGCTACCTATTCGCCAATAATGCAATATAAAAGTTAAAAAAATCTTATCTCTTATGTTAGAGGCTATGCAAATTTGCTATACTTCAAGCATTGCTTAATTTTACTTGAAAGGATAATCCATGAAAATTACCTATACCCTTACAGATGAATCCCCAGCTCTTGCTACTTATTCGTTTTTGCCCATAGTGAGAGCGTTTTTGAAACATGCAGATATTGATGTGGTTACTTCTGACATTTCTCTCTCTGCGCGGATTTTGGCTCAATTTCCAGAATCGCTTAAAGCAGACCAAAGGGTGGAAGATGCGCTCACTCTTTTAGGTGAGCTTGTCAAAGACCCTTCTGCTAATTTGATTAAAACTCCTAACATTTCCGCCTCAATCCCCCAGCTCAAAGCCGCCATTAAAGAATTGCAAACTAAGGGCTATAATGTGCCAGACTTCCCTGATAACCCAGCAAATGAGGCAGAGCAAGGCATTAAAGAAAAGTATCAAAAGGTTTTAGGCTCTGCTGTGAATCCTGTGCTTCGTCAAGGGAATTCTGACCGCCGCAGTACAAAGGCAGTGAAATCCTATGCGCAAAAAAACCCTTATCGTGTAGTGCCTTTTAATAAATCCTCTAAAAGCTGTGTAAGCTATATGGCAGATGGAGATTTTTTTGATAATGAAAAGGCTGTATTGATAGAATCTCCCACTACTGCAAAAATTGTTTTTAGAGATGCTCAAGGGGAGAGGGTACTTAAAGAGGGGCTTAAATTAGAGCAAAATGAGATTTTAGACGCTACTTTTATGGACGCGCTTAAATTGAGTGCATTTTATGAAGCGCAAATTGCCAAGTGTAAGGAGCAAGATATTTTGTTTTCACTTCACTTAAAAGCCACGATGATGAAAGTAAGCGATCCTGTTTTGTTTGGCTATGCAGTGAAGGCATATTTTAAAGCAATTTTTGATAGCTTTGGTGATGAGCTTGAAGCACTCGGCGTTAATCCAAACAATGGTGTGAGTGAATTGCTTTCAAAGATAGAATCTTCTCCTAAAAAAGCTCAAATCCTCGCAAAATATAATGAGATTTTAGAAAAAAGTGCAAAAATCTCTATGGTAAATTCTGATAAAGGCATTACCAACCTTCATGTGCCTAGCGATGTGATTGTCGATGCGTCTATGCCTGCTATGCTCAAAAATGGCGCAAAACTATGGGATAAAAATGGCAATGAATGCGATGCAAATGCCATTATCCCCGATAAGACTTATGCGACCATTTATGAAGCGGTGCTAGAGGATTTGCATAAAAATGGCACATTAGAGCCCTCAAAACTAGGCAGTGTGAGTAATGTCGGGCTTATGGCAAAAAAGGCACAGGAATATGGCTCACATGATAAAACATTTATCGCTCCAAATGATGGTGAGTTTGTGATTGTGGATTCTCAAGGAAAGGTGTTGCTTTCTCATAAAGTACGCAAAAACGATATTTATCGTGCAAACCAAGCTAAATTTGACGCAGTGCAAAATTGGATTGATTTAGGGATTGAACGCGCTGATATTACAGGAGATAAGGCAATCTTTTGGCTTGATTCTAAGCGAGCAAGCAATAAAATTATGATTGATTTGGTGCAAAAACGTCTGAAAGAAAAGGGCAAAGACATAGCGATTTTAGCACCTAAAGAGGCTTGTTTGGAATCACTGCGACTTATTCGTGCGGGTAAAAATGCTATTTCTATCACGGGTAATGTGCTAAGAGATTATTTGACAGATCTTTTCCCTATTTTAGAGCTTGGCACAAGTGCTAAAATGCTATCGGTTGTCCCTATGCTTAATGGTGGGGCTATGTTTGAGACAGGAGCGGGAGGAAGCGCACCTAAACAAGTCGAGCAACTTGTGAATGAGAATCACTTGCGTTGGGATAGTTTGGGTGAGTTTTTGGCATTGCAAGCAAGCCTAGAGTTCTACGCCCAGAAGCAAAATAGCCCTAAAGCGAAAGTATTGGCAGATGCGCTTGATAGCGCCATTGGCGAGTGGCTTAATAATAATAAAGCCCCTTCGCGCAAAGTAGGCGAAGATGACAACCGCACAAGTCATTTTTATTTGAGCTTGTATTTCATCAAGGCTTTGGCTACACAAGGCACAGATAGCACTATATCAGGATTTTTCGTCCCTATAGCGAAAGATATAGAAAGCAAGCAAGATGTGATACGAGCAGA
This sequence comes from Helicobacter marmotae, assembly GCF_003364255.1. GTDB lineage: Bacteria > Campylobacterota > Campylobacteria > Campylobacterales > Helicobacteraceae > Helicobacter_C > Helicobacter_C marmotae. The sequence goes on from NZ_NXLR01000019.1 coordinate 25,630, forward strand.
ATTTAATAATGCTCAAGGCAAGGCTGTGGATTTAGGCGGATATTATAAGTTTGATGATAGTAAGGCAGAATCTATAATGCGCCCAAGTGCGAGCTTTAATGCAATCATAGAGCAGATTGCAAAAAATTAGGATTTGTGAGGAAAATAAAATATGTATAAAATAGTTTTAATGAGTTTGGCTTTTGCTACCTTGAGCTTTGGGGCTACGCAAGTGAGTAACCCTAGGCAGCCCCTAGCACAAAAAACAACAAAATATTATATGCCGCCATTAGATGTGCTAAATTATAGCCTTAGTGCTTTGATTGAAAGCTATAGCTATAAAGAAACAGAAGATGATAAAAGGCTTATGAAAATATCAGGGATTATGGCTGGGCTAAGGGGCGGCATTACCCATAATGTAACGCCATTTTTTGCACATAGTTTATCTATGGCATATTTGATGAGTGCAAAAACAAACTATGATGGGCAGGTTTGTGCGATTGGTAATCCAAGTAATTGCCAAGCATTTTCGACAGATTCTAAAGATTCCATATATTATGTACAATATGTCTTAAATCCTCGCGTGAGGGTTGATCTCTTAAATGTGGGATATAACATCGGCGTGGGGTATCGATTTTTATTTAATGATATAAATGATGATAGTGCGTATAGGAGAGCACAGCATTATTTGTATTATATTCTAGGTTTTAATCTAGGCGCACAGATTAGCCGTAAGATTAGCACGCAAGCTTTGGTGCAATATCGCGGTATCGTAAAAGCATGGAATAAAACCTATATGACTGATATTGATTTTGATAGAGACCTTTCTTTTAATCAACCAAGGGGGAATGGCTATTATCTTGCCTTAAGGGGAGATTATCGAGCCAATAGTAAGATCGCATATTTTGCAAAGCTTTATTATGAGTATTGGCATATTTTAGAGTCAGATAGCAAGCAGGGTTTTAGAAATGGGCAAGCTGTAGGGTATTATGTAGAGCCTAATAACTATACGCAGAGTATAGGCTTGAATTTAGGCTTAGTGTTTTAAGTGTTTAGTTTTAAGGGTGTGGGCTATTGCTATGCCCTGACATCAAGCAAGGATACTTCATCTTTATAACTCGCGAGCTCTTCCTCTCCTAGGAGGAATTCTGTAGTTTTATGTTCTTTTTTGGAATCTTCTGGGGAATCCTCCCTTGCATTTTGCTGACTATCGGGGTTAATAGCTTCAGTCTGTGGCGTTGGAGAGACTTCTTGCACATCTTTAAGTTTATCGACAAACTCTTGCATATTTGCATTGAGGACAAAATCTACTTTTTGCATATTATTTGCATGCTGGATAGAGCCAAGCTGAGAATTTTGGTTGATATAAGTAATGTTACCGATAGGACTAAGTGCCATGACTTTCTCCTTCTTCATTGCTTTTATATACTATCGCCTCTTTTGATTAATATATGGTTTAAAAGCAAGAGGTATGCCAATACGTATTAAAATTTCCCCTCCAATGCGACAAAAAATGCCCTCCCACTTGCGCGGTAGTAGCTATAGTAGGTTTGATTAAAAAGATTAGTAATGGAGCCATTTACATTAAGATGCTTGCTAAGCTTAAGCCCGAGCTTTACATCAGCAATGCTATAGCTATCTGTTGCGCCATAGACATTGCTAGGTGTGGGGGTATTATTTGAGTTTTTGAAAGGCTTGCTTGCATATTCTATGCCAAAGCTTCCATATACCTTCATATTTTCATAAAAAATCCCCCCATAGCCTAAGTGCATAGGCACACCCGCAACTCTATTTCCTTCTGTGCTTCTCTCCAGGCTTTTTAAGATTTTAGAATCCATAAATGTATAGGTTAAATATATGCTTAGCCCATAGCCTAGCGGAAGTAAAAGGCTAGATTCTAAGCCTTGGATTCTATTCTTTCCTAAATTATCAAATAAGCCCCTTAAGTGCTCTGGGGCACTAGTGGAGTATTGCATAATGGTATTGGTTGTGGTGTTATTAAAATAATACACCTTTAGCGCTCCCATTCTCTCTCGCTCTTTTTTTATGCCAAAAAGCGGAGATAAGTCATATTCAAAGCCTATATCAAAACTCAGCACATTTTCTGGCTTGAGGTTGGGATTACCCTTAATGGGAGTGCCATCGGTATAGGTTCTATTGCTAAATAATTGTGAAAAATTAGGTGCTTTAAAGGCTTGCCCAAAGGAGCTTTTAAGCCTCGCATAAGGGCTTAGGGCATAGTTAAGTGAGACCTTAGGGCTTAGCACATTTTTTGTATTCTTACTATAGGTGTCCTTATCTCTATAAATACCATAGCCCTGCCAAGAATCCCCCCTTAGCCCAATATTGCTACTCAAGCCGCTTATGAGGCTCTCCCAATCGCTTTGCCATTCAGCAAATATGCCAATGCTACTTGTTTTGCCCCCTTGTGTGTAATTACTTGTAGGCGAGCCTGTGTTTTGAGATCGAAAGAATTTATAGTTGGCAATGTAGTGTTGTGTCTGCTTGTAGTTGTTGTGTCGATATTGCAAGCCTGCTAGGATTTGGTGATGTTCATTAAAAGCATGTGTATATATCATATCAATATTATGTATTTCATATTTATGATTGCTTTGTGTGCCACTCCCTCCATAGATAGTGGTATTAGCAGTTGTAGGGCTTGCACCGCCATCGGGGTTATTAAATGTATCCCATCCATCGATTCTATATATCTTCAACTCAAAATAATCATCATTAGGCAAATAATGCTTATATCCCACAGAGCTAATGAGTTGGTTATACATTTCCTTGCCAATGTGTCTTCCATAGAGGATGGGAGCAGGTTTGCCGCTATTTATATCAGCATTATTCCCATAGCTTGGCATACCATTTTGTGTAAGGAATGTCTTTTGGTCTTTATGCTCATATTCATACATATTCCAACGTATGTAGCCACTTAGCACGCTTTCATCGGTGATGTCATATTCTGCCCGAAGGGTGCTATCATAGGTATTATAGGCTTGCCTGCCCATATCGCCAATATTAAAGCGATTCTCCGCTGTGTTTGAATCCAAAGTAGGTTTTGCACCACTATAGCCGCTCACATCTCGCACCACTACAGAATCTGCGGCATATCCTTGTGTGCTTGTTGTCCCAAAAGAGAATTTTGCACGCAACTTTTTATCAAAAAATACATCGCCTATGCTTGCAAAGCCTCTAAAGGTATGTTTAGGGGCAAATGCGCTATTAAGGGCATTGCCATAGCCAAGCTCGGCTTTGCTCTCAAAGGTAGTGGGCATAGAAGTGATAAAATTAATAGCCCCTGCTACTGCTCCGCTTCCATAGACATTTGAGAATGCTCCCCTTACGACTTCAACTTGTGCAATATCTGATGAGCTCATACTCGCTAGCATTTTTGTGTTGTTGTTGATGTCATTGAGTATGATTCCATCAACCATAATAGCCGCTCCGCTTAAACCCCGTATTCTAACACTATCAAAAGTATCAAAACCTCGTGATTTACTTTGCTGCAAGCCCTCAATCCCTCTTATCGTATCGCTAAATTTGGCATTGGGGCGCATTTTCACATCTCTTTGGGTGATGATGCTTACATTGCCCGGGGCTTGATCAATAGGCGTATCTATGCGTGAGGCACTCACAATGCTTTGCCCTAGACGTATGGGTGTAATATCTTGTGCTTGTATAGGATAGGCTAGACTTAAGGGAATAAAGCAAGTGGATATTTTATATTTCATAGTATGACCTTTTATGTAAAAAATAATTATTATATTATTATAATAATAAGTAAATAAAAATAGTATTACTAAAATCTATAAAAATATATAAATTTATTATTTTACTTCAGTGTTTTCTTTTCTTTGCGTCTTTGTAGAGTAGGCTTAAACTCTTGCAAGGGAAATGAGTTTGTTAGCTCTTGCGGGCAAGCCGTGAGCCTTGCCAAAGCATCTCTTTATCTAGTAGAGACTCTCTAAAGGAAACGCCCTATTGTCATTCTGAGCCTCTTTTAGGAGGCGAAGAATCTCTCTTATATACTAGAGTCTCTCTTTTAGAATCACCAAAAAGTGCGACTAGTGACTCGTTTAGAGAGTCCTTAGCGGATAAGAGAGATTCTTCGGTCGCACCTTGTGCTCCCTCAAAATGACAAACTTGGCTAACGTTCTAGTAAATCCCACAGAGATTCTTCGGGCATAAAGCCCGCAAGACATGACAAACTCATTTCCCTCTCATACAAGCCACATTATCGTCTTGAGAGAATTTCCCTTGCGGGTAGCTAAGTCTATTCCCTATAAGGACACAAAGTTTGTCATTCTGAACCCTCGTAGAGGGTGAAGAATCTCTGTCTAAATCACTAGTCGTGCTTTTTGGTGTTTTTGAAAGCAATTCTTTGTCCTTTATTGGGGGCTTGGAATGACAAAATAACTGCCTTTCTAGCGATTCGTTTAAGGAGTCCTTAGCGGATAAGAGAGATTCTTCGCCTCCACTTCGTGCTCCCTCAGAATGACAAGAGGGGTAGAGTTTCTAGTATATAAGAGAGATTTTTCACCCCTTATCAGGGGTTTGTGATGACAATGGGATGGAATTTGCTAGAAATCCAAGTAGAGATTCTCCGACTTCGCTTAAGACAAACAAACTTGGCTACCCACTTGGAGTTTGAGGTGGAGATTCTTCACCCTCTATGAGGGCTATAGACATGACAATGGGGCGGTTTTATAAGGAGATTTTTCCCTATTTTAGTGGGTAAAGGTATAATAATTTCACTTTCCTTGCGGGGCAGACTACCCTTGTTATCAGTAGTCTCTGAGTAGGAGTGATATAAAAGTAAAGCTCAAGCAAGCTAAGTGCAAAATATGCTATTTCTCAAGCTCTCCTTTAGATTTAGGAGGTCGAAAATGACGTAAGAAGCCAAAGGCTACCCCCGCACACAAAAGCACGACAATAATGCCGCTAAAAGCTTCAAAATACCCAAATGCTTGAGTGAAGTCCCATACATGCAGCCCCATAATATCAAAACCCATTTTTTCTCCTTTCATAGAGATAGAATCTATTGTGCTAAAAGTAAGTAACTTTGTGCAACTTCGCGCTCAAGTGGTGCTAGGGAGTAAATTTGTGTTCCAATTTGCACTTGATATTCACGCTCTGCCTCTGTCTTGGCATAGCTTAAGGCAATACGCCCAGCGAGCATTTTATCTGCTATGGAGGCATTAGATTCTATAATCCCAAATGGACCTACACAATCAAGGAGTGTGATAGGCTCCATAAGGGGGTTTGGTTTTTTGAGCTTTTCATTCTCTTGTGCATTTCTTGCGATGACGCACCTCGCGCCATTTTTTAGCACAAGATAACGTCCCACTTTCACCATTTCTATATCTTCAAAGCGCATTTGTCGATGTGCGCTTAAGTCTTTGATTTTAGAAGCTATAGAATCTTGAGTAAGCAGGCAGCCCCCACCGGGCTTTTCATAATATTTAAAGCCATAATTTTTAATTATCTCTAGTTGTCTTGTGCGTCCCCTACCACTTATGTCAAGCAAAGATTCTCTATTGACCCAGCCCATTTTTTCTGGGAAGCTTGGCTCTAAAAGTTTGGCACTCATAGGGCGTAAAAGGAGTTCATCGAGGTGTTGAGGTTTGTTAGGGTTGCTCCCATCGCGTGAAAGTAGAGTATCAAACTTAGAATCTTCCCCAATATGTCGCACAAGCTTTCGCACCTGGTCTAATGCCTCTTTGCGTTGAGACTTGGGACGTTGCCCGAGTACCTCGCCACTCACTACGAAGTCCGCTCCCACTTCAAGCAGATATGCAAACGCATTTGCAAACATATTGGCATGGCAATCAATGCAAGGATTAAAATACTTGCCATAGCCATACTTTGGCTTAAAAAGCACATCATTGAAAAATTGTTTTTTAATATCAAGGATTTTGAGCTCTACATCTATCTGTTTGGTAGCGTTTTGGAAATATTCAAGCTTGTCTTTATTCCCCCCAAAGCCTATATCAAAATGCAGGGCAATGACATCAATACCTTGCTCTTTAAGAAGTTTCATTGAAATGAGGCTATCGCAGCCTCCACTAAAAAGTGCTAGGGCTAACATATGGCAGTAATTCTCCTTGTTTGAGTTGTAAGATTTTATGCTTTATGGACTTAATAAGCGCATTTTTATCATGCAAATTCATCGTGTTATTATAGGGAATGTTTGTTAAAAGGCGTGTGTATGCTTGAGCGATAAATAAACGCAAATGTTCTTTAAGCGCAGGCAAGTCAGCTAGGGGCTTTATATTCTCATTGAGAGCAATGCCCAAAAGCAGAGGGTTATCAAATTCCCCTTGAAGCAGGAGAGAAAACGCCTCTTTATGCGTGCTAAATATAGAGGCGTCAATGTATTCAACCGCAAAGTCAATAAATGCCCTCTGCTCTAAGAAGCTTTTAATCAAGGTAAGTTCGGCAAAATCTTGCGTTTGGGGGAGGGTATGGGGAGGGAGCTTGGGAGCTTGAGGGCGGTGTGTGTGGATAAGCTTTGTAGGCAAGGAGAGTAATCGCGCTATAAAGGGTTTGTATTCTTCTTGTAATAATGGGCTGAGCGTATGGAGAAACTGCGTCATTTGGGCTAGTGCTTTTTCCTTTTCTAAAGGATTTTCTAAGGCAAAGCTTTGGGCTATGTGATTTAGCACAAATTCAATAAATGGCAAAGGTTGGGCAAACATATCGCTTAACTCGTTAATTTGCTTATTTGCCACCATATCTGCTGGGTCCATGCCATTTGCAAATATTACCACTCCCCCATCATAGCCCTCTTTTGCAAGCATTTGGGCTGCCTTAAAGGCGGCATTGAGTCCAGCTTTATCGCCATCATAGCTTAATATCACTTTTGGCTCACCTTTATGCAAAAGTGGGAGATGTTCTTTTGTAAGGGCTGTACCAAGTGTGGCTACGGCGTATTCAAAGCCCGCTTGATGAAGCATAATCACATCAAGATACCCCTCACAGACTATGATCTTTTTTTGCTTATAGATTTTCTCTTTGGCGAGGGAGTAGCCATAGAGGAGTTGGGATTTATTAAAGACTTTGCTTTGTGGAGAGTTAATGTATTTGGCATTTGCTCCACTTATGGTGCGCCCGCCAAAGCCCACGATTTTACCATTTGGGGCATGTATGGGAAAGATGATTCTATCGCTAAAGCGAGCATATTCGCGTCCATTGTCTCTGCCAATAATCCCAAAAGCAAGGGCTTCTTCTTTATTTAAGTTGTGTTGCTTGATGAAGTTTAAACTCTCAAAGCTTGCCCCACAATAGCCCAGAGAAAATCGCTCTATGCTGGCATTTGAGATATGCCTTGAGGCAAGGTACTCAAGTGAGGGTTTATGGGAGCGGAGGCATTTTTGATAAAATCTTGTCATTTCATCAAATATTTTAGAATCGGGCTTTTTGCTATAGTTACCCTCATGCTCTAGCGTGAAGTTATGTAAGGCTGCGATTTTTTCTACACTCTCTATGAAGCTAAGCTTTTCATATTCCATAATAAACTTAATCGCATCGCCGCCCACGCCACAGCCATAGCAATGATAGAATCCTTTTGTGGGGCTAACGACAAAGCTAGGTGTCTTTTCATCATGGAAAGGGCAGCAGGCGATGTAATTGCTCCCAGATTTTTTTAGCTCTACATAGGGGCTGAGTATCTCTACAATATCTATATATTGCTTGAGGGCTTCGATTGAATGTTTGCTTATCATAAATGTAGCCTTAAGAATCTTGCTTGTGCGATGGCGGGGATTCTATAACAAGAGTATAAAAGAAAGCTTAGAGAATGCTCTAATCGCCTATAGTGTGAAAGTTTATAATATTAGGTATATATAAATTTAGTTTATTAGACTAAAGTTTATTTATAAAATAGCTATAAAGTATTGACTTGTTTAATAAAAAAATATAAGATTCTCGCACTTCAAAAATTAAGTGCTAAATTTTTGATAAATTTTTATATTTAAAGGAGTCCATAATGAAGTTTAGACCTTTGGGTGAAAGAGTTCTCGTGGAACGTATCGAGGAAGATACCAAGACAAGTTCGGGTATTATTATCCCTGATAATGCGAAAGAGAAACCTCTTATAGGTATCATCAAGGCAGTGAGTACAAAGCTCAAAGAAGATAAAGTGCTTAAAGAAAATGACAAAATCGTGTTTGGTAAATATAAAGGCGCGGAAATCAAGTTAGATTCTAAAGAATATATGGTTTTAGAGCTTGATGATATTTTGGGCGTTATTGAAAAATAAATTTAAAATTTTTAAGGAGTAACACATGGCAAGCAAAGAAATTCATTTTTCAGATTCTGCGAGAAATAAGCTATATGAGGGTATTAAGCAATTAAGCGACGCAGTGAAAGTAACAATGGGTCCAAAAGGGCGAAATGTCCTTATACAAAAGAGTTATGGTGCCCCAGCAATTACAAAAGATGGGGTATCTGTGGCAAAGGAAATCGAACTTGCTGATCCTATTGCAAATATGGGGGCACAGCTTGTAAAGGAAGTGGCTAGCAAGACAGCTGATGCAGCAGGAGATGGCACTACAACAGCTACTGTTCTCGCATACAGCATTTATAAAGAAGGTTTAAGAAACATCACAGCAGGAGCAAATCCTATCGAAGTTAAACGTGGTATGGACAAGGCAGTATCAGCTATCATTGAAGAGCTTAAAAAGGCAAGTAAAAAAGTTGGCGGGAAGAGTGATATTGCACAAGTAGCGACTATTTCTGCAAACTCTGATGAAAATATCGGTGCGCTTATTGCCGAAGCTATGGAAAAAGTAGGTAAAGATGGCGTGATTACCGTTGAAGAGGCAAAGGGTATCAATGATGAATTGAGTGTGGTCGAAGGTATGCAATTTGATAGAGGCTACCTCTCTGCATATTTTGTAACTAATACTGACAAAATGACCGCCCAGCTTGAAAATGCCTATGTACTTTTAACTGATAAGAAAATCTCAAATATGAAAGAGATTTTGCCCTTACTTGAAGCGACTATGCAAAGTGGCAAACCACTTTTAATTATTGCTGAAGATATTGAGGGTGAGGCTCTTACAACGCTTGTGGTTAATAAATTGCGTGGTGTGCTGAATGTGTCAGCGGTTAAGGCTCCTGGATTTGGTGATAGACGTAAAGCAATGCTCCAAGATATTGCTATCCTTACAGGTGGGCAAGTTATCAGCGAAGAGCTTGGTAAAACTTTGGAGAGCACTACTCTTGCAGATTTAGGAAGTGCAGCTCGTATTGTGATAGATAAAGATAATACAACTATCGTTGATGGTAAGGGCAAAGCAAAAGATGTGAAAGACAGAATAGCTCAAATCAAAACAGAAATTGAAAACACTACGAGTGATTATGATAGAGAAAAACTCCAAGAACGTTTAGCTAAACTTAGCGGCGGTGTGGCAGTGATTAAAGTAGGTGCGGCAAGTGAAGTAGAAATGAAAGAAAAGAAAGACCGCGTAGATGACGCTCTCTCAGCTACAAAAGCAGCAGTTGATGAAGGGATTGTTATAGGCGGTGGTTCTGCCCTTATCCGTGCTTCGCAAAAGGTAAAGCTCAGCCTAAGTGGTGATGAAGCGATAGGGTATGATATTATCAAACGTGCTATTAAAGCTCCTCTTGCACAAATTGCTGCAAATGCTGGATATGATTCGGGTGTGGTGGTTAATGAAGTAGAAAAAAGCTCAAAAGACGGCTTTGGCTTTAATGCAACTACAGGCGAATATGTAGATATGTTTAAAGAAGGTATCATCGACCCTCTTAAAGTAACGCGTGTAGCGCTCCAAAATGCTGTGTCTGTCTCAAGTTTGCTTTTAACTACCGAAGCAACTATCAATGAAATTAAAGAAGATAAGCCAGCCCCAGCAATGCCAGATATGGGTGGTATGGGCGGCATGGGTGGTATGATGTAATGCTCCCCCTTTCTCCCTTTCGGGGAGAGCCTCTATTTTTAATCTTTTAAGCTAGTAATCCCTTTTGTATCCTTATGTTCTTTATAATGAGCATATCGATTACCCCGGATTGGTAAGGTCATTCACAAGCTATTATTATTTACACTCTCAATCTACCCACTTGGTTTTATTATTATTAATTCCATTAATGATCGTAGCACTATTAGTTAAAGTAGTAATACTACCAGAGTTAGTGGCATTAGTGATCGTTGAAGTGTTAGTAAGGGTAGTGAGTATCCCAGCATTGGTAGCAGTGCTAAGGGTCCCTGCATTTTCTAAGGTAGTAATCGTCCCTCCTGCATTATTAGTTAAAGTAGTGAGTGTAGCATTACTTTTATTCTCTACTTTATTGATGCTAGCACTTGATTCATTAGTGAGTGTTTGTAATGTGCCTGCATTATTAATAGTCTCAATTTGAGCATTGGTTTTATTATCTAAAGTCGTTATGGTAGAGCCACTTTTATTTTCTATGGTGTCAATATTTCCATTGGCATTATTCGTAAGAGTCGTTATGGTAGCGCTATTATCATTATCGAGTGTAGTTATGGTGCCAGAGTTAGTAATAGTGCTTAGGGCATATTTATTATTAAGTGTAGTTATCGTGGCATTAGTAGCATTAGTAATGCCATTAGTAATAAGGGCATTATTATTAAGTGTAGTGATAGTCCCGCCACTATTATTGGTAAAATTAGTAATCGTCCCTGCAGGAGTGCCTCCTGTTCCACCTACTCCACCTCCTCCTGTTTGCGTATTGCCATTATTAA